>CAYGMF010000001.1:0-11555 GCA_964351075.1 uncultured bacterium
ATGTTTTCAAACTGGCACTTTATTGCCCCTAAGCTACGTACTATGACTGAAGAGTATAAGAGTTTGACCCTCTCTACTTTTTTAGAAAACAGGTTCCATGACCACTCTGGTTTTATAAGAGTGACAAGCGGTTTAATTTGTATTTTGTTTTTTACTTTTTATGTCGCTTCTTCTTTAGTTGCACTTGGCCTTGTCTTTGATATCGTCTTTAAAATCCCTTACGGATGGGGAGTTGGTATCGGAGTCCTAATAGCTGTTTTGTATACAATTTTCGGCGGATATATCACAGTTGCTTGGACAGATCTTTTTCAGGGACTCTTTTTGGTCACGATGATTGTTCTCGTTCCTATTGTTGCGATGACAAAACTTGGTGGCACAGCACCTATTCAGGCAGGAGCAGCTTTAAGGCATATCTCCCTAAAATTTGTTCCTTCTTTAGCGTTTTCTGAGTGGCTCACCATTATCGGCCTTATTTTAAGTTGGGGACTGGGTTATTTTGGACAACCTCACATCCTGACGAAGTTTATGGGTTTGAAAAACCCAAAAGAGATGTATAAGTCAAAATACTTTGGAACAACCTATCAGTTTTTTGTGGTGAGCGCAGCTACATTTTCTGCTATTGTGGCAATTGGATATTTTAAAAGTGGGGTCGGAAATGCAGAGTTGATCTTCATTAAGATGACCCAAGACCTTTTCTCTCCCTTTGTAGCAGGGCTCGTTCTCTGTGGTATTATTGCAGCCTCTATCTCTACAATGGAAACTCAGATCCTTGTGCAAGCAAGTGTGATTTCTGAAGACATCTACAAACGGATTTTTAAGCCTAAGGCGAAAGCTAAAGAGCTTCTTTGGATTTCTCGCGCAGCTGTTCTAGCCATGGCTCTCTTAGCCTTCTTTATAGCTTTCTATAGAGTCTCTTCTATTTATAATTTAGTGCTCTACTCTTGGGCGGGACTTGGCGCCTCTTTTGGGCCGATTATTCTTCTCTCTCTCTACTCCAAAAAGATCAATCGCCACGGAGCTATTGCAGCTCTTCTAACAGGAGCGATTACAGCGGCTCTGTGGACACAGATCAACACAATGTTTAAACTCAAAATCCCTGAAATCATTCCTGCATTTAGTTTGAGTCTATGTGCAGCTTACCTTTTCTCTTACTTAGCTAGAAATAAATTTTCTCCTCATAAGGATACTTAAAATGACATTTCTCTTTTGGGTCTTTTATTCTGTCTTAGGTTTAATAGCCGGTTTTTTTGCTGGAACTTTAGGCATTGGCGGCGGCTTTATTATTGTGCCTGTGCTCTATTGGCTCTTTTCCTGGTTAGGCTACACAGAGCCTTTGCACCTTGCGATTGCCACCTCTCTTTGTGTAATGATTTTCACATCGGGTGCATCTGCAATAGCTCACGCTGTTAAGAAAAAAATCCGTTGGAAAATATTTGGATGGATTTTTTTAGGAACCCTAATCGGATCTATTTTAGGTCCCCTCACCTCTTCAACTCTTCCACCAAGTAGCCTAAAACTCGTCCTTGCAATTTTTGAGATTTTAATTGGGCTCTACCTCATTTTGAAACTCAAGCCTATGAATGCTGAAAAAGCAGATTCTAAACCTCCACTTGAAAATCCATTTGTCTACATATCTCTTGGAATTATAGTGAGCTACGTGGCCTCTCTTTTAGGAATTGGAGGAGGGATTTTCATTGTCCCAGCTCTCATACTCTTTGGATACTCGCCCCATTCATCTGTTGCAACCTCGTCTATGTGCATCGTCCCACTAGCTCTGATTGCAACAGCCTCCTATTTTTTCTTCGCTCAAAAAGGAGCTGGTACCTCTTTCAATGAAGTGGTTAATATCCCCGCTTTAATCGCATTAAGCATAGCAACTATCATAGCAAGCCCCATAGGAGCCTCTTTTTGCTACAAAGCCTCTAACTCCATTTTAAGGGTTTCATTAGCTGTGCTTTTAATTGGGATGGGAATTCTATTTTTTATTTAAAGATATTCTCAGGGAGAGTGAGTTTTTTCAAAGCTTCCTTCTCTTCCTTAGATAAATGACCAAGCCCTACTTGATAAGAAGCATTTACCCAGCCAAATCCCCCGTTGGGATAAAGACCAAAGTCAACCCCTTCATTTCCATATTCAGCTTTGGCTTTGTGTGTGCATTTAACTACATCATACTTCTCAGCTAAAACTCCATTATAATCTTTAGCCTCTTTAGTGATCATGTGAAGCCAGCGATAAGCTAGACGCCCAGCAATTGAATTGTATCCGTAATTAGAAGCGCCTTCCCAAAAAAGCATTTGATGGGGAGCCCATCCAAATGGATAGTCCCACTGCCTTTGAGGTCTCTCTTCAGAAACGGCTCCTCTTGAAGTTTTTGTTGTAGAGACTAGCCCTCCGGGCGATTCAAAGAGAGGAACTCCTTTTTCAATAAGCGCTTCAGCTATTTTAGGAGTCGCTAAACCTGCAAAAAGAGGATAGAAAGTGGTGGCGCTTTCAAAGTCGGTCCGTTTTTCTTTTTTAAAGTCATAATCAAAGAAGAGTCCCCTTTTTTCATCCCACATAAGTTTTATCATAAGCTGGGCTCTTTTTTCAGCTTTTGCTTTCCATTCTTTAGTTGTTTGAGTGGAGCCTTCATGGTCTACAAAAGAGCCCTTATAAAATCGGTGTATGAGGTTTGCGATATCGTCTTCGTATTTGTAAAGGAGGCTGTTAAGATCTACTGTGTTGAGATGAGCGCCTTGGTTAACCAGACGATTTGTCGTATCGTGTCCTGACTCTCTCATAGCTCTATCATGGACAAAGTAGTTGTCTAGTTCTTCGTTTTGAACTTCACCATTTAAGTATGCTTTTCTAAAAGCTGCAGGGTTCATTTCTGCTTTTTTGGAGTGTTTTTTATAGATGGAATCAAAATGACCTTTTTCAACTTCTATGGGCTCTTTTAGGTTTTGTCCAAAGTACCGTGTAAGCCCCGACGCAGTCTCTCTATCTGGATGACGCCAAACTGTTTCGTATTCTCTTATAGCAGCATTGAGCGCTTTTTCAACAAAGAGATCTGTCGATTTATTTTCAGGCAAATATTTTAACACTTCAATAAGCATTGAAGTAAAAAGAGGAGGCTGCGACCTTGAGATGAAATAGGTTCTATTTGCGTTTAAAATCGCTCCATAGTGCCCTATTTCATAAAGAAAGTTATCTAAAATTGAACAGGCAAGATCTATACGACCATCTTGCAAAAGGCCCAATATAATAAAATAACTGTCCCAGCCGTAAAGCTCATTAAAGCGTCCACCTGGCACAATAAAGGGTTTTCCTTTTTGGGTCTTAGGATCTAGAGCTAAACTTAAGAGACCTGGTTTTTGATCTAACTTTTTAAAAAGGTCTAGGTCGATCTTTTTTGGAAGTCTGATAATCTGTAGATGCAAATAAGGATGCTTTTTTGCCACCTTATCAAAAAGATTAAAAGCTAATTCATCATTGAAGGGTATGTAGAGTCTCTTCTTTTTTTTGGAGTCTGTTTTACTGTCTTCTAGAAGAGCTATAATTCCGCTCTCATCTAAAGTCCTTGTTAAAGCATTCCAGTGCCACTCTTTAATTTGAAAAGAGAGATGGTCTACAGGATTTAAAAAGATTTCACTTGTTTTTAGAGTGATCTCTCTTTGTTTGTTTTGATGCGCATGCGCAAGAATTTGCAGAAGGTTAGATAAATAATAGTGCCCTTTAACTTCAAAAGTTTTGCCATCTAAAGCCTCGATTAAAAAACATTTTGGGCCTCGATCTTCAACCGTTATGCGAAGGTCTTTATCAAGATCTTCTTGTTTTAGTAATCGTTTAAGGTTTAAGTCGACTTTGACCTCAACTTCGACATCTTTCATAAGGACTTATTTTTTCTTTTTTTTCGGTTTTTTTCTCGCCATTTGCTGTTGCATCATCATCATTTTCATAGACCCCATTTGATTTTTATCCATCATCATTTGTCCACCTTTTAAAGGTTTAGGCTGGCACCAATACTGCTCACTTTCTGCAAAGATCTTTTTAGCATAGTTTAAAACCCCATTTGCATAGAGAAGCAAAAGAGCAAAAAATCGCTCTTTACGATCCAGCATTGCAATTTTTCTTTGATCAAGTTTAAAGTTAGGTTTTCTCTTCACTCTCTTCATCCCACAAATGGTAAAGGCTATACGGTGATAAAGGGAAATGCAGATGTCAAATATAAGGAAGGGTACAATCATCGCAAGTGCAAAAGGGAGCACAAAGATATGAACAAAAAATCTTTTAGGTCTTTTCTTAACTTTCATGGTTTTCTCGCTAATTTAATTGGATAAAGGGACGTATATACCCGATTTAAAATAAATCTCCAAATTATTTATGATGATCTCCTCATCAAGTCAAAGGCAACCCATAGGAAGTCATATTTTTAAAAAATATTTATTGCTTTTATCTTTATCTAAAATTTACAATCTGGCTTTATTCTTTACCTCTTTTCAACCCAGAGGATCAGATGGCAACTCAAATAGCACCACAAAATTCTAACTTTGCTGAAACTCTTTTTAGAACCAGCAGCAAACTAGCCTTGTCTGGCGCTTATTTAGCAGGTGGACTCACTTTAATTGCAGGAGGAGTGTGCTCCTCTGTTTACACCTATCAAAAATCTATTCAGTTTTATACAACTCCTCTTCCAGAGCCTGATCAAGATTCGTTTTTGAATAAAATACCCGGATTTGGGAAGAGCGTTGATCAGTCTATCCAAGGATTTAAAGCCTGCTCCTCTATCACAGATTGGCTACAACTCACAAGTGGCCCGAGTATATGCACAGACCTATCTACTAAGAGTTGGAAAGAAATCTCCAGTCCTGAGAGTATCGTTGCAGCTATAGGGGCAACAATTCTTGGAAATGGAGCTGTCTTTGTCCTTTCTTCTTATGCAATAATGGCTGGAGCATCCCTAATAGGGAAATCATTTAATGCATTTACTGAAGCTCTTTCTTCTCTCTAGAGAAAGATTCTTCCATGAGAGTCAGTTTCAGGTAAGCTTCCTTTTCAGCTCCTATAATAACCTCGCATGCACCCTCTATCTCAAAGAGCCTAAGAAGTTCTGATTTCACGCTAGCGGCGCTTAAAACAAGGCTGTCGCAAGGATTAGGGCTCACTTGAGGGTGCTTTTCTAGAAAAAGATGATAGGAGATCATCAGCTGGGTGATCTTATTAAAACTTTTTGTCAGTTTTTTTTTCTTAAGTTTCAATTCAGTTAAGTCGTTGATTTTTTTTAACTCAGAAGCCAGCTGCCCTAAATAGGCTTGGCCTTGCAATTCAAATTCTTCCTTCGTAGTTAACGAACAAGAGGAGAAAATAAAAATAAAACTAAGGTGTATCAGAAGGATTTTGAAATAATTTTTGTTCATTGGAACTCCAAATTCAGTCTGAAAAAATTTATAATTGAACTTTTCTTTAGTTTAAAGCTAAAAAGACTTGTCTGTAATGTAAAGATCTTTTAAATTTTAGTCTGTTTTTTTTGGGGCGTATAGCTCAGCGGTAGAGCACCTGCCTTACAAGCAGGCGGTCATTGGTTCAAATCCACTTGCGCCCAACTATTAAAAACTAACTGCGGGAGTAGTTCAATTGGTTAGAGCACTGCCCTGTCACGGCAGAAGTTGCGAGTTCGAGTCTCGTCTCCCGCGTTTTTTCCTAGCCAAACATTTCACTAAAGAGTATCGTTTTCCTTTTATAATTATTAGTTGAATTTATGATAAGTGTAGCCAAAAAGAGAAAATCGTATTGGAAAACATTTCTTTTGATCGCAGCTGGTGCTTTCATTGCTGCAATTGCAATTAAGAGTATTATTTTACCCAATAATATTATTGACGGCGGTGTGACGGGTATTGCGATGGTTATCGCTAGGATTATCGGTCAAAAATGGCTCCCTTACCTTATCTTCGCTATCAATTTACCCTGTATTTACTTTGCTTATAAAAACTTTGGTAAAAGTTTTTTACTTTTCCTTATTACAGGAATTGTCCTTTTCGCCTTTTTTATTTTCTTGCTTGAAGATGTCATTCATAATTTCCCTGAATTCCATGGGGATGCTCTTGAGGTAGTTGTCTTAGGAGGCATTGTCTTAGGTCTTGGTATCGGCATTATAATTCGTAATGGAGGGTGCTCTGATGGCTCAGAAGTTATAGCCATTAGCATACATAGATCTAAAGGTTTTACCATTGGTCAAGTCGTCGTTTTTATCAATATCTTTGTCTTCATCGCAGCAGGGTATTTTTACAAAGAGTGGAATACATCCGTTCGCTCTTTTATCACCTATATGGTCACTTATAAAACGATGGATTTTGTGATTGTTGGCTTAGATGAAATTAAATCTGTACTCATTATTTCAAGTAAGCCCAAAGAAGTCACAGACACTATTATACATCAATTGGGCCTTGGTCTTACTATCATGTATGGCCGTGGTGGTTATACAGGCGATGACCGTGAAATCTTACTCGTTATTGTCGATCGCCTTCAGTTATCGGAACTAAAAGATATTGTCCTCAATATAGATCCGTCTTCATTTATGGCAGTGGAGAACTTACATGAGGTCGTCTATGGTCGACAAAACTACTTCAATCCTACCAAAATGAATAAAAAACGTGAAAAGAACCTTCCAGCTTAGGAAGGTGTTTGAGCAGGTTCTTTTTGATGTGCTTCAAAAGTACACCCATCTTCGATAAGACCATCGATATAATTTAAATTATACTGACTCTCTTGGAAATTTGAATCCTCTAACATAAAGAGATGAAAAGGAATCGTTGTGTTAATCCCCCCAATATGAAATTCCTTAAGAGCTCTCTTCCCGACTTCTATAGCTTCTGTGCGATCCTTACCTCTTACAATAAGTTTAGCAATCATAGAGTCATAGTAAGGGGGAATGCGGTACCCTGTGTAACATGCACTATCTATACGAACGTGGGGACCTCCTGGAGGCATATAGTATTCGAGCTTGCCAGGGGATGGAGTAAAGTTATTAGTAGGATCTTCGGCATTGATTCTAAACTGAATCACATGTCCGCGATATTGAACTTGATCTTGAGTTATACTTAAGGGTTCACCCATTGCAATTTTCAATTGTTCCTTAACAAGGTCCACTCCAGTAAGTTCTTCTGTAACGGTGTGTTCAACTTGAATACGAGTATTCATTTCCATAAAATAGAAGTTTAGGTCTTCATCAAGTAAAAATTCAACTGTGCCTGCTGAAGTATACTTTGCGCTAGCTGCGAGACGAACAGCTGCTTCACCTAGTTTCTTTCTAAGTTCGGGACTACAAACAGGAGATGGGGTTTCTTCAATAAGTTTTTGTCTTCTTCTTTGAATTGTGCAGTCCCTTTCCCCTAGGTAAATATAGTGATCATGCTGATCTCCCATAATTTGAACTTCAACGTGCCTTGGATTCAGAATCATTTTCTCTAAGTACACTTCATCATTATTGAAATTCACTTTAGCTTCCGTTTGAGCTTGAGAAAAGAGGGCTGAAAAATCCTCTTCTTTATGGACAAAACGTATCCCTTTCCCTCCACCTCCAGAAACCGCTTTGATCAAGAGAGGGAAGCCAATTTTTTTTGCAACCTTAAGACCTTCTTCAAGAGTTTCAACGACTCCATCAGATCCTGGAATAATAGGACAATCTGCTTCTTTAGCTGTCGCCTTAGCTTGGGCTTTATCACCTAAGAGATCAATCGTTTTAGATTCAGGCCCAATGAAAGTAATGCCACAGCTCTCGCAAATAGATGCAAAGTTTGAATTTTCACTTAAGAATCCATAACCTGGGTGGATTGCATCTGCTCCTGTAATTTCAGCAGCAGAGATAATATGAGGGATTTTTAAATACGATTCTAAAGAGGAGGCTTTTCCAATGCAAATAGCTTCATCTGCATGGAGAACATGTAGTGCTTCATGATCAGCTTCAGAGTAAACTGCAACGGTTTGTAATCCCAGCTCATGACAAGCTCTAATGATTCGAAGGGCTATTTCCCCACGATTAGCGATCAATACTTTTTTCATCTCATTAACCTATTCTAAAAATTTTAGATCCGAACTCCATAGGATGTCCACTTTCTACTAAGACTTCTTTTAATATCCCTGATTCGGTGGCCTTAACCTCATTCATCACTTTCATAGCTTCAATGATGCAAACAACCTGTCCTTGTTTAACACTATCTCCAACCTTTACGAAAGGAGGTTCCTCTGGAGCAGGAGATGAATAAAAGGTTCCGACCATAGGAGAAGTAATAAAAGAACCTTCTTCTGCAGGTGGTGCTGAATGGTTTTCTATTAATGTCCCTTGAGGCCCAGCATTTCCTTGCATAGTTGGAGGTAGTTGCGGAGCAGCAATCATTTGAGGCAGGTATGAAGGAGTAGAAACACCTCCGCTTGAATAAGATGTTCTTTCGAGCACCAGTTCAAAATCACCTTTTTTCAGTTCAAACTTTTGCATATTCCTTTCTTCAAAGGCATCTAAAATTTCTTTTATTTGTTCTAAATCTAATTCCACTTATTTTCCCCCGTTTAAATTCTCTGAATAAATTCAGAGCTTTTTGTATCGACCTTAACGATATCACCTACCTCGACAAAAAGAGGAACTTGTATTTTAGCTCCAGTTTCTATCGTGGCTATTTTAGTTACATTGGAAACCGTTATTTTCTCTTTAGATTCTTCCGTTTTAGCAACCATCAATTCTAAGAATTGAGGGAGCTCTATAGAAAAAACTGTTTTTCCATAAAAAACAGTCTTCACTTCGACCCCTTCTTTTAAAAAGTTAACTTTATTTCCTACCACTTGGGGAGAAACACTAATTTGTTCTAGGTCATCTACATCTAAAAAGAGATAGTTTTTGTCTTCTAAATATAAGAACTCAAGTTGACGTTCATCTAAAAAAACTTCCTCAACTTTGTCGTCAGGTTTAAAGTTTTTTTCAACGACATCTTCAGTAATTAAATTTTTGAGCTTTGTTTTAATAAAGGAGGGACCTTTTGCTGACACCTTAACGCAAGAGTCAACTCGAAAGAGATCTCCTTTCAATGAAATCACCATTCCTGGCGTAATTTGAGTTTGTGTAGTCACGTATAATCCTAATTTTATATTACTTAATTATGCCATAAATGGCTCTAGGATTCAAGTCCTGATTAGGCTCCGCTGCGAAGCTTTTCGATAGCTTCAGCGGGGTTTTCAGACTTAAATAGATATGTCCCTGACACTAAGGTGTTTGCGCCAGATTTGATGCATTTTTTAGCTGTGATATCATCAATTCCACCATCTACTTGTATAAGAAAAGGAGGTTCTTTTTCAGGTTTTTTTTCGATAACCCTCCCTCCAGATCGAATACGTCTCGTATCAAGCATCTCTCTTGTCAACTCTATTTTTGAAAGCACATCATCCAAAAATTTCTGCCCACCAAAGCCTGGATGAACGGTCATCAAAAGAATGAGGTCGCACTTATCCAAAAAGCTTGTGGCCATAGTGGGCGAGGTTTCAGGGCAAAATGCAAGTCCAGCTTCTACGTTGCATTTTCTAATATAAGCTAGAGTTTCCTCAACAGCTTCCGTCGCTTCAAAGTGGAATGTAATCCGATTAGCTCCGGCCTCCACTAAGCGTTCTACATAGTCAAAGGGGTTATAAACCATAATGTGTACATCTAAAAAGAGTTCAGTTTCGCGGTTAATTGCAGCGACAGCTTTGGGGCCTAGGGTCAAATTTTTAACAAAATGACCGTCCATAATATCGATATGAATGGCATCAGCTCCTGCTTGCTCCATTCTTTTAGCTTCATCTCCAAGCCTAGCAAAGTCACCTGCCAATATAGAAGGGGCAACATAAATCTTATCCGTACTCATTTCTCTCCAACGTATTTGATGTTTGGCAAGTTTATTAATTCGTGCTTTTATTGACAATTTAATTTGAGATTTACTATAGGAAAAGACATGACTGATAAGGACACCCCTCACTTCTCCCACAAACTTTATTTAATTCGCCATGGCGAAACTAAGTGGAGTAAAAGCCGGCAACACACAGGCCTAACTGACATCCCTCTTACAAAAGAAGGAGAAGAAGAGGCCCTCAGAGTTCCCCATGGTCTAAAGGAGGTAAAATTTGCTAAAGTTTTTGTCTCGCCTTTGCAAAGAGCTTTAAAAACCTGCGAACTTGCAGGCTTTAAAGACGAGGCTATTGTTACAGACGATCTTCTTGAGTGGGACTATGGAGATTATGAAGGTGTTACAACAGCTGACATTCGTAAAAAAGAGCCCAACTGGAACTTATTTAAAGATGGGGTTCCCAACGGAGAAACAATTCAAGAAGTCTCTGATAGAGTGGATCACATCCTTAACATAGCTTCTCAAGTAGATGGAGATGTCGCTTTTTTTTCAAGCGGGCACGTCTCAAGAATAATTGGAGCTAGGTGGATTAACCTTCCTCCAACAAACGGACAAGTTTTAGCTCTTTCTACTGCCTCTATTAGCATTTTAGGCTACGAGCATGAATGGCGAGTCATCCACACCTGGAACAGCACCTCTCATTTAAAATAAAGAAAATCTAGAGCAAGCTATTAGGCAGAGTGGCCTCCATTAACATTTAATCGTCCTGCATCTGGATCAACCTTTTCATAACTAGCACTATCAACACTGCTAGTTCCTGAGGCAGGGCTGGTACTCAGGCTATTAGGGCCTGAAACCATGACCAAACCATCAACACTTTTCACACTACCACTCGATTCAGTTCTATGTAAGCTACCACTCTGTCCAGGGGAATTAAGGGCCTCAGTTAATGCGGCTATCTGCTTTGCTTGGGAACGATATGCTCCAATACTCCCTAGTGCCCCCGCTACACTTATTATGCTAAGCGCGGGATTTTTTTTGACTCCATGCTCCCATAAATTATGTTTAAGCCAAGCAAATGGCGCATTAAAGAATTCAGGCTCTGGGGGAGGAGAAAAAATTGAAGGGAAGTAATCTGAGAGAAGCTCTCGGAAAGCGCGTCCAGACGTGAAAGAGTGTTTCGCGCCCTCATTGACCTTTGGCTCAATGTTAATATAGTGTTTGGCTAGAGAGTTTGGAAACACTTCTCCTTTTGGATCTAAGGTGACAGATGCTAAGGCTCCAAAAACCACCGCAGAAGTAGCCCAAAGGGCGGCCTCAGCGACTCCTCTTAATATCTTTGAAGATTGAGAAGAAGACTTTCCTCCTAGTAGGTAGGTGAAAGTTCTTTGGATAGATGTGGGCTCTTTTTCTATTCCTGATGGATTTGAGTCTTTTGTCAGCTCGTACAAAGTACTTGCTGATTGATACGCTGAAAAAGAAGCCCCAAGTAAAGCTGCACTTCCAATTGCGGCACATCCTTGATTTGAAATAGCCACCATAACTTACACTCCAGATTTAACAAGATTAGATTAATTTATAGTTAAGAGAATAGAGTATTGAAATAATATTTTTCAACATTTTCTGTTCATTTATTTTTTTAGAAATGTTGAATAGAAATAAAAAAAGAGTGGCCTAAACCACTCTTTTTTCTACCTTAGCTAAAATTAT
>CAYGMF010000001.1:11655-28577 GCA_964351075.1 uncultured bacterium
GAAATAAAAAAAGAGTGGCCTAAACCACTCTTTTTTCTACCTTAGCTAAAATTATTAGATTTAAGGCTTATTAGACTTGAACAGGGGTTTTCCTAAAAAAACCTGGGATACTTCGAACGCCAGCTGCAATATTAGCACCCTGTTGCATAACAAAGGCTCTTTTATGTAGAGCTAGTGGCACACCTGCTCCCACTAGAGATCTAATAGGGTTATTGGAAATGAAGTTTCCAGCTTCACCGTTAAATAGATACTGATCTGCAGCGCCTAAAGTGCTGCTATAGAGTGATGAAACAGCAGAACTTCCAGCGTTAAGTAGGTTACTTAAGCCTAGAAAATCGCTTACACTCTGAGCGCCTGCTGCGAAGGTTCCAAAATAGCCTAGTGCCTCGACAGAACCATCTTCAGCATCTGCAACTTGTGCTGGACAGCTTCCAAAGAGTCTTAAGCTTGTTGGCACAGTGTTTCCCTCAGGATCGAATGCATTTGCAGCAACTCCGCCTAAAACAACCGCTCCTGCTGTGTAAACAGCCCCTTCAAAAACATTACGCGCAACATGAGAAGCTTTGCTTGTAGCTTCACCTAGTAAGTTGTCTAGACCTCTTTGCATTGAGGTTTTTGCTCCGTCACCTTGAACCGCGCTCTTAATCGCATTTCCAGCTTGAAATAAACAGCCCGCAGTTCCAAGAGCAGCTCCGAATCCTACTGCTGTTGAACATCCTAAATTTTGTATTGTACTCATCGTCTCACTCCTTCGTGAATATTGTGTAAAGAATATATCAAGATTTATACGAATATTAAAAATTAAATGCAAGATTGTTTGATTGTAAAATAAAAATTTTTTTTTGACTTTGCAGAAAAAACAGTTAGACCGAAAGATAAATAACAGGCTCAAAATGAGTTAGAGAAAAAAGCTCTTTCCCTCCTATTTATCGATCTTTAAAGGATAGGAGGGCACATAATTAAATTATTAATTGCATGCCCAGGGTCGTTTTTAAGAAGCTTGTAGAACTGGGTCCTTAGAATGAACAATTTGCTTTGAAAGCTTTAACCAGTTTTTCCATTGAAACTCAAAAGAAGATTTAAGGGCTTGGAATTCCTTTTGCATGTTTTGTAAAACATGGGCTGGAGCAGCTTCCTTCAGGTTGTTTTTCATCCGTTCATAAAGAGCGTAAGAGTCGCTCATTTTAGATAAACACTCAAGCAACCCCTTAGAGGTTTGAGAAACCTTCAACTCCATCTGCTCTTGGTTCACATGAAAAACTGACTTTACTTTTTTGATCAAGAACTGCGTATCATAAAGAATTTGTTTTTTCTTCATCACATAGGTTTTAGTTCTCTTGAGATCTGTTGCAAGACCTAGCTTATTAAGAAGCCAAATAGCCCATTTAGTAGGATCGAAATTGTACCATTTTATCCCATTTCTGTAGTCACTGCAAAAAGTGTGGTGGTAGTTGTGATATCCCTCACCAAAAGTAACAAGAGAAATCATATAGTTATCAGCTGCTGTATGCTCTCTAGAAAAGGTTTGAGAGCCCCATGTGTGAGCTAGTGAATTGATAAACCAGGTGAAATGATGTAACAGGAACATCCTGAAGAGCCCTGCAAAAATGAATGCAGCAAGATAGCTGTGAAAAAAGAAGCCTACAGCCAAAATAACTAGGGCATTACATATTAGAACAAGTGGAGCATAAAATCTGTACTGGAACATCACAAGCTTGTTCTGGAGCAAATCACCTACAAGTTTAGGGTTAATATCTTTAGGTTTGTCAAATAACCAGAGGAAGTGAGCATACCAAAATCCCCTCTTAATCGAGTAGGGATCTTCCTTTGTATCCACATAAGCGTGATGGAGGCGGTGCTCAAAAGACCACCTTAAAACGCTACCCTGAACTGCAACAGTACCTAGAAAAACAAGGACAGCTTCCACTATCTTATTGGTTTTAAAGGACCTATGAGAAAAGTACCGATGATATCCCGCTGTAATGGCAATCCCTGATAAGACGAAGAGTATAAAGGCTGACAAGACAACCCCTATCGAGGGAAGTCCAAACTTAATAATGAACAAAGGCACTAAGACTAAGAGAGCTAGGTGATAACCTCCTAGAAAAAGCCCAATACCCCATTGATAAAGACGCAAAGCAAATTTTTTCATATAAAAACCTCTGTTGTTATACCTATTATACATTTATTTTATAAAACTAGCAAGTGTAATATCATTTCTTTAAATCAAAAGAATCTCTTTACATTAGACGCATTCCTTAAAGTACAAGACCTTATCAATTCTTTCCATCAAATTATGAAAATACTTCAACCTTTTTCACAATTGGAACTCAACTTTATTTCTGATTTACGCTACAATCCCCCTTTTTACCTACTTTTATTAAGAGGCTTATTTTGGACACCCCTATAATCGTAAACTTCACAACAACCCCTGAACGCATCCCTTACATCCAACCCATGCTTGAATCCTTGAAAAATCAGTCTTTTTCACGCTTTAGAACCATTTTATGGCTTTCGAACTTTTATAAACGCTCAGGCAAGTCAATGACTGAAAAAGAGGTCCCTGACTTTGTCCACTCCTATGGAGTTGAAGTCCGCTTTACTGAAGATAAAGGATCTAATACAAAGCTTTTTCCCGCTCTCAAAGCGTTTAAAGACCCAAAAACTATTCTATTAACAGTAGATGACGATACTTGCTACCCATCTGATTGGCTAAAAGGGCTTATTAGAGCTACCGAGGCAGACCCCTCTAAAGCTTATGGTTATAGAGCTAAGGTCTTTGAGAGACACTTCATCAAGCTACCCTTTATAAAGCGCCTCCTTTTAAAACCTTTAAACTACAGCTACTCTAAAACGATTATGCTGCCGGACCCGGCAAGTCAGACTTCTGTTGATATTTTAACAGGTGTCTGGGGAATCTGTTATAGACGCTCTTTTTTTAAAGAGGACTATTTCGACCTAAGCTCTTGCGTCTCAGCAGAGCATAATGATGACATCTGGGCCAATGGACATTTAGCCAGAAATCAAGTAGAAAGAATTTGTCTGGGGACAGAAGGCTCTTTTCGCGATATAGACATGGAAAGTTTGGGCATTCAACGCCTCTGGGACACCGTAAACAACGGAAAAGGTTTAAATAATAAGGTCTTAAAATATTTCAAAGATGACTTCAAAGCACCCTCAAACACCTCATAACCCAGCAAAAGGAATTCCCCTTGTTCTTCTAGCTTGCCTGGCAGCCGCTGCTATGGCTACTGCAGCAAAGCTGCTTAGAACTGGAATTGCAAGTTCTACCATTTCTCTTGTCCGGTTTGTTGTCAGCTTTCTTATCCTTTGCTCAGCTATTCCTTGGGTTCGAAAAAAGACCCCTCTTAAACAAGCTTTAAAAGTGGGTGACTGGAAGAGCACAATAGTTCGTATTCTCTCGGCTACAACTTGCCTACTTACCTATTTCTATGCCATTCAGCACATTCCCTTGAGCATCGCTGTTGTTTTGGTTTACACATCCCCGCTCTACATTCCTATTATTACCTGGATTTGGAAAAAAACCCCCATCCCTCCGATGATATGGTGGTCTCTTGGAACGGGTTTTATTGGAGTAATACTCATTGTTGGCCCTCAATTTAAATCTCTCCACACTGGATTAATTGCTGGAGTGGTTTCTGGAATATTTGCTGCGATCTCTTATGCAGCAACCCGCATTCAAGTAAAAACGGAAACTCCCTTTCGGATGAATTTCTATCTATTTTTATTGGGATCTATTCTTATCTTTGCAATTGGAGCTAAGACTTTTATTCTAAACTTCTCGTCACTTACTGGTAAAGACTGGCTTCTTTTAGGGCTTGTTGGCGTTTTCGGACTTAGCTATCAATATATCCTTTCTCTTGCTGTACGAACAATACGAGTTCGGTTTGCAGGAGCCTTTTTATATTTTACGATTGTCTTTGCTTTTTTTGGAGAATGGCTATTCTTTGGAAAGTCACCTACCCTACTCAACTATCTAGGTGTTCTACTCGTTATTTTCGGCGGTTTTTTGATGACCATACTTGAGCCAGCAAAAAAAAATTAGGTGAGTGACGAGACATCCTGCGTCTTCCAAAGTTCAAGACTCTTTCTTAAAACATCGCAATACCGCTTTCTCTCTTCAGCCCTATCGCTTTGATAGATAAGCCCAAGATAAAAAGCGTCTTCTACTTGTAAAAAGCTTGAAATATGTTGAAACCTCGAGAGCTTCAATCCAAGAAGAGCATCATTGATTAAGTTTTGGAAAGAGGAATCCTTTGCAGCTATATAAGAAAAAATATAATGAGTTTGATAAGCAAATTTGACTACATACCCATCACCAGTTGGCTTTTCATCCTCTAAAAGGTCTGAGAGTATTTGAAATGAGGTGTCTAGCAAATTCACCGAAACCATACTTCGAATGATTGCAGGGGTTAGAGAGTAGAAGTAATTTTCTAAAAGGACTTCATTATAAGATCCTGTTTTAATCATATGCGCTTTAAAGCTCTTAAAAATCTCGTTCTCTTTTGCAATCATGCCCCCATTGTAATCTCTAACGTCTGAGAAAACCCTGTAGAGTTCACTTAAAACAGATTGCCTTGCGCGATATAAATCTAAGGAATGATCTTTTCTAAGAAAAACGTGTTTATCCAAGCGGACATAAAATACATTAGCTTCCTTAGAGAACCCTTTTTTAACCTTCCCTACAATTTTAATTCGATCAGGGATAAATTCATATTTGAATGCATTTTCCTCACTCAATTCTTGAACAGAACGATCTTCAGGTCGCACAACTCTCAACAAGATCACAACAAAAACAATATGCATTTCATCTTGCTTGTCAAATTGAATAATAATCTGTGGGATATCATCTTGAGATTTAAGCTGCTTATTCAGGTTTAAAATATTGCGCATGATTTCTTCTTCATTACGCGGCATAAATATGGGATGCATAAGCTGTTCAACCCGATCTTTTAAATCTTCAGGTAATACAGCTTTAAGATGATGTACTTCCTGATAAGTAAAGGGTTTTCCATCTTCTTTCGCAACCTCTAAATACATCAAAGGAATACCCTCTCCCCTTTTCTTATAGGAGAGAAAGGAACCTTTTACAATACTCACATTCGGAATATAGGCCTTAATTGCATTTCCTATTTGCCTTTCACCAAAACTTTCGTTTTCTCTCACATAAGAAACACCCACTAGCACACCCAAAACATTTTTAGTTTCATAGGAAGTCCTAAGCTCTGTTCGCATCAACTTCACTCTAAACATTCTTTTTGAAAGCGCCGGATCTTGACTATAGCTTAGAGATTGTCTAAAAAGATACTGCCAACAAATAATCCGAACCATGTGCCTTGGGGCTCTATCAATCTTAAAGTTTTCTCTAGAAAATACAAAGAAGTGTTGCATCTCAACAAAAAGTTCACGATCAAAATGCTTCGATCTTCGATTCATAAGTGAAACAATTAACTCTTGAACAACATTGATTTTATCGTCTAATCTCAAACCCTTTGCTTCTAAAATCCTCATCCCTTGATCAAGGGATGTGATCCCAACTTCAATTTCCTTGGAGAGATGTGGTAAAGTTTTACTAATGACGGAGAGGTCTTTATAGGATTCAATATCTAAGTGCATCTGAATCATAATATAGCGCTGAAAGGGATCGCCTACAAATTGAAAGTCACTGCCATAGTAAAGAGAGATATTTAAACGTTTACCAGGAATCAACCATCTTGAAATGATATCATAAATGAATTTTGAGGAGTAGATACGATATTTGTAGAGGAATACAAGGGAAATATTTGAAGGGACTGTTTCTTCAATGTTCCAAGAAATAAACGGGAAACAAGATTTAATGAAATTTAATTTTTCAGTTTCTGTCTCCAGTTCGTAAAAACTGGGTGTGACCATTTTTTTTAAGTTAGATTGAATAAGCTCTAAGAAATGAGCTTCTTGAATCCGATCCATTCCAGAGTGATTGACAATGCTAATTTCAGGAAAACGGTCCAATTCTTCTACCCTTCGTAGTAAAACAAAGCAGCATTTCAAAGATTCCATTTTTTCACAATGAAAACTTTTGCACCTGAACTAAACTTCGTACATTTTTTTCTTTAAACTTAAAGGCTTACATTTTGCTATTTCTGTCCCTTTTTTGAAAGCTCCGCTAAATGAGTATACGCTTAAAGGGAGAGCATTAAGCTCGGCCAGCTTAATGCACCTAGGATGTAGAACAGCACGGTCTGGATCCACATACTTTAACGCCTCTTCATAGGTTAAGGTTTCAAGGAGTCTAGCTTGTGGGTATCGCTTTGGATCTCTCTCATAAATCCCTTGAACATCTTTAAAAAACTCTACTTTTTCTGCACCTAAAGAGACGCCTAAAGCAACAGCTGAGGTATCGGATCCCCCTCTGCCTAAAGTAGTAATTTCTTTTTCAAGACTTACCCCTTGGAAGCCAGCAACGATAACAATGTAACCCAGATCCAAAAAATGGATCAAGCGATGGGGACGAACATCTAAAATTTTTGCTTGATTATGCTCATTTGTCGTAATAATGCCTGATTGACTCCCTGTAAAGCTAATAGCCTGCACCCCTTTAGCATGGAGCGCCATAGAAAGAAGGGAAATAGTGACCCTCTCTCCAATACTAATTAACATGTCCAGCTCCCTTTGAGGAGGATTGGAGTGCACACTATGGCTCAATTCAATTAATTGATCTGTCATATTAGCCATGGCGCTTGCCACAACAACGACTCGATCAAACTCAAGTTTTTTTTTCAAAATCAAGTCTGCAACTTTTGAAAACTGCTCTGGACAGGAGACAGAAGAGCCTCCAAATTTCATAATTAACGTGCGCATTAAATTTCTTTTTTAAAACAAAGAGTAATTTTTTATTCAAAAAGGATCAATAAAAATAAAGCTTAAATAAAAGTTCTATTTACTTATTGCCTTTTTTCCTCTCTCTCTGATAACATTTTATTTCAAAAACTCTGCTGTCTTATATCTAGCGACGTTTAACTTCTAAACAGTCTTTATATTAGATCAAGAAAGGAGAGAGAAAATTTCAAGGAGAATTATTAACCATGCCAACCCAATCACAAAACATATTACACGATAACATTTTAGACGATGTCGAATTTAAAGAGGAAGATGCCTCTTTATTTCGCCAACTTTTAGATGGACAAGCCGAAGCTAAAAACGGAACTCAAAATGAGCTTACTGTTGGGTCTATTCTTAAAGGGACAATCGTAGAAATCACCAAAGACTTCGTCGTTGTTGATGTAGGACTAAAATCAGAAGGGCTTATCCCTATACAAGAATTTTCAAGATCTGATGACATAGAGCTTGGAAAACAGATTGAAATCTTATTAGAGCAACCTGAAAACGATAATGGACAAATTGTACTTTCTAAAGAGAGAGCCGATAAACTTAGAAAATGGGAATTCATTCTCGAGCACTGTAAAGAAGGAAGTATTATCGAAGGTGAAGTTATCCGTAAAGTCAAAGGTGGCCTTATGGTTGATATTGGGATGGAAGCTTTCCTACCTGGCTCACAGATTGACAATAAGCGTATTAAAAATCTAGATGAGTACTTAGGTCAAGTTTTTGATTTCAAAATTTTAAAAATCAATATTGAGCGAAAAAACATTGTAGTTTCAAGACGTGAGCTCTTAGAAGAAGAGCGCATCTCTAAAAAGATCGAAATGCTTGAAAACATTCAAGTCGGAGAAGTTCACCCAGCAGTTGTAAAAAACATCACAGACTTTGGTGTCTTCTTAGACCTTAATGGTATTGATGGTCTCCTTCACATTACAGACATGACTTGGAAGCGCATTAAACATCCTTCTGAAATGGTTGAGATTGGTCAAGACTTAGAAGTCATGATTTTAAGTATCGACAAGGAAAAAGGGCGAGTTGCTCTAGGTCTTAAGCAAAAGGATCAAAATCCTTGGGAAGAGATTGAACAGAAATACCCTCCAGGCACACGAATCAAAGGGAACATTGTAAATCTCTTGCCTTACGGCGCTTTCATTGAAATTGAGCCTGGTATCGAAGGTTTAATCCACGTATCAGAAATGTCTTGGATTAAGAACATCACGGACCCAACAGAGGTAGTCTCTAAAGGTGAAGAAGTTGAAGCCATTGTTTTATCCATCCAAAAACAAGAAGGTAAAATTTCACTAGGAATTAAGCAAACAGAGCGCAATCCATGGGAAGAAGTTGAAGAACGCTATCCTGTAGGAAAGGTGGTCGAAGCTGAAGTTCGAAATTTAACAAACTACGGAGCTTTTGTTGAGCTGGAACCAGGACTTGACGGACTTATTCATATTTCTGATTTAAGCTGGACAAAGAAGGTTTCTCATCCAACTGAGCTTTTGAAGAAAAATCAAAAAGTGCAAGCAAAGATCTTGACTGTAGACAAAGAAAGTAAAAAGATTACTTTAGGACTCAAGCAATTGGTTGAGAATCCTTGGCAATCGTTAGAGCAGCAAGTTCCTATTGGTTCTTCTGTTACCGGAACAGTTACTAAGATCACTGCATTTGGAGCTTTTTTAGAACTTGAGAATGGGATGGAGGCATTGATTCATGTCACAGAATTATCAAGCAAGCCTTTTGGAAAGGTTGAAGATATTATCTCAAAGGGTGAAACTTTAACTGCTAAGGTTATAAAAATTGATCCTGAGCATAAGAAGATTGCACTCTCTCTTAAAGAAGATTCCCTTGGAGGAGCTCTTGATGACATTGTAACGACTTCAAGTCACCAAGATGATCTTCCAATTGAAGAAGAAGAAGAAGAGAAAGAAGAAGAAGAAGAATAATAAAAATTTCAACCCAGTTACAAGACCCAAGGCATAACATGATGAATAAAGATCTTTTAGCTATCTTAGATTATTTAGATCGAGAAAAAGGAATCAAACGTAATATAGTCCTACAAGCCATTGAGGATGCACTTTATGCAGCAGCAAAGAAAAGTGTAAAAGGCGTTCAAGATGTCAGGATTAATATTGACTATGACTCTGGTAACATCGAAGTCTTTGGGAAAAAGCTCGTCGTTCAGAAAGCGAAGAAACTTGAGCAAGAAATCTCATTAGAAGAGGCGCTTGAGGAAGATCCCGAATCTGAACTAGGCGAGCTTATTGAAGTCTCAATAACACCTCGAGATTTTGGGCGCATAGCTGCTCAAACAGCAAGGCAGGTAATTAGTCAAAAGCTTCGAGGTGCTGAGCGCGACGTCATTTATGATGAGTATAGACACCGTATCCATGAGATTGTTTCAGGCTCTATCAAGCAGTTTATTAGAGGTTCTGACATCTTAGTCGATTTGGGGAAAGTAGAGGCTTTGATGCCTATGCGTGAATACCCTAAAACAGAGCGGTATCACGTTGGTGATAAAGTGATTGCCCTTCTTAAAGAGGTGAGAGAGACAGAAAATGGTGGAGCTGAAGTTATTTTAAGCCGCAGCAGTCCAGATTTTGTACGACAACTATTCATCCAAGAGGTTCCTGAAATTAGTGATTCTGTAATTACGATCGAGAGCATTGTTCGAGAAGCTGGTTATCGTACTAAGATCACAGTACAGTCTTCAGACCCAAGAGTTGACCCAGTAGGCGCTTGCGTAGGAATGAGGGGAAGTCGTGTAAAAAATGTAGTTAGAGAGTTAAACAATGAAAAAATTGACATTATTCCTTACTCCGATGATCCTATAGAGCTTTTGCAAAATGCATTAGACCCTGTAGAAATCAAGAAAATCAGCATCAACGAACAAGATAGAATAGTAACTATTGTGGTAGGCGATGAAGATTTTCCAACTGTTATTGGAAAGAAAGGGATGAATGCAAGACTCAATGGGCGGCTTATTGACGCAGAGATTGCCGTCAAGCGCATGAGTGAATATCAAAAGTTCTTAGCTATTCAAAAAATTGAATTAGCCGAGTCTGAAGATCCAACTTTTGACCTACCTTTGGAACTCAAAACTGTTAACAGTATGATCACAGAGAATCTTATCGACGCTGGTTTTGATACAAAAAGAAAAATATTACAGGCATCTTCTGAACAAATCACACAAGTACCGGGAATCAGTGAAGCAATGTTAGACCAGATACTCAGTGAGATCAAACAAAAGGGGGCAGATCTTGAGTAAGAACATAAAACTATCCATTAAGAATAAGCAACTTGCTGATTCATTAAACCTGTCTCAACTCAAAGATAAGTTCAACAAAAAGAAAGAACCTAAAGAATCTTCTGAGAAGAAAGCTGCTCCTAAGAAGAAAAAGGTTGCGAAAGTAGCTAAAGTTGAAAAGAAGATTCCAAAGGAGACTCTTGAAGTTCAAAAAGAAAAAAAAGTTGAAGAACCTCCTAAAGTTGTAGTTGAAGAAAAAATAGAACCTGCTCCTAAAAAACAGGTAGTACCTCGAGCTAAATCAAATTACAAAGAAAAGACTTTTAATAGAGACAGACCTGTCATTATTAAACATAGAGAGCCCCCAAAGCCAAAGAAGGCACCAGTGGCCTCTAACAGAGAAGAACCTGCAAACAAAACAGATCTAAAAGAATTAGAGAACAATTCTCCAGATCTTCAAACAAAAGCTAGTTTAAAAAAGCCCCCTCAGAAAGGTGATCGTCCGCTTCCTAAACTTGGACGAAACAAAGGCTACCAAGATCTACCTCCTATCAAGCGCTCTAATCAACCAGGGAGCTTTGATTCGAGAAGTAGACATGGCCTTGTATCTCCGGATGAAGGTACGTGGCAGAGAAGAAAAAGACGTCCCTTTAAAACAAAGAGAGTTTATGATGAAGAGCTCACCATCAGACCTACAGAACTTTCAGTACGTGTTCCTATTTCTCTTAAAGACTTAGCGTCTGCGATGAAACTAAAGGCTTCTGAGCTTATTACGGTATTATTCAAGCAAGGCCTAGCTTTAACTTTAAATGATTTTTTAGAAGACGAGACAACCATTCAGTTGATTGGTCACGAATTAAACTGTGAAATCACTTTAAATACTGAAGAACAAGAACGTATTCAAATTACGGATAAGACCCTTCAAGAAGAAATAGCTGAATCAGATCCAAAAAAATGTGTTATTCGTCCACCTGTTATTACTTTCATGGGACACGTAGACCATGGTAAGACAAGCTTAATCGATGCAATTAGAAAGTCAAATAGGGTAGCTTATGAGGCGGGCGCGATCACTCAACATATTGGGGCTTTTCAATGCACAACAACACATGGCCCAATTACTGTTCTGGACACCCCTGGGCACGAAGCTTTTTCAGCGATGAGAAATAGAGGGGCAATAGTCACAGACATTGTTGTTTTAGTTGTTGCTGGAGACGAAGGGATTAAAGAGCAAACTATAGAAGCAATTAAGCATGCAAAAGCTGCAGGTGTAACGATAATTGTTGCTCTTAATAAGTCTGATAAAGAAGGTTTCAATCCAGATGATGTTTACCGAGCTCTAGCAGACCACGAACTTGTTCCCGAACAATGGGGAGGAAATACTGTCATGGTAAACTGTTCTGCTAAAACAGGAGAAGGTGTTTCAGATTTACTTGAACTTATAGCGCTTCAATCAGAGATTCTAGAATTAAAAGCTAATCCGGATTTCAGAGCACGAGGAATGGTTCTTGAGTCAGAAATTCATAAAGGCATGGGAAATGTCGCAACTTTAATTGTTCAAAATGGAACTTTGAATGTTGGAGACTCTCTGGTTTTTGATACGCATTATGCTCGTATTAAGACGATGATTAATGACGCAGGTAAAAAATTACAACATGCCACACCCTCTACTGCTGCAGAAATCACAGGAATTTCTGGCCTACCAGAAGCTGGCAGTGAATTTATTGTGGTTAAAGATGAGAAAGAGGCCAAAAAAATCTCTGAGATGCGTTACAAAGAATCTCAAAAGGTACGTTTTGCTCCGAAGAAGTCGAACTTCCAAGAATCTTTTTTAAGTGACACAGCCCACGACAGGGTCGTTAAAAAGATCTTACCTCTGATTTTAAGAGCAGACGTCCAAGGTTCTTTAGAAGCTTTAAACGAATCTTTAACAAAGATTAAGTCTGAAAAAATCGAAGTTCTTATTATCAATGAAGGTGTTGGGGAAGTTACAGAATCTGACATTCATTTAGCGAAGACTGCAAGTGCAACCATTATTGGTTTCCATACACGCATCGAAAGCCATGCTGAAGAGCTCATGAAATCTATTAATGTCACCATAAAGATGCCAAAAATTATTTATGAAGCAGTTGACCAAGTAAAAGCTCTAATGATTGAGAAGCTAGACAAGCTTCCAAAAGAAGAAGACAAAGGAAAAGCTGAAGTTAGAGCTATTTTCAAAGCTTCTAAAATTGGAAAGATTGCTGGGTGTCATGTGGTATCAGGCACAATAAATAGAAACCATAAAGCTCGACTTATCAGAAAAGGTGAAGAGATTTGGAAAGGCCCTATAGCTTCTTTAAAAAGAGAAAAAGAAGATGTTAAAGAGCTTAAGAAAGGTGTCGACTGTGGAATCCTTCTTTCAAAATTCAATGATATTGAAGAAGGTGACATCATTGAAAGCTTTGAAGTTACCTACATCACCCAAACCCTATAAATTTTATGCCTATTAAAAGAACAGATCGTCTTAATTCTTTATTAAAAGAAGTCCTATCAGAAGTCATTCGTGAAGATGTGAAACACCCACAACTTCACCATTTATCTTCTGTCACTCAAGTTGATATTAGTAAAGACTTGCACAATGCAAAAGTTTACATCAGCGTAATTGGAACAGATAAAGAGAAACAGCTTTCTTTAGCAGCTTTAAAATCTGCGGCTGGTTATATCGCTGTGATTGCTTCTAAAAAAGTAGTCATGCGTTATTTCCCTCAGCTCACATTTTACATTGATGATTCTGTTGAAAAACAAATACAGATCAATGAATTAATCGAAAAAATAAACCAAGACAAAAGTTCTAGGGATGACGACGCTTAACAACCCTTTTTTTGGTTTAGCTCTACTTAATAAACCTAAAGACAAAACCTCTTTTTATCTCGTCTCTTTTCTTAGACGGCTAACAAACGTACGCTGCATTGGCCATGCAGGGACCTTAGATCCGTTTGCAACTGGTTTGATGGTCATGTTGATAGGACGCCCTTACACTAAATTATCTAATCGGTTTCTTCTCTCTGATAAAGCTTACTCTGCTAAGATCTGTTTAGGATCCACAACAGATAGTTATGATGTAGATGGAGTGACTAAATCTACGTCTGATAAAATACCCACGCAATTAGAAATTGAAGCGCTTCTACCTGAATTTCAAGGAGAAATACTACAATATCCTCCAATGTTTTCTGCGAAGAAAGTTCAAGGAAAAAAGCTCTACGAGCTTGCTAGAAAAGGGATTGAAATTGAAAGAGAGCCAAAAAAAATACGTGTTGAAATAGATCTTATTTCATACAATTACCCTTATTTAGAACTTGATGTTAGATGCTCTAGCGGTACCTACATACGCTCAATAGCGCATGACTTGGGGCAAAGACTTGGATGCGGCGCTTATTTAGAGAAATTGGTTCGGACACAAGTTGGCCCCTTCAGCCTAGAAGAGAGCCAGGACTGCACTTTATTAACAGACCCCTCTAAACTTCTAATCAGGCGACAATTTTGAAAATAATTGAAGAGATTCACGATCAGTTTACAAAAAAAACACCCCTTGTTTTAACAATTGGTTTTTTTGATGGAGTTCACTTAGGTCACCAAAGAATCTTTTCAAAAGTTAAAGAGCTCAAAGGAAACTCAGGTTTAAGCTTTGCGCTCACTTTTAAGAACCATCCTCAAACCCTCTTAAAGCCTTTTACTCCCTTCCCCCTTATTTCTTCTTTAACCCACCGCGTTCAGCTCATTAAAGACCAGGGAGTGGATACACTTATTTTACTTGATTTTGATCAAGAGCTCCAACATACATCAGCTGATGATTTCCTTCTTAATTTGCATGAGCATATTCCATTTGACCATCTTGTTTTGGGACCTAATGCAACAATAGGTCGAAAAAAAGAAGGAGACGCTAAGTTAATACAACTTCTCTCTAAAAAGTACTCTTTTGATTTTCATCCACAAAAGTTTTGTGTGATTGATAATCAAGAGGTCTCCTCCACTCTTATCCGAGAAATGATTACAGCTGGAAATTTAAAAGAGGCTAGCCGCCTTTTAAACCGCCCTTATTCGATTGTGGCTTCCGTAATTTCTGGCGAGCAGATCGGAAAGGTCCTTGGATTTCCAACGCTTAACTTAGATGTTGAGGACTTGATCCTCCCCCCTCTTGGCGTCTATAAAGTCCATTTAATGAAAGAGGGAAAACCTCACTTAGCTATAGCTAATCTAGGGTTAGCTCCCACCCTTCAAGAGCGCAAAACACCTGTCCTTGAGGTTCATCTTTTAGATTACAGAAAAGAACTTGTTGAAGAAGAGTTAGAAATTGTATTTTTAGATTTTATTCGAAAAGAAAAGAAATACAGCTCTATTGACGAACTCAAAGCTCAAATCCACCTAGACATACAATCTCTTGAGCTATGAAGCGCTCTCTTCTTTTTGCTCTACTACTTCTTCTTTAGATTCTTCTTTCTCTTTTACAATTGCTTTTCTAGGCAGCGTTCCAAAGACCATGTCCCAAAATGGAGAAGAGACTCCAAAAGCTCTATCTTCATCTTGATAGTGATGTTTTAGATGATGCGTCCAAAGAAACTTTAGAAGTTTAGGAGCTCTAATCTGATGCGTTTTAAAGTGTGTGTAAGCGTAAGCTAGATACCCTGTTAAAAATCCAGGGAGAAAAGCGAAGACTCTAACACCTAAAACCGCATAAAAAATGCCAAAGAAAAAGACCATAAAAATAGTTGCTGGTACAGGTGGCATAAAAAGCCTTGTATAGTCATTTGGATGATCATGGTGAATCCCATGCATCGTGTGAGCTATTTTCTGAACAAAGCTCGATTTAGAGTTCATATGGAAGAAGAAACGATGAAGCAGGTATTCAGCAAGTGTCCAAGAGAAGAAACCTAGTCCCACTAAAAGAGCCACACTCCAAATGGAAGTTACAAACCCAAAATAGAAATTTACAAACAAAAGGCAAGATGAGCAAAAAAAATTATACAAAATTGCAAATCTTGGATGAACCCTTGTTAAACTCTCTAAAAAACTACTTTTAAACATGCGAGAGTCTTTCTTCTCGCTTTCTTTTTTACTAACCACCTTGAGCCTCCTTAACACTTCCCCTACACACTCTAAGCAATAAAAAAAAAGAGCTATTCTGACAAGAGTATTTTTAAATATCTTATATTATTAAACTTAAGAAAAGTCTTTTGGCAAAATCTCACCATTTATGCCTCAAAAAGATAGACTTTATATTTGGGGCCCACTTAAAATATCTCACTAAACTCAACCTAGGAGCCAATAATGTTAGCTGCACACGGACCTCTTAACCCTGTATCAACAACACAAACACCAACTTTCTCGACCTTAACTCACCATATGCTAGGAGCGCCTCCTGCAAGCTGGAAGACTTTTAACGTAGTGGATGACAAAAGCTATGCTGAACAAGAAGGCACTGCTGCAACATGGAATGATCACACCATAAACGAGAGCTCTGTTCTAGACTTGATAGAGAAATCCCTTGCTGAACAAAACAGGGTAAATATTAGGCCTAGCGAACGCTTTCCAGACTCTTATAGAATAGTTATTTTCACTTCAAGATTAACAAAAAGTCAACTTCAAACCCCTCGCACTTCCTTTCTAAGTAGGGCTTTAGATAAACTTCTTACAAGCAAAGGAATAATCGTTGAAGAAGAACATACACTTGGACTTGAGCCTCTCCCTGCTCATGATAGCCCCAGAACACGCAGACGCTCATCTTCATTTTCAATTACCCAAGAAGATGCATTGTCTAGGAAAATCTGATGAGTAAGAACGGCTCTTAATCTGAAGATTAAACAAGGAGATCATGATGACCTATCTATCTGCTCGTATAGATCCACAGAACTCTCAATTTTTACATTATAAAGAAATCAGCTGTGAACAAATTACCCTTTCCACCTGTCGAGTTCTCATGAGGCATCAATGGATTATAGTTAAAGAAAGTAGCGACAAACTCAATTTCACCTTAAGGAACGATTTTTGCCGCTCTCCAGACCTTACTAATTATTTGATAGAAGGCGACAAGGGTGACTTTGCTCGATCAATTATAGATGTATTACAAGAAAGCGGCTACGAGCTCAGCTGCCAACCCGGCAGCCCTCAAGGAATTCTCTATTTATCAGCTCATCCAGCCCCATTTCAACCTCCTCTCTATTCAGCAGTGCGAGGAGGGTAGTCACTGATTACCTTTCGAAAGATACAAATAAGCTTTAACTCTAACCTCAAAAGAAATTATAATTGCCCGCTTTGTTAAACCTCAGGAAATTCTATGGGACTATCAATTGCTTACCCTATTGACCCTTTCGCTCCCGCATCCCCTGAGCACTCGCCACCTAGACCTCCTCGACTAACAATGCATCATACAGGACAACACCCTAGGCATTGGAAGAGAAAACCAGTTTCAGATAATCTCGTTGAAGCTCTAATGCTGTTAACTCTATCGCTACCTGATGCTCAACTTACCGTTGCAGTAGCAGAAAATCTTGAAGAACGAGTCATAACTTGTAGCTTTACAAGAAATGAAAATAGCATGTTGCATTACAATTTTCAGATGCCATCAGTTACTTATTCAACTCAAATTTTACCTCGTGTACTAGAAAAGTCAAATAACGATTTCTTCAAAATAGAAAACTATGATCAAGATGGAAGTCTAATACCAAGCTTAAGGAAGGGCCTTGACATTCTCCCTCCAGTTTCAAAATCCATCTGCACAAGAGCCTCCCCTCTTTAAAGAATCTCCCATTGAAATAAAAAGGAG
>CAYGMF010000001.1:28677-47215 GCA_964351075.1 uncultured bacterium
CATCTGCACAAGAGCCTCCCCTCTTTAAAGAATCTCCCATTGAAATAAAAAGGAGAAGGTTATAGAACGGGCCAAATAGGAGAATTCTATTATGGCCCAATCGAATGCACCTGGCAAACCAGGCACACAAGCTCGCTGGACAACAAGTCAAAAAACAGGGATAGGCACAGCCCCTACCACGCGAAGTCGCGTATGGTTTACCCTCTCTCATGGGATCGTCAATGAGGTCTATTTTCCAAATGTTGACAAACCAAACACTCGAGACATGCAGTTTATTGTCACAGATGGCAAAAGCTTTTTTTGTGAAGAAAAGCGAGGATGTGATTCAAAGTGCGACAATATAAAAACTGGAGTTGCTGGATACAACACTGTTAATACCTGCAAAAAGGGACAGTTCCAGATCAAAAAAACAATCTTCTGCAATCCTTATAGCAGCACTTTAATTCAGGAAGTTGAATTTATCCCTTTAGTTAAAAAGGAGTTTAAACTTTTTGTTCTTCTAGCTCCTCACATTTATGGATTTGGTGAACATAATAATGGGTGCGTTGATACTTACAAAGGTGTCTCTTACCTTAACGCCTCTAGAAAACACATCCATTTAGTTTTAGGATGCTCTACACCTTTTAAAAAGCTCTCTTGTGGATACGTAGGTAAAAGTGATGGATGGACAGAGCTGAAAAAGAACAAAGATCTAAAGAATATATATTCTAAAGCAGCTGATGGAAACATTGCTCTAACTGGTGAAATTGATTTACAAACGACAAACAACAAGTTCACACTTGCCCTTTCATTTGGCACCTCTTTTTATGAAGCTGCAAAAGAGGTGAAGGCCTCTTTTTCTCACAATAATAAACACTTAATGAAAAAGTATATTGAGGGCTGGGAGCTTATTATTAAAAAGAGACCCAACGTCTCTTTCTTTAATAAAGAGGTAAAAGCTCTTTATGATTCAAGTGTCATGGTTCTAAACACACACCTTGGGAAAATTGTTCCGGGCAACGTGATTGCTTCGCTTTCTATCCCTTGGGGTTCTATTAAGGGGGATAATGATTTAGGAGGTTATCACCTTATCTGGCCAAGAGATTTAGTTGAAATAGCGGGAGGCTTTTTAGCTTCTGGTGAAAATGAAAGAGCCCGCCTTATTCTCCACTTTTTATCGAGTGTGCAAGAAGCAGACGGCCACTTTGCACAGTGTCTTTGGCATAGTGGAAAACCTTATTGGAATAACATCCAGATGGATGAAACAGCTCTTCCGGTGCTGCTTGCAGGATCTCTTAAAAGAAGAGGAGTTTTAAAGTGGTTTGATCCATGGCCGCTAGTCTCTAAAGCTGTTGAATATTTAGTAAAAAATGGTCCTGTTACTTTGCAAGACCGCTGGGAAGAAGATGGAGGTTATACCCCATTCACTTTAGCTTGCGAGGTCTCGGCGCTTTTGGTCGGTGCTGATTTTTATGAAGAGAAAGGCCTTAAAACAACAGCACGTTATTTAAGGGAAGTTGCAGACTACTGGAATGCAAATATAGAAAATTGGACGTACGTTGAAGGAACTGCTCTTTGTAAAAAAGCTAAAGTTAAAGGTTACTATGTACGTATTACCCCAGACAATACAAAGCAGAAAAAAGTCGAAGATCTAGTTATTGTTAAAAATAGACCCCCCGATCACACTTTTCACCCCGCTTCAGAAATTATCAGCACGGACGCATTAGCACTTGTTCGCTTTGGGCTTAGGTCAGCTAATGACCCTCGGATTTTAGATACGGTTAAGGTGATTGACTACCTATTAAAAGAAGAAACAAAAAGCGGTCCTGTTTGGAAGCGCTATAATGAAGATGGATATGGAGAACATAAAGATGGTTCCCCCTTTGATGGAACAGGCATAGGAAGAGGATGGCCTCTTCTGGTAGGCGAGCGTGCTCACTATGAAGTAGCTAAGAAGGACTATAAAAAAGCCAAAGAGCTATTGCAGGCTATGGTTAAGCAAGCGGGCGATAATTACTTGATTCCAGAGCAAATTTGGGATGCAAAAGACATCCCCTCTAAGTTTTTATTCAATGGAAAGCCCACTTTAGGTGCGATGCCTCTTGTTTGGGCGCATGCAGAATTTATTAAATTGATTCGATCCATTAATGGTAAAAAAGTGTTCGACATGCCTCCACAAACAGGCAATCGCTATCAGAAAAAGGAGACCATATCTAAGTATAACATTTGGAAACCAAATCATAAAATCAAAAAAGTGTTTAAAGGCAAGACACTTAGAATTGAAACATTTGAACCTTGCCAAATCAACTATAGATTTGCTAAAAGGGACCAAATAGGTCAAATAAAATCACTGATCGAAACTAAAGTTGGAATTTACTATGTAGATATTCCACCAAAAGAGATTAAGGAACATAAGGAAATTCATTTTAAATTTCCTGGTCACTCAAAGTTTAGTCGACGATCATTTGTGATAAAGTTGAATCAATAAGGAGGCAAAGATGCAGCTTGGAATGGTAGGACTTGGAAGAATGGGCGCTAATATGGTGCGTCGCTTAATGAAAGACGGACACCAATGTGTTGTTTACGACAATAATAAAGAAAACGTTGATGCTCTTGTTAAAGAGGGTGCAGTAGGCGCAAATTCTGTTGAAGAGTTTGTTCAGAAGTTAGAAAAAAGAAGAGCTATTTGGATGATGGTTCCTGCTGCAATTACAGATAAAGTTATTGAAGAGATCTCCCCTCATTTAGAGCAAGATGATATCTTAATAGATGGAGGAAACTCCTACTTTAGAGATGATAGAAGACGGGCAGAAGCTCTCAAACCTAAAGGAATTCACTATGTGGACTGCGGAACTTCTGGTGGTGTATGGGGACTTGAGCGTGGCTACTGCTTAATGATTGGTGGTGAAGATGAGGTCGTGAAACACTTAGATCCTATTTTCAAAACCATTGCTCCTGGTAAAGGGAACGCCACCCCTACTAAAGGAAGAGATAAGTATACAGATACTGCACAAGATGGCTATTTACATTGCGGTCCATCTGGAGCTGGCCACTTTGTAAAGATGGTGCATAATGGCGTTGAATATGGTGTTATGGCAGCTTATGGCGAAGGCTTTGGTATTTTAAAGAACGCTAACATCTCTAAAAAAGAGAGAGAAGTAGATGCGGAGACTGCACCTGCTATGCATCATGATCTTGATTATGAAATTGACATAGCAGCTGTAGCAGAAGTTTGGAGACGAGGTAGTGTGATAGGCTCTTGGCTCTTAGATTTAACAGCTGAAGCTTTAGCTGAAAATCCAGATCTTTCAAATTTCTCTGGAAAAGTTTCAGACTCTGGCGAGGGCCGTTGGACGATCATGGCAGCAATAGAAGAAGCCGTTCCAGCAGAAGTCTTAACTTCAGCTCTTTATTCAAGGTTTAGATCACGCAAGGAGTTTACTTTTGCTGATAAGATTTGTTCAGCTATGCGCTATATGTTTGGTGGACACCACGAGAAAAAATAGGACGTTTTTGAGTAATGATTAAAATTTATGACGAACAAACAGAGAAGACCTCTGTTGAAAAGCCTAAAGACCCTCAGGTTATTATTCTTTTTGGGGCATCAGGAGATTTGACTAAAAGGCTTTTGATGCCAGCCATTTATAACCTAGAGTTTCATGATGCTCTTCCTGAACATTTTGCAATACATGGCTTAGCCAAAGATCAAATGGATGACAATGGCTTTAGAGATCTCATAGCAAAAGACCTGCAAGAGTTCGGCAAACGTAAGTTTGACCCTAAGATCTATGAAAAGCTTAGCTCTTGCCTTTCTTATCAATCTGCTGACTTTGACAACCCCCAGCTTTATCAAGATTTGAAGGGGAAGATTGAGGAGTTTGATCAAAAGATGGGAGGGAAGGTTAGTGTGACTTTCTATTTAGCTGTCTCTCCTGTCATTTTTCAGATGGTCTCTGATCACATTGGTGAGGCAGGCCTCTCTAAGCTTGATGGTAGAACTTCTCGCCTTATCTTGGAAAAGCCTTTTGGTCGTGATCTACAAAGTGCTCTAGATTTGAACCAAGCCCTTCATAAACATTGGGATGAGAGCCAAATTTGGCGTATTGACCATTATTTAGGAAAAGAGACAGTTCAGAATCTTCTCGCCTTTAGGTTTGGTAATGGTATTTTTGAACCTGTATGGAATCGTAATTACATTGATCATGTTCAAATTACCGTCGCTGAAGAAGTGGGAGTTGAAAAGCGAGGAGATTACTACGATAAATCTGGTGCTCTTCGAGATATGTTTCAAAACCACATTCTTCAAGTGATGAGTTATCTCTGTATGGAAGCGCCCGGAAGTTTTGATGCCGATGCGATACGTAACTGTAAGATTTCTGTTTTAGAATCTATTACCCCTATGACTGAAGAGGAAGTCAAAACCCAAGCTGTTCGAGGGCAATACGGCCCTGGAAAAATAAAAGATAAAGACGAGATTGCTTACCGCGATGAAGAGAATGTGGACAAACAGTCCAATACGGAAACTTTTTGCGCTTTTAAAATCTTCGTAGACAATTGGAGATGGGCAGGAGTCCCCTTCTACATTCGTACGGGGAAACATTTAAAAGAGAAAACGGGTAAAGTGATTATTCATTTTAAAGCGGCTCCAAAAAGACTCTTTAAAATTCCAAAGACCGACGAAGTGTTAACAAACGAACTTCGTTTTTATCTCCAGCCCACGCAAGCTATTTCTCTTTACCTTAAGGCTAAAATTCCTGGAACAAAGATGAGTTTGCAACCGGTGAAGATGCACTTTGACTATGCAGAGTCTTTTGACACAGAAGAAGGAGGCTCCTCAACAGGTTATGAGATCCTTATCTATGATGCGATGATGAATGACCCAACTTTATTTTCTAGATCTGACTTAGTGGAGAGAGCATGGGAGATTACAGAGCCCATTTTAGAGCATTGGGAAAAGAATCCTCCGACGGACTTTCCAAACTATGAGTCAGGCTCTTGGGGACCGGATGCGGCTTATAAGCTCATCGAAAAAGATGGTCATAAATGGAGAGATTGATGTTTTTAGGGGGCGATATAGGGGGGACAAAAACCAACTTAGCTCTCTTTGAGAGTATAAACGATCAACTTCAAATCAAAGTAGAAGAAAAGTATCCAAGTCATGAGCATCAAAGCCTAGATGAGATTGTTCAAGATTTCCTCTCAAAAAATCCAACTGAAGTCAAAGCAGCTGTCTTTGGAATAGCAGGAGCTGTCCGTAAAGGACATGTTAAAACAACAAACTTGCCTTGGGAAGTTGATGCTTCAAAACTTACTGAAATTGTAAAAGGAAGCGCTTATCTTATAAATGACTTAGAAGCCAACGCTTGGGGGATTTCTGCTTTAAAAGAAGAGGAGTTTCATATTTTACAAAAAGGAGATCTTCAGGCTCAAGGAAATCGAGCTCTTATCTCTGCTGGAACAGGTCTTGGAGAAGCAGGCCTATACTTTGATAGTAAAAAGCATTTGCCTTTTGCTTGTGAGGGTGGCCATGTTGATTTTGCACCTACAAATGATCTGGAGGTAGAACTCTTCTCTTACCTTCAAAAAGAGTTTGGGCACGTCTCTTATGAAAGAGTTCTCTCAGGGCAAGGTCTTCATAATATCTATCAATTTCTTACCTCTAAAGACCCATCTAAAGTATCCGATGCGATAGCCCAAGAGATGACTCAAAAAGACCCAGCGTTTGTGATTTCAAAGCATGCGCTAGACAACTCTGACCCTCTTTGCACCCAAGCTCTTGATCAGATGGTTGCGATTTATGGCGCTGCAGCAGGTAATTTAGCACTTAAATTTATGGCGTATGGCGGGGTTTATATAGGTGGAGGAGTCGCCCCTAAAATCCTGCAGAAATTAGAGTCCCCTACTTTTTTAGATGCTTTTACAAATAAAGGTCGTTTTTCAGATCTCTTAAAAACGATATCTGTGCGCGTTATTTTAAATGACAAAGCTGCTCTTCTAGGAGCAGGCCAGTGCGCGCTTCATCTACATTCTAAGTAAAAAAAGATACCTCTTCGTATTTTAGTTCAGTTTAAAGCTTAAAATAATTACAATCTTTTTTTTAATATTAGGAGCACGTTATGTCCATATGGGATTGTTGTCCTTGTTATTGCTGGGGAAGTGGGAAGGTCGCCCCTGATGATCACCAGCTCAGTGAACGCTCCCATTTAAATACACCCGCCTACTATCCTGGATATGGTGGAGTTGAAGTTGTGGATGCTCCTTATGAAACGCAGCCCACTTCTTATGAGGCAGAAGCGCAAAAAACTAAATATGCTTTAGTCCAAGAGCCAAACGAAGCAAATGGTCAAATAGCAACCTATACTTTTCATGGAGAAGGTGGTCCTCCAGACCTTAAAATTATGGTTACCACAGCCTCTATTTCTTCTAGAAGAATTTGTCAGCAGAAACTAGCTCCTGCACAAGGTAGAAGACTCGGCGGTTTTCTGCTCGAAAACTGCCTTTTAAAAACAGGAGAAGTTCAAAGAAAGATGGCTGCTCAAGCTTTGTGGAATTTCTGTGAACAACCTTGCACGCTCTCTCATAGCAAGTTGAGGCCCGAAATCTCTGCAAAAAAATGGACTCGGGTAGAACCTTTTGATGGTGATAGGGTCAACCTGATTACAAAGGGAAACGAAGGTGGTTTTAGAGGTACAATTACCCTATATTCTATAACACGTAAAAGACAAAAGGACCCACACCTCAAAGTAACAGTTTGCTTATTTCAAAGAGACGAAACAATAGTAGATACGACAAGAAACCCTTTTAGAGCTCACATTATTGTAGATGAAAGAGCACCTAATGCAACTCAAGTAGCTCTTAAAGTATTCGATGGAGAGATTAGAGGAAGCAGATGGACATTCACCCATGAAGAGCCTACCGATGATTTTTTAGCAGGCGTCCAACTTGATCAACCACATGAAATTTAAATCTAAAGTGTATTCTTAAAAGAAAAGAACTTTCCTTCTCAAAATTAAATAAATTTATATACTCTTAATCTAAAAAATTTTATATTACTTTTTTAAATTCAGGAGTTTGCCATGAGATTATCAGATTGTTGTTCTTGTTTCCCTTGCTTTAGACAAAAACCTTCTAGTTCAAGTTCTACAGGAAGGAACGGTGAAATTGAAAGATTCTCACTCCTTGAACATGAGAATGATAGTGTTTCAGATTCTAGTGTTTCAGGTCGTGATGTAAAAAAAGAACAAGCATTCGAACAAAAAGCTTTAATGAGAAGGATGACTTGCGGTGTTTGTGTTGGAGATATTTTGCGAGGGAAACCAAAAAAATCAGCGGAAAAACTTTTTGAGCTTATGACTGGATTCTTCGGAAGAGGAGATCCCTGTATTTTAATTTCTACTGCTCCAAATGGTCGCGTATCACGCAGTGACCCCTTTATGTACGAGAAACCAGAGGCAGATGGAAATAAATCTATAACTTTAGCTCCTTATCCTGGCTTTGAAACTAAACCAGAGTACTTTTCAGGTAGGGTAGTTTTTGAAATAAGAAAAGGAGGCCAACTTCCATCTGTAATAGTCAAAACAGATTTAAGAGTGGGTTTAACTGATGTAAAAGTTTTTGATACCATTTATAACTCTGGGCTGAACCTTGCTCCAACTTTTGATACTAAATTTCCTCACGCTAATGAATTACGTTTTAAAATTACTCATCCACCTGAATGCAGAGAAATTCAGTGGAGTTTTAAGAGACTCGTCCCTCAAGAACCCCATCCAGATAAGCGAAGACCTAGTGCTGTTTTATCTGACGCCTCAAGCAAGAGGGCAAAGGCTAGTCAACCATATGAAATTGAAGATGAAAATGAACTTACCTCCGCGCAATTAGACCTGGTCACAGGTCAAGAATATGCACACATTAGCGAAAGACCAGTTTCTGGCCCATTTGATGAGATTACTTCTGCAGCAGTCTCTTTAACTGTTGACTCAGGTTCCAGACCAGTCTCTTTTGTTATCGCACCTGACCCTTCGGTTAGAGAACGAGACTCAGGCATATGTGCTGACTCACATGCAGCGAAAGAAGAAAGGCCTGATAGCGCGGATTTTGATAATATAGACCTTGCTACTCCTCCGAGTGAACCTCCTCCTGACGAAAGGACCCCTCTATTTTCTACTCAGTCAAAGGTATTATCGCTAAAGAGGGGTGATGCTAGACCCGATAGAATCGCCTAAATCAATCCTATAAATTTAAGAGACTCATTTTTAGAGTATTAGGCAATTATTTTTTACACTTGCCAAAATCTCATCCCATCGCAATAGTCGGGTTAGAGGGGGAATTTCTGGGTAGAGAATGGTGACCCAGAATGTCTCTATTTGAACAATTTCAAAATCACAAAGTGGTTTCTTAGAATCTTGGTTCTTAAGTATCTGGATTTGAGATGCTGCAGGAGAAAACAACCATGAAACATCATAGACAAAAAAGAAGAATGCAGAGAAAAAAGGCTCGTAAGACGCGTCGCACTGCAAGACACAAAAAACATCACACTGGACATAGAATCCATAGAGATCTTATCTAGAGTATGTTAAAAGCGCCAACTAGCTTATTTTTAAGGGCTGAGAGAGAATACTTTTAGCCCTTTTTTAATTATGTAGAAATAAAATGACATCGCCATCTTGAACAATGTATTCTTTTCCTTCAATTCCCATAAGACCTTGCTCTTTGGCTTTAGCTCTACTTCCAGAGCTTAAGAAATCTTGGTATTTAATGACTTCAGCTCTAATGAATCCATTTTGGATATCTGTATGGATCCTTCCTGCAGCTTCTGGAGCTGTCATCCCCTCTTTTAAGGTCCAAGCTCTGGTCTCTTGCTTACCTGTTGTTAGAAACGTAATGAGACCAAGAAGTTTGAAAGAAGCTTTTATAAGTCGATTAAGTCCTGATTCTTCAAGACCTAGACTTTCTAGCATTTCTTTTTGATCCGCTTCCTCAAGTTGAACAACTTCAGATTCAAGTTTAGCGCAAATAGGGATCGCTTCACTTCCTTCGTTTTCAGCGTACTCTTGTACTTTTTTCACATATTCATTTTCATAGTGTGGAAGCTCTTCTTCTGAAACATTCATCACATAGAGAATTTTCTTTAGAGTTAAGAAAGAGTATTCACCTAAGAGTTCAAGTTCATGAGGAGTAAAACTTTGACTTCTTAGTGCTTTGTTTTCGTTTAAGACCTCTTTGATTCTAAGGAGTAGATCTCTTTTCTCAAGAAGTTTTTTATCCCCTCTTGCTTGCCTTTCAAGTTTAGTCAAAATATTATCGATCATTTGAAGATCAGCTAAAATAAGTTCTAGATTAATAGTTTCAATGTCATCAATGGGGTCGATTTGTCCGGCTACATGGACCACATTTTGGTCTTCAAAGCAGCGCACCACGTGAATAATGGCGTCCACTTCTCGGATGTTGGCTAAAAACTTATTTCCAAGACCCTCTCCTTTTGAGGCTCCTTTAACAAGACCTGCAATGTCAATGAACTGCATGTTGGCATAAATAATTTTAGTGCTATTAGAAATATCAGAGAGGTGCTTAAGCCTTGCATCTTTTATTTCAACAATCCCAACATTGGGATCAATCGTGCAAAAGGGATAGTTTGAAGCTTCTGCTACAGTGGAAGTTAAGGCATTAAAAAGGGTAGACTTTCCAACATTTGGCAATCCTACAATTCCGCAGGTTAAACTTGTCATTTTACTCTCTATCTATTTTAAAATAAGAGATCAAGAGTAGCAGAAATCCTATTTTTTTTCACACTGTATTTGAAAGGTTAGAAGATGAATTAAAAAAAATATTAATGTAGGCGTTTTCTGATTGTAATTGATAGAGTAAATCAGTAGATTGCAAAAAGAAAAATTGAGAGCTTAAATGGCTGAAAAAAGTGAAAAGGCGACCCCGAAGAAGCTGCGGGATGCCCGTAAAAAGGGTCAGGTCGCAAAATCTCAGGATTTACCCGCAGCGTTTACCTTTATTGTTGCAATTTCGGTCACTCTTGCTATGGCCAAAGATATCGCTGTAGATTTGGGTTCCTATATTGTCAATGCACTTAAGGCTTTTCGCACATCGACTGACCTTGGAACAACCCTCATTGACTATGTCAACACAGGGCTTCGCATTATTTTAAAAGTAAGTCTCCCCATTTTACTAATCACTGTTATTACAGGTGTTCTAGCAAACGTAATGGTGGTAGGCCCGATGTTTTCCTTTGAAGCTCTAAAGCCTGATTTAAAGCGTTTAAATCCAATTGACAACTTAAAAGCTAAGTTCAAACTTAAAACCCTTGTTGAACTGATTAAGCAAATTTTAAAAATTGCAGGTGTTGTCGTCATCATCTACTATACCATTCGCGATGATGTTCGAGAAATTATTTTTGCTGCAGGACTTCCTATTTTAGGAAGTGCTGTTATCTTCAATTACTTTTTAGTTAAGGTAGTTATACGGGTTGGGCTTTTTTTTATTGCGATCGCTATTTTTGATATTGTTTATCAAAAGATGAACTTTGCTAAAGAGATGAAGATGGAAAAATTTGAGGTTAAGCAAGAATACAAAGATACAGAGGGAGATCCCCATGTTAAAGGCAGAAGAAGGCAAATGGGTCAAGAAATTGCTTATGAAGAGGGTTCTGTTAGCAATGTAAAAAAATCAAGGGCGGTTATTACGAACCCCACACACTATGCAGTTGCTTTCGAATATGACGAAGAAACACAGCCTGCCCCTAAAATAGTGGTAAAAGGTAGCGGTAAAATCGCAGAAATAATAATAAGGGAAGCTGAGGCTCATCATATCCCTATTGTCCGCAATGTTCCACTTGCTCGGCAATTGATTAAAGAAGGAAAGGTTGGGCGCTACATTCCAAGGGATACCTATGAGGCTGTAGCAGAGATATTAAAATGGCTCGCTTCTTTGGAAGCATAAGGAAGAGGAAATAGATGTTTGAATCACTCAAGAAATTGCTCGCAGGCCACGGCGCATTTAAAAAGATTACAGATGCATCAGATGTGATCTTAGCATTCTTTATCATCGGCATTATTACGATGATTATTTTGCCAGTGCCTCCCCCATTAATTGACGTTTTGATCGCAGTTAATTTAGCGGTTGCAATCGCTTTGATCATGGTGTCTCTCTATATTCCAAGTGCTATTGAGCTCTCCATGTTCCCCTCTATCCTTTTGGTTACCACGCTCTATCGCTTAGGGATTAACATCGCATCTACTCGCCAGATCCTGCTCCATGCCTTTGCAGGGGATATTATCGAGGCCTTTGGAGAATTCGTAGTCGGTGGAAACTATGTGGTCGGGGGTGTGATCTTTTTGATCATCACCTTGGTTCAGTTCATTGTGGTAACCAAGGGTGCTGAGCGTGTAGCGGAAGTTGCTGCCCGTTTTAGACTCGATGCGATGCCTGGAAAGCAGATGAGTATTGACGCTGATATGCGAGCGGGTGTTTTGGATGCCAACCAAGCAAGAGAGAAACGACTCCTCCTTACTCGTGAGAGTGAGCTCTATGGTTCCATGGACGGTGCTATGAAGTTCGTCAAAGGAGATGCTATTGCAGGGATTGTCATTACCTTGATCAACATTATTGGGGGTTTGATCATCGGGGTTGCTCAGCATGGAATGAGTGCTGGTCAAGCCGCTAAAGTGTATTCTCTTTTATCTATTGGGGATGGTCTTGTCTCTCAAATTCCAGCGATATTAATTGCGGTTTGCGCAGGTATCGTCACAACTCGTGTCTCCAGTTCAGATAAAGACACCAATTTAGGAAGTGAGATTTCCAAGCAGGTATTAAGTCAGCCAAAAGCTCTAATTCTTGCAGCCTTTGTATTAGTTGGAATAGGTTCTATTAAAGCTTTTCCATTTGCCCCCTTTGGTATTTTGGCCGTGATCATTGGGTCTATGGGCGTCAGTTTATTTAGAGCTGACAAAATGAAGCTTTCAAAAGCGGGAGGTCCAGCTGGCGCGCAGGATATCTCAGTGCCTGGACATGAAGTTTTGCCTGGAGACCCAGCAGGCGGATACGCATTGACTCTTCCCATTATTTTGGAGCTTGGCAGCTATATTAGTAAAATTATTCAAACAGACAAAAAAAACAAACAGACGACTCATATTGAAACGATGATTCCTCAGATGCGCCTTGCGCTTTACCAAGATCTTGGAGTTCGTTTTCCTGGGGTACATGTACGTTATAATTCTCCTAGTTTAAAAGATACAGAGTACGCCATTTTATTAAATGAGGTTCCAATACAAAGAGGACAAGTTGTTAAAAACAATGTCCTTACAAATGAATCAGAGGAGACTCTCAATCGTTATAATCTTCCTCATACGACCTACACCAACTCTTTAAACATGCCTACCTTTTGGGTGGAGAATAAGAACAAACCTATTTTAGATAAGGCGGGAATTAAATATTGGACGACTATTGAAGTGATTGTTCTTCATCTCTCTTATTTCTTTAGAAACTACTCTTCTGAATTCTTAGGTATTCAGGACGTACGCGCTATGCTTGAATTCTTAGAGAAGAACTACCCAGATCTAATTCGAGAAGTGACTCGTCTCATCCCGCTTCAAAAGCTTACAGAGATCTTTAAACGTTTAATTCAGGAGCAGATTTCAATCAAAGATTTGAAGACAATCATGGAGTCTCTTAGCGAGTGGGCTCAAAGTGAGAAAGACACTGTTCTTTTAACGGAATATATTAGGACTTCATTAAAGCGCTACATTAGCTACAAATACTCACAAGGGCAATCTGTATTATCGGTCTATATGTTAGACCCTGAAATAGAAGATATGGTTAGAGGGGCTATTAAACAGACCTCTGCTGGATCCTATATAGCTCTTGATCCGGACTCAAATCAACTGATCTTGCAAGCGATGAGAAGAACAATAGCGCCGCCACTTGCTGGAGCGCAACCAGCTGTTTTGCTTACGGCCATCGATGTGAGGCGTTTTGTTAGAAAGCTTATAGAGGTTGATTTTCCCTATCTTGCTGTCCTCTCAGTGAATGAGATTGTTCCAGAGATTAAAGTCCTTCCTTTAGGGCGTGTGCAAATCACTTAAAAGAGAATATAAATGAGTTTTTCCAATCCTGGCATTAATCCTTCAGATATTAAAAGACATGCAGCTATGGAAAAACAGATGCGCACGCTTGCACGTCAAATTGCAAGTCAAGAGTCTATTGCTGTTGAAGCTGAAGAAGGGAATCAATATATCACAGCCATGATTGAGAAGGAGATGAAGTCTAAAGCGCGCACTTTAGAAGAGAGGATGGGTAGAGACAAAGCTGGCCTCAAAGAAACTAATTTATTTGGGATGGAAGAGAGTGAGGTCCTTCCTTTTAAAGAAGGCGATCTGAATCCTGAACTTGATGTGAAGACCCTGCTGATTTTGAAGTCTAGGATTAACGACTCCGATTCAACAGAAGAAGTTTTAAAAAAAGTACTCGAAACGTACTCTGACTACTCGCTTGCTGATGATGCTTTAGACTATTTAGAGAAGATCTCAGAAGACCAGATGATTGAGAAAGTAAGAGATACACGCTCTGAATTCAATGAGCTTTTTGGTCGTGAGATAAAAGCTGGAAAGAACGTATCGCAAGAAGCACTTGCTTTTTCAAAGCTAGGACTTGGAAGTCCAACAGCGCTTAGAGATCTCTACCGCGATATTACGGGAAGCCCTAGAACCCCTAATAAACTTTTTGAAGAACTTGCACAAAAATTTGACTTTGAAAAATTGAGTAAGGTGATCAAATTTCTACTCAATTCTCTTGGGCGAGACATGAAGGCAAAAGGATCCTCTATTCCAAAAGCCCTTTTATATCGTCTTCTCACTGAAACGCGCAATTTGCAAGCGATTTTAGCTGTCTATCTTTTCTTTAAAGGGAGAATGAACCTTCTTTATAGAGGATTTGATCAAAACGATCTCTACTTTCCCAAACAACTTACGTTTGAGCTTATGGCTAAGCTTTTCATGCTTCTGATCGAAGAGCGTTATCCTTCCCCTGTTAAAGTGATAAAACTCTCTTCTCAAATGGGTATTGATGATGAGATTATAGCTCAAATACTTGTCTATACCCAATTTAGAGATGCCATTCGAAATGTAGCTCCAAAGCTTTATAGAAGTACGAAACATAGACAAGAGCTCTTAAATGCCTACTTAGATGCTTTAGAAGAGCTTGATGAAGCCTTAGAGGAAGAAGAGGAGGAAGAGGATTAAATGCTTGAAGACCGTTTTACTCTTTTACTTAAAGAGCTTGCCTCTTTACTTAAAATAAAGCTTTCCCCTGATGAAAATCACTCATGCCTTTTAAATATCAAAGATAAGTTAAAAGTTCAGCTTGAGCTAGACCAAAATGATCAAGACGTTTTAGTTATCGGAAGCGTTCTAGGAGAACTATCACCTGGAAAGTTTCGTGAAGATATTTTATTGTCGGCTTTAAAAGCAAATGCAAAACCCTTCCCTCGTATTGGAGATTTTGCCTACAGCACAAAACTCAATAGCCTTATTCTCTTTTCCAGACTAAACCTTGATCACTTTACTGCTGAGCATGTATTATCTGTTCTCACCCCTTTTGTTCATAAGGCATATGCTTGGAAAGATGCTCTTGATAGAGGCGAGTCAGATCATCGCCTAGAAGAAAAAGATTTCGCAAATATGAACACGGACAACATTTTTGAACTATGATGGATCAAATTGCAATAGATAAGCTCTCTAAATCAGAATGTGCACCTCACTTTAAACGCATTGGATTACACCCGCATCACGGCTTTGTTTTGATGCTTTCAGCAATTCATTCTAAAGAGAGTTGCGGAGTGGGTGAATTTTTAGATTTGCTTCCTCTTTTAAATTGGGCCTCTGAAATAGGCCTTGATTTCATTCAGCTCTTACCTTTGACAGATTCTGGATTTGACAACAGCCCCTATAACCCTATTTCTACTCTAGCGCTGAACCCTATTTTTTTAAGTTTAAGTGCTCTTCCTCATCTTGAGAAAGATGTTGAGCTTCAAGATTTGTTAAAAAAGATGCAGCAAGAGACTCAAACTAAATTTGTGGATTACCTTAAAGTTAGAGGGCAAAAGCTTATCTTTATGAGGCTCTATCATAACTATTATGGCAAAACAATAAGAAAAACTCAGAAATACAAGCATTTTTTAAAACAAAATCCTTGGGTGCAAGACTACGCACTTTTTAATACTTTTTCAGAGCATCATCAAACGCAAAAGTGGAGTGAATGGCCTAAGAACAAGCATGCGTTAAGCGAGGCTCAAAAAAACAAGTATATTTCAAAGCACCTAGATGAAATTCAGCTCTACATTTTAACACAATTCTTTTGCTTTGAGCAGTTAAAACAGGTGAAAGAAAAAGCAAAAGAGCAAAACATCTTTTTATTTGGAGACTTGCCTTTTTTAGTAAGTCGCCATAGTTGTGATGCATGGTGTTACCCGGAGCTTTTTTTAACAAACTATTCTGTAGGCTCTCCGCCGGACAGACTGACTCCTAAGGGACAAAACTGGGACTTCCCAGCCTATAACTGGAAGGAACTTAAAAAATCTAACTATCACTGGTGGAAGCTTCGTTTAAAAGTGGCTGAGAACTTTTTTCAAATCTACCGTTTGGATCATATTATTGGTTTTTATCGAACTTGGAATATTCCTGTAGGCAAAGAGGGGTATCAAGGAGCTTTTAATCCAGAAGATCCAAATGAATGGCTTGAAAATGGGCGCAGCTTTTTAAAAGCGCTTTTAAAATTCTCTAAGATGCTGCCGATTGGAGAGGATCTTGTGATCCCTCAATCTATAATAGATAGTATGCAAGATCTTGGCATCTGTGGCACACGTATTTTAACTTGGCAAAGAACAGGAGCTGGTGGACTTGATTTTGTCCCCTACCCACTTTATACAGTTGCCTCTATTACGAGTCTCACTTCCCACGATACATCCACACTTGCGCAGTGGTGGACTAAATACTCAAAAACCGCCAAAGAGTTTGCGATGTGGAAGAAGTGGAACTACACGCCCTCTATTTCTAGAGCAATGCGCCTCTCCCTTCTTAAGGATAGTCACCAAACGAGTAGTCTTTTTCATGCAAATCTCTTGCAAGAATACTTGGCTCTAGATCCAAAGCTTGTCCATAAAAAAATTAATGAAGAGAGAATTAACTATCCAGGTACTCCTTCTTATCGCAACTGGAAATACCGGTTTATCCCTTCAGTTGAAAAGCTCGTTAAAAATAGGAAAATGACAGATGCGTTTATATCGATTATTTCTTAGCTTACTTTTTTTGCCTCTGACTTTTTTAACAGGGTCTAGTGAGGACTCTTTAAAAGGACTCTATAATGGCCTTGACCCTACCTCTATTACGGAGCATTTAGCTCTGCATAAACTCTTCCCAGATGACCCAGTTGGTAAGCAAGCGCTTAAAGACGTACAACTTCTTTTAGCTAAAACAAACTCAGATCCAGATGCGCTCTCCAATCTTCCTGTTGCAACCCTCTCCTTAGATGGCTTTATTTCTTTTATGCTAGGTGAGTCTAAACAAAAAAACTTCCTTGAAGAGGAGCATCTAAGTGCTATTGAGCGAATGAGCTGTCATTTAGCGAATAGAAAACTTTTAGGACATAAAGCCACCTCTGAAGAAGAAGTATTAAAGTTAGAGCCTAACGAGATTGACTTTGCAAGAGCTCTTTTAATCGCACAAGAGAGTCCTTTTGAAATAGACTGGATTTGGATTAGAAATTATGAAGCGCAATTAGACTTTATGGCACTTCAAGTGCTTGCCCGGCTTCCTCTTAATCCAACTCCCACTCAAATTATAAAAGAGATCAATCAGCTTCTCTTCTTTGAGATGCGCTATAGATACCCCGCCCTCTCATCTCTTAGAACAGGAGAAGAGCCCTTTTCAAAGCTCACTACTGTTTTAGATTCTAAAAAGGGCCTTTGTTTAGGAACTTCAGTTCTTTATTTGTGTCTCGCGCAAAGACTAGACCTCCCTTTAGAAATTATGATTCCTCCAGGACACATTTTTGTAAGGCATGCCTCTGAGCCAAATGAAATTAACATCGAAACTACTGCTAGGGGAATCAACTACCCTTCGGAAAATTATCTTGATGTGAACACTAAGTTTTTAAAAAAAGCAGATTTAAAAGAGACGATTGGCTTTGTTTTTTTTAACATCTCATCGACTTACTTGATCAACACTAAAAACTATCCAAAAGCGATTGAGAATTACCTGCACTGTTTAAAGTATGCGCCCTCAGACCCGGGTGCTTTAGAGCTCCTAGGCTATGCATATGCTTTAAATGGACAAGATAGACTTGCTAAAAAAACTTTCAAAACGCTCCTTGAATGCCCTTCACAAGACCGCATAGCATCCATCTATTTAGACACTACTCAAGAGTATTTAAAAAATAAGATCGGCGCTGATGCCATCGCGGCAATTGTCGAACAAACCGATGATCAGTCCCTTACAGGGATACAAAAAAAACAAGAGATGCTCCTTAAAGTCATTCAAAAGTACCCAAACTTTAAAGCGGGCCTTTTTTTCTTATCTCAGACCTATCAAGAGCTCTCTCAATATAAACCGGCTATTGAGTATCTAGAGAAAGTTCATGCGCTCGATGCTAGCTACCCCTACGTGGAGTTTTCTCTAGCAAACCTCTATCTATCTGATTATAACCTTCCAAAAGCGTGGAAGCATTTCAAAGAGCTAGAAGGCCTCTTATCTGTGCACGATCATGAACCGAAAATCATGAAAGAGTTCAAAACAGCCTTGAAGCAGTTTTCACTAGAGCCTTAAGTCCCCTCTCTCTTTTAAAATAATTACTTGTCTATATTAATAAATAAAGACCCCTCTCTATAACACTTGCGTATATTAAATTATATATTGACAAACTGTATAGTTTCATATATAATATTAAACAGGAAACTTAATAAAAAAGGCGCATGTTATGATTGGTTCATCAACAACTACAGAAAGAAACGATAATAGAGCTATAACCCCCCTTCCACCTAGAGCAGAATTAGACATGGCGCAGAGCGTTAGACTAACTGCTGCTAGACGCTTATTCGCTCAAGCGACTCCGCCATCCAGACGACCTACTGACCTAGATATACTTGCAAATAGAGTTTTTGACACTTTTGAGGATGATTACGTTCATATTCCTGCTAATTTCGCTGAAGGAATCCCTCTAACAGGACCTGCTGCGACACCAAGATTACGCGCTTTATGGAATAGCTTTTGGGGCCTTATGCATGAAATACGTCAGCAATATGACGTTCCTGGAGTTAGAGTAGAAAACTATAATACCGCCTTAGATCTCTTAACCAATGGAACACAGAGGCTAGCAGATCGATTTCTTGAATTTATGCGCTTAGCTGCCGCTCTAACTGCTGAGGAAGCTCAAACTGTAGCAAATAACCTGCCTGGAGCACTGGAGCTAGTTTCCGACCGTCTTCCATCCAGAGCGGCTTTGGGAGATGCACTTACAGATGTACGAGGAAGACTTCCAGCTCCTGCTCAACAAGCGCTAGATA
>CAYGMF010000002.1:0-9146 GCA_964351075.1 uncultured bacterium
ACAAGCTCTAGCCCTAACGTGGATCCTAAAATAACGACCGAAGTGAAGAGTATTCTATAGAGGAAAATAGCGTTGCGTCCAAAGAGGTATTCAAAGCACTTTTCTCCATAATAAGCCCATCCTAAAATGGTGGTATAGCCAAACATAATCAGAGCAACGCTCACAATCCATCCACTTCCTGGCAGGGTGTTATTAAAACCATAGATAACCATGGTAGATCCGTTTAATACGCTTCCATCAGCGGTTGTCCCACCGAGAACACCTGTTAGAACAATAACAAGACCTGTTATGGTGCAAACGATAAAGGTCGCTATAAAAGCTCCACTCATAGAGATCATAGCTTGTCTTCCAGGCCGATCTGTTTTAGCTGCTGCTGCTGCAATAGGCGAACTTCCAAGGCCGGCTTCATTTGAAAAGACCCCTCTTGAAATCCCCATACGAATAGCTAAGAGAACTGAAGATCCTAAGAAGCCTCCAAAGGCAGCTTGCCTATGGAAGGCTGCATGAAAGATTTGTAAAAAACCTTGAGGGATTAAACGGTAGTTAATGAAGATGATAAGGAGTCCCCCTAAGATATAAATAGAAGCCATGATAGGCACTAGATATTCCGTAACCCAAGCAATGCTTTTAATCCCTTTTAAAAGGACAAGTCCTGTGAAAACAGCTAAAATAACTCCTATCCAAACCCTGTCAATGGAGACATAATTAATCAATGCGTTAGCGACAGAGTGAGATTGTACCATATTACCCGTTGTAAGAGCAGCAACAGCTCCTGCACCTGCAAATAAGATTGCTAAACCTTTCCACTCAAGGCCCCTCTCTAAATAGTACATAGGGCCACCGCTCATCTGTCCAGCTTCATCATGGATCCGGTATTTGATCCCTAAAATAGCTTCAGCATATTTAGTAGCCATCCCTATAACGCCTACAACCCACATCCAAAAAATAGCGCCGATCCCTCCCATTGCAATAGCTGTTGCAACGCCTGTGATGCTCCCTATTCCAATAGTAGCAGACATAGCAGTCATCAGAGCTTGAAACTGAGAGACATCCCCTTCAGCTTCATCATCATGTTTAATAAAAATGAGTTTGATAGAGTAGAAAAGGTACTTAAATTGGAGACCTCTTAATAGATAGGTGTAGAATAGTCCAGTCCCTACTAGAAGAATTAAAAGAGGATAACTCCAGACCCAAGTGTTAAGCTGGCTAAAAAAATGTGTCAGTTGGTCCATAGTCAAAATTCAAATTTTAAAAGTGAATCATGATAGCCAACTAAACAATAAAAAGATAGTTCAATGGATGGATAGCCTCTTCTACGAAGAGGGGCTACCTAAAAAAAATAACTGACTAAGTCTTCATACAAATGTATGGAAAAACACAATATGATCCACCAAGTAACATCGCTAGTGGAGGTATTAAGTTTAATAGATCAGAGCCAAGAATCGCAAATGATTCAGAAGTAGACATTTTCGTAACCACTTTAGCAGGTGGAATGTTTTGACTAGCAGCGCTAAATCCAGAGTGCCCTGTCCAGGCAAGCATAGCAATTGCAACAGCAGCTGTAGCTGTTTTAGTTGGATTTTTTTGGACATACTGAGCAACTTCAGTCGATGCATTATACACTCTATTTGAAATTTGTTTCATTATACTCGTCATAAATAATAACACCTTGATTAAATATTAAAATAAAAAATTTCAAATATTATATAAGATTAGGTCTTAAAAATCAGCACTTTCTCAAAGAAAGTGAGCTCCACCATAATTTATCTTCAAAACGTAAACTAAAAATTTTAAAATAGACCGGCTGGATTTTAAACCTAATTTTTCAACAAATTATTAATTTATTCTTAATAACAAGACTCTATAATAGAGGGATATTTAACTAATGTGGAGAAAAAGTATGACTATAGCAATACGAGATGATATTAAAAATGAAGCAATGGCGGCTTCACTAAGAAAGGCTCAAAAGGATGGGCTCGAAGCTGGTGGAAGAGGTATGAAAGTACTAGGAGTTGGAGCATATTCTGCTGCCCTATTTTCTGCTCTAGGTATAGTCGGGGCTACATCAGCGGCTACCTTAAGCCTGGTTGACAGGGGTGTGCGCCCTCTTTTAGATCATTTAGTAACAGTTGACCCTAATTACAGAAATGTTTGGAATACTGCAAGGCTATTTATTTTTGAAATCCCTGTAATACTTACTACTCTTAGGCTGGGAGCAGACTTAGCTGTTCGGAGTTTTGAATCGCTTGAGTCTGTCGGAGATAAGTGCCTCAATTCCTCAAAAGAATACTTTGAACTAGCAAGAGACATTGGGAAAGATTAGATTTTTTGAGCCTCTATTTGTGAGTCTTTTTCTAGAGCAGATCTAATATTTCTGAATTTTGATAATGATTTAATTATTAAAGGAAATAAGCTCTGCCCACATTTTATGTTCAAAATAGTCTATTTCTTGACCATTTGAGAAAAGCTCTACTTTGTAGGAGAGGATCCCCTCTTTTTGAAAGTAATCATCATTAATAATTTGATAGATAAAGGTTCCTGAGGACTTTTTGATTTCAAATGGAATCTCTACTTGCTCAGGCACTTTAAATTGAACTTTTAAAATCCCTTTTAATTCAGTAGTTAAGTATTTTTTTGGAAGTCGCCAAGAAACATAAAGACGTTGACCATGAGGATTGAGAGCGTGCATGTGATCATCCGGGCTATTAACATGAACAGAGGCTAAAATTTTCTGGTTGACGACTTCACTTAAGATAGAGAGGTGAGCAACCCTAGATCCCCCCCAAACAGCTGAGAGAGGGCCTAAAGAGCAGCTGGTGAGTAAAACTAATAGAAAAAGGGCTAAAGTCTTCTGAATTTTAAATTTTGAGAGCATGTGGGCTATTATAAGGAAATTGCCCGATCTGATCAATTTTAAATATAGAGCTCATAATTATTGCCAATGAGTCCCCAGACTTGCACAGGATTTTGAACAATGGAAGAGACTTCATCCATTTTGGGATTAAAGGTTTCTCTTATTTCAGATTCACTAGATTGAGGAGATAAAGTATTCCCAGCTTCTAAGAAGTCATAATAGTAAAACCTAAAAAGCATATCCGTTTCTTTGAGAGTTAAATTATGCTCTGCTGCCATTTTTAAAAGTGTGGTGCGCACTTTCATACTGACAATGTCATCACTTTTATACCCTAAGTTTTGCATAATTTCCGCATCCTTTTCTAGATCTAGCTTTTGGATATAATCTTTAGAGATCGGAGAAAAAGGAACGTTTAAGTAGGCAGCCTCCCAATTATTATCATTGGGAATATAGTGCATGATTAAATCATGATCAATTGGAACTACTAGTCTCTTTTGCTCTGTTGGAACGATTAAAACATTGCCTTTGTTGCGATCACTATTTCCTAATCTAATATCTAAAACTCTTATGTGGTGGAGTTGTTCTGCATTCCAGTCTTTCTCACGCTTATACTCAGTAGCTATTTGAGAATTTGGAACCCACTTTTGAACAACCACAGACCCCATCTCAGGGATATTGGCTGTTATAGCTGGAGGCACTCCTGCAAAATGATCGTAATCTAAAGCTTCTGCTAGAATTTCATTTTTAGTTTTGATTACTCCTATGCGCTCACCCTCTTCATTGATTAGAATGGGAGTGTGTTGCGTTCCATGAAGAGCTTCTTCAAAGGTGTATTTTCCTTTTAGTGTTGTATTCACTTCCGCCTCAAAACGAGCTTGAATATTCTCTCCAAAGATAGACTGATAATCTTCCTGATGAGAAGGAGTTGTATCATATCTCATTGGACCTGTAGGGTTTTGAAGTTTATACAAACTAATCACTTCACTTGCAAGTTTCTGAGATTGGATCAAGTATTTTTGAAAACCTAAGTCATCGGTATCTTGCTTTTTATAAATATATGCCCAGTTCGATTGATCAATATTAACTAACGACCTAACGGCATTTAGGTGATAAAGCTTAAGCGCGTATTTAGGACTCAAAAGTTCATTAACAAGATCCAGTCTTCCTGTGTTGATTGCAATTAATAGAATGTCTTCTCCGTCTTGGAAACAGTCTTGCGCCCCTAGAAGATAGAAATCTATCGCTAGGTCATATTGAAAAGAAGCAACAGCTGCTTGGTATCCCTGATTAAGCTCGTCTACTGATAGAGGCCCTATCTCTTTTAGATAAATATCTTTTTGATTAGGAGCTTTTTGCACCTTATTAAAGAAGCTTTTTAATTTGGCACTTTTAACCTGAGAATACGAAATAGGTAAACTAGTCGTAGTAGCTGCTGGTTTTTTAGACTGGGTGTAGCGAACTGCACCCAAAGAGGCTAAAGCACCTATCACAAGAAGGCTCACAAGTACTTTTGGGGACAATTTCTTAAAAAAATTAGGCTTTTTCATTATAGGACTCCTTTCAAAGAATAGATCATAATAGATCTATGTTAAGTTTTTGCAAAGATCCCAATCTTTTTATTAGATTATTAGCGTCTATAAATTAGATACTTAAGAAAAACCAATTGATAAACCAGAAATTAAGTGATAATTATTTTTTGAAAAAGGGCTATTCATCAGGAGAAATCATCTTTTTTGGGTCGACAATTTCGTCAAATTCTTCAGCAGACAAGATGTTGAGCTCAAGAGCTGCTTCTTTTAAGGTTTTCTTCTCTTCGTGCGCTTTTTTGACTATTTTAGAGGCGTTATCATAGCCTATTTTAGTATTCAAAGCAGTTGCAAGCATAAGCGAGCGCGTAAGGTAGTCATGGATGATCTCAAGATTAGGCTCTATTCCTTTTAGGCAATTATTAGTAAAGCTTTGGGCTCCATCTGCTAGTAGGGTGATGGACTGCAATAGATTATAGATAATAACGGGCCTGTTGGTATTCAGCTCAAAGTTCCCCTGTCCGTTGGCAATAGAGATTGCAACGTCATTTCCAAAGACTTGGCTTGTGAGCATCATCATTGCTTCACATTGGGTAGGGTTTACTTTTCCAGGCATAATGGAGGAGCCTGGTTCATTTGAAGGAATAGAAATCTCCCCTATCCCACATCTAGGTCCTGAGGAGAGCCAACGAATATCATTTGCTATCTTCATAAAAGAGCCTGCGACTCTTTTTAGAGCGCCGCTAACTTCTACTGAAGTGTCTTCAGTTGCTATGGCTTCAAATTTATTTGGAGACGTTACAAAGGGTTGCTCAGTAAGATCTGCAATAGTTTCTGCTACTTTTTCAGCATAGTCAGGATGGGTATTGAGCCCAGTTCCAACAGCAGAGCCTCCAAGGGGCAATTCAAGTAATCTGGGAAGTACATTTTCAACTGCGATAATTCCATGCTCTACTTGCGTTAAGTAGGCTGAAAAAACCTGACCTAAAGTTAAAGGAGCCGCGTCCATCAAGTGGGTGCGCCCTGTTTTAATAATGTCTTTGAATTCCTGAACTTTTTCTTCTAATGCTTTTTTAAAATGGTGAAGTGCTGGCAAAAGTTCGTGAACGATCTTAAGATAGGCCGCAATATTCATAGCTGTTGGGAAGGTGTCATTTGAAGACTGAGACTTATTGACATCATCATTTGGATGGATGGGCGATTTTGAGCCCATTACTCCCCCCATCTTCTCAATAGCTCTATTGGAGATGACCTCATTGACGTTCATATGTGTCTGAGTTCCAGAGCCTGTTTGCCAAATGACTAAAGGGAACTGATCTTTATAGCTCCCTTCAATAATCTCATCACATACCTCAGCAATTACTTTGCATTTATCTCCATCTAAGAGACCTAGCTCGTGATTGGTCAGTGCTGCTGCTTTCTTCAAGATAGCATAGGCGAGGATCACATCGAAGGGCATAAGATCATGAAATTCACGCCCTATATCGAAATTCTCTAAAGAACGTTGAGTTTGAGCTCCCCAATAGCGATCTTCATCAACTTCTATCTCACCTAAACTATCTGACTCTATCCGTTTCCCCATAAGGGCACCTTTTAGTCTCTAATATTAGAAAAGGAGCAGGGCAAAGACGAAGGCAAAGAGGGAAAATGATTCCACAATCCCTAGAGCTGCAAAGGTTTTACCCAAAATAGCGGGCTGCTTCGCGGCGGCTTGGATCCCTGACGCTGCACACTTCCCCTGATACACAGAAGAGAATAATAATGCTAGCCCAGAAAATATTCCTATTCCCAAGCCATTTTCAGGAGAGAGTGACCCTTCTTTTATAGCTCCGGCCATTAAGAGCATCAGCACAAATCCATAAATGGATTGGCTGGCAGGAAGAGCAGACATCCCAATAAATTTACCATGTCCCTCTTCAACTCTAGCCATTACAGCGTGAGAGGCCATCCCGGCAATTCCACACCCTATTGAGCTTCCAATACACCCCAATCCTAAAGAGATTGCAGGTCCTAATACAGTATAATCCATTTTAATAGACTCCTTTTATTTTCTAAATTGTAATAGTGCTAGAGGTTTATGTTTTTTTCCTTCCCCTTCAAACGAGTAGTGGTACCATTCTAAGAAATTAAGACGTAGCCCATGAATAACTCCCCCCATAACCGACAAGACAATATTGAGGGCATGCCCCACAATAATGACTACGATCCCAATTGCAATAGGCATATTAAAGCCAAATGAGTTGAAGGTATTTGCCATAATCGATCCTGCAAGCGCAAGCGCATAAAGACGCAAATAAGAGAGAACGTCAGCAAAGACCTCAATCACGGTCATAATTTCTGCTGCACCTTTCAGTTTGTTTTGAATAAATCCTAGAATAACTGCCAAAGCGACTCCTCCTAAGAGGATGTAGGGACCAATTAGCCCCGCTACTAATTTTTTGATTCCAAATGCATAGTGGATCATCGAGGTTGCTTTTAAAGACTCAGGGAAATAGAGGTAGGCCCCTATTAAGAAAAAGATCCAACCAAGGCGTGCCCACGATCTCCGGAGCCCCCGTATCATACTCGTTATTAAATGGAGGGTTCCAATAAAGAGAGCAAGCTCTAGCATGACGTTATTTGCAAATTGGTTATAAATTACAAATTCTTTCACCCCATCTTTATCTACTACAGCCTGAGTTAAAAATTCGTACGGCATTCTCACTTTTTTTAGGTGAGGAAACTGCTCTGTTGCTTCTTGATAAGTTCCATCATCTTGAGCCATATGATAGGAGAGTTTCTTCTCTACCATATAGGAAAGAGGCGAGTAACGTTTAAGCCCATTTTCTAAGCTCAGATCGATTCCAAAAAAGGAGCTCACACAAAAGCCCCAGACAATGCAACTAACAGCTAAAATCCCCAAAAGCTTATTAAATCTTTGAACAGAACTCGAAGGTTCTTTGACTTTCCAGCGCATTAAAAAGAAGAGAAACAGGAAAATAAACCCATATCCTCCATCTCCAACAATGAATGCAAAGAAAAGTGCAAAAGCCCATAAAACCCATCCTGAGGGATCTTTGTCTTCTATGGAGGGAGTGTCATAAATATAGACTAAATCTTCTCCCACTCTGTTTGGACCGGTATTTTCCAGATGAGTGGGTATTCTTTCCTCATCATCAACCTGTATTTCTGTCATGTAAATAGAGAAGGACTCTAGTAGTCGTTCTACTTCTTCGGTCTTTGTTTTAGAAATCCAGACTTCTGTTGAGAAAAAGGATTCTTCCCAGTGATAATCCACAAAGTTGTGGTTCATCTTTAAATAATACGTATTAAATTCATGAATCACGGCCTGCTTAATAAGCGATTTAAAACTAGAGAGTTCTTTTAAAAGAGATTCCATTTGATGCATTTCATCTTCGATTTCTTTTTTTCTTTTTAGAAGTTCTCCATATGAGCGATCCACGATCATTTCGACCATATGATCATAAGCAGCTTTTTCTTTATTAACCGTGATGTAGTAGTAAAGGTTATGGTCTTTTCCTACATAAATTACTTCGGGAGTGTCAGGTACATTTTCTTGATTTTTAGCGTAGAAAAATTGAACAACTCTTTTACCACTCTCTTCAATAAATTTGATATCTTGCCGGCTAAAATCTCCAAAGACAACAACCCGCGCCATTTCTTGACGAACAAGACGCGCTTCTTCTGATAAGCTCTCCATTCGTGCTTGTCTTTTCAAAATTTCATCAGTAGCTTTAGCAGCTTCTTTAAGATCATCAATTTCAGACTGTTTTTGAGGAACAATCCCTCGTAAGATGCGCAAAGCCTTGTTCATTTTTTTGACAGGTTCTGGAACGATGTCATATTTCTGACCACTATGGTCAATGAACTCAATTACTCCAAGTTTTTGAGCCTTTTTAAAGAACTCTTTTTTTTGGCTTACAGCACCAAAAAGTAAAAACTTTTTAACGTCTACGCGCATACTAGTTCCTTTTTCGCTTCAATCTTCGTTTTTGCTACTTTAGCTTGAGCTACTGCTGCTAGCTGTTGGTCTCCCAAAAAGACTTTTATCTTTTTGATATTAGCTAGAGACCTTGGAATTAAAACCTTTTCAAAGAGATTTACTCGAATGGATACATCTCTAAGTTCTTTTTGTAAAAGGCGCAGTTTTTCCACTTCAATTTTAAGATGGCACTCAGCTTCTATAAGCTCATGCACTCCTTCTATAGCACCTTCCATCCAAGCTGGACTGTCAAATAGGTGGTAGCTTAAAGAGTGAAAGGAGACGCCCTCGAAGATCGGAATTTCAACACCGGCTATATTTTCAAAGCTCTTTTTAACCTGATCAACTTCTACAGTTTGTTCAATAGAGGGAAAGTCCATTTCAGGGAACAGTCTTGCATAGTCTTCAACATGATCAAGAGCCTCTTTGGCTTTTGACTTTAAATCATCTATTCCAGCTTTTGCGTTTTGAACTTCAACTTGCAAAAGCGCTTTTTTAAGCTGAAGCGTTGGCAAGTAACGCTGAAGTTGATTCAAGCGTGCTTGCTGAGCTCTCAATTCATTCTTTGTAAGTTTAATATCTGCCATATTTATTGCTTAGGCCAATGAGCCTCTAATATTTGATCTTTAATTCCCACTTCATCTTTTTCAAAGCACTCTGACAAAATCTTCCACCCTAAATCCAAGGCATTTTCAATAGGTAGATTGACTTCTAAATTCATCATTTGATTTTCAAAAAGCTCTGAATATTTAAGCAATTTTTCATCCCATCTAGAGAGCCTAAA
>CAYGMF010000002.1:9246-12598 GCA_964351075.1 uncultured bacterium
TATCTTGGATATCAACGGCTTTTTCATATCTAGAAGCTAAATCAGAATAAAGAGATCCTGGATACCCTCTATTTGAAGGAATCTGATCCATTGTAATTGCAATTTCTTTAATAGCATCGGCAAAAGCGGTCATGTCTGTTAATAGAACAAGCACGTTTTTATTTTGAAGAGCAAATTTCTCTGCGCAAGCAAGGGCCATGTCAGGCACCAAAACACACTCTACAATAGGGTCTGTTGCTCGGTGCGCAAACATCACCGTCCTTCCAAGTGTTCCTGATTCTTCTGCATTATCAATAAAGGCCTGATAGTTATCAAAAGTAAGCCCCATTCCTCCTATGATTACGATATCCGCATCTGTTTGATTGGCAATTCTCATCAGGAGCTGATTATAAGGCTCTCCTGCTACAGAAAAGATCGGTATTTTCTGAGACTTTACCAAGCAATTAAAAACATCGATCATGGGGATGTTAGTACGCACCATTTCTTTGGGAATAATTCTTCTTGCTGGATTAAAAGAAGCCGTCCCTATAGGGATCTCCTCCCCTATCATATGAGGTCCCCCATCGATAGGTTCTCCAGCTCCATTAAGTCTACGACCTAAAAGATGATCGCCATAGACTGCTGTCATCTCTTTTTTCAAGAAGATAACTTTATCTCCTGTGAAAATCCCTCGAGTTCCCCCAAAGACTTGAAGAGTCACCTGGTCTTCTTCAAAGCGTAAAACGGACGCTAATGTTTTAGTTCCATCTCTTTTTTCAACAGTTGCAAGCTCACCTAAAACTGCTTCTTTTGAAGTCACAGTAATAAGGTTCCCTCTCATGTTATTGATTCTATCGTGCACAATTTTCATTAAACTTGGGCTCCCTCTTTATGAGCTTGTTCTAGCATTTTTTGAACTTCCCCTAAGATATTTTTGTATTTGTCTGACTCAAAAGGGGTGAAGTTCATATTTTTGAGAAAGTTTTGTAGTTTTAAGAAGTAGCTTCTAGCTTCATCGTGAGATGCAAAAGAAAAGTGTGATTCAAAAATCGTACAAATCAATTTAAATAAGACAAGCTGTCTATCTAAAGGACAAAAGGCATCTTCTGCATCAAAAGCATTTTGCTGCAGGTAAGAGAAGTCATAGAGCTCTGCTTTCAAATAGATTATAAAATCTTCTATTGCGGTTCCTTCTTCCCCAATAACTTCCATTCTCTTTCCAATTTCATCACCATCTTTTAAGACTTTTTCCGTAAAGGCCACTTTCTCTTCCCAATTTGGAAACTTGTCTTCAAGATCTTTACCCACAATGCCCACGTATTTGGACCAAGAAATTAAAGGGTCAATCGCAGGATAGCGTCTTGCATCCGATCGAGCTCTTGACAAGCCCAAGAATGCGCCAACTACAGAAAGAGTAGCTTGAGTTACAGGTTCTTCAAAGTTTCCTCCAGCAGGTGAAACGGCTCCTCCGATTGTAACGGAACCTACTTTCTTATCAGCAAGTTCAACAGCACCTGCTCTTTCGTAAAAAGCAGCGATGCGAGAAGCTAAGTAAGCCGGGAAAGCTTCTTCTCCTGGAATTTCTTCTAATCGCCCTGACATCTCACGCAAGGCTTGCGCCCATCTTGAGGTAGAGTCAGCCAAAAGCATGACATCTAGTCCCATTTGACGGTAGTATTCAGCAATAGTCACTCCCAAGTAAATGGAAGATTCTCTAGCAGCTACTGGCATGGAAGATGTATTACAAATAATAATAGTACGCTCCATCAATGCGCCCCCACTTGTGGGGTCTTTTAAGTGAGGAAATTCTTTTAGAACTTCAACAACTTCACCAGCGCGCTCACCGCAAGCCGCAACCACGACGATATCAATCGTCGAAAATTTTGAGAGGTGGTGTTGCAACACCGTTTTTCCAGCACCAAAGGGTCCAGGAGAACAAAACGACCCTCCTTTTACAATTGGAAACTGAGTATCTATGGTCCTAAGTCCACAACTCATCATTTTGGAAGCTTTTATTTTAGTCCCTTCTAAAAGAGCATTTTTTATAGGCCATTTCTGCATCATAGTAAAAGAGTATTCTGTTCCAGACTCATCTTTTCCACGAGCTATAACTTCATCTACTCGATAACTTCCAGCTGGAGCGACTTCATTTAGGGTGACCGTTCCATAAAAAGAAAAAGGAACCATAATATTATGAGTAAAGTGAGCTTCAGGAGTTGTTCCCAAAGTATCCCCTCTCTTTAGCTTATCTCCAGACTTTGCAACTGGAGTAAATTCCCAGGTCTTCTCTCTATCTAAAGGAGGCATATAGACTCCTCTAGTTAAGAAAAATCCACACTTTTCAGCTAAATTCTCAAGCGGATTTTGCAAGCCATCTACAATAGACTGTAAAAGTCCTGGACCCAGCTCAGCCTCTAGAAGGTCTTCAGAGAATTCAACGCGTGTACCATACCCAACACCTCTAGTATCTTCATAGACTTGTAGTTTCGCCTCATCTCCTAATATTTCGATCACTTCAGCTTTGAGCATTTGGCCTTCTACTTCAATTCTAGCGACTTCTCCTTGACGTATATGACCCTCGAATCTGACTTGGAGTAAGTTTCCATAAGCTTTTACCACAATACCGGTAGCTTTATTTTCTGGCATGAGTTTTAACCTTCTTGTTCTTTCATAATATTTTCAACGACACTCATTCCCTGCTCGTGGTTGAGTTTCAACCAGTTTTCAGCAATAATCAATTGAGCGAGATAAGATAGAATGCGATCGATAGAAAAAGTTCCCCTTTGAGGAAGATCTTTGATTCTATCAAGACGCCACTGAGCAAGCTCCCAGTGCAGCTTTAAAGGTTCTCTTCTAAATTCTTCGAAGATATCTTTGAGACTTTCATAGCCCTCTGGAGGGGAAAAGTTAGCAGCATCTTTTTGAGCTAGAATTTGAGCGACTAAATCTTCTTGAGGATCTTCGTGCTGAAGCTCCCATGAGAGATCTCTATTATAGAGTTTTGCTCGAATAGCAAGCATAATAAGTCGCCATTCTCTCTCAAAAATTAAAAACTCTTTTAAGTAACCTGTTGCTTTTTCTGTTTCTTCTTGAAAAAACTGTGCAAGCAGTGTGGGGAAAAAATCGATTCGCTCTTTGATATTGTCGTGCTCACGAATAAATTCAAACACATAGTCAGGGAGACCTTCTTCTAAAAGAAGGTGTTCTTCAAGTTCTTTTCGATCGTAGTTGCCATGAGGGTCAAGTTCCTTTTGCTGCCAAAAAGGGCGCAGGTTTCGGATATCCATGTAGCGCCTCATGACTTTGGTTTGTTCTAAGTCAGAAGGAGATAAATTTTGCCGACAAAGTTCCTTAAACTCCCAAAAGGGAAACT
>CAYGMF010000002.1:12698-14132 GCA_964351075.1 uncultured bacterium
TCAGAAGGAGATAAATTTTGCCGACAAAGTTCCTTAAACTCCCAAAAGGGAAACTCTGGAGGGATCCCTATTGTCAAAGTAGGTAGCAAGCTAGCTAAAAAATGATACTGCTTCATAGATTCCTAAATAGATTCCTAATTTGTGTGCGATCTACACATTTCTAAATAAAATTTCTCGAAAGGAATTTCTAAGGTAGCTTCCAAAAAGTTCTTTCAAAGATTGATCGGAGATATCTACACTCATCTGTTCATCTTTAAGTTTAACAACAGCTCCACCTGAAATCACCTCAATCGGGATATCACCACTTTTAAGTTTTTCTGCGATTTCTTTGACGAGGTATTTGCTGAGTTCATCAGGTTTAATAGATTTGGCTAACCCTAAAGATAGGTTTCCATTAAGACCCTCTCTTTCTATCACCTCAATAATCACATTGACAAGTCCGGCTACTTTTTCAGGGTCATGAGCTACTTGATTTACGAGATGATTAAGTTCTTCATGAAAGAGCTTATTTTCGATATCTTCTCTTAGCTTAGCAAAAGCTTGCTTGGATGCTACATCTAAAGAGCTATGAAACAGAAGCTTTTCTTTTTCTATTTTCTTTTGAGCTTCTTGTATTATGTTTTCAGCTTGCGCTTTACCTTCTTCTAAGATTTTTTGGCTTTCCTGCTTAGCAGATGCTACAATTGTAGCCGCCTCTTGTTGAGCAGGTTCCAAGGTGTCCTTTCTTAGAAGATCACAAATTTCACCTAATTTCTGCTTTCCTTTTTCCAGAGTTTCCATGCGTATGCTGTTCCGTCGTTGAAGTTCACAAAATTGGCAGAATTATCTCTATCTAGCACTAAAATTTCAATAAAAAAATTATTTCTTGATTATTCGAAGAGAAGCTGAAACCTTCTGTTCCGTTCTAAAAAAAAAGAATAAGTAGCAGCCACTACTTATTCTTTTTAGTAAGAGTAAAAAATGAAGTTATATCTAAGCTAATTAAGCCTTGGTTTGCTTTTTATAAGCTTTCTCAAGCCCTTCGAGTCTCGAATTATAATTAGCTTGGTCATGTAAAAAGGAGCCCAGCCTCAATAAATTGAATCCCCACTCAACTGCTTGCAGAAATGTACCTAATTTAGAATCGGGTACTGTATCCTTTCCAGCAAGTTGTCCTTCTACCTCAGTAAGACGAGTTTGAGCAGCGTCAAGCTCTTGTTTTTTTTCATAAATTTTAGCTAGTCTAGTAGTGTAATCTTTAGCACTTGCGCCATGCGCATTTGAATTAGCCTCTGGAAGGCCAACACTTTTTTCCATATGCATATCTATTCGAGCTTCCTCAATTTCCTTTTTCAGTTGACCAATAACTGTCCCAATATGCCCTGTAGTAACTTTTTCTTCAGTCTTAAGACCTAAAAGTCTCCGGATCAAAGTTGTGAGTCCTTTTTCAGAAAG
>CAYGMF010000002.1:14232-33870 GCA_964351075.1 uncultured bacterium
CGCAATGCGTCTCTTACGACTAAAGACACCACTGAAACAGCCATATTTATTCCTACTTTCAAAGCAACATGCGTGTCTTGCTGATAAAGCCTACTCTTACCTTGAATGGTTTGATCAAAGCTTAGAGCAACTGGAATTGCAGCAACAGCAGCTTGAGGGATAGAAGATAAGGACTGTGGTATGGCTCCCTGTATTGGGGGCACATAACTATACCATGATTCACTTGCACTTATTTGAAGATCGCTACTCATAAAATCCTTACCTTGCCTTTAATTTTTCTTAATCAATTTTAAAGGTTTTAAAACAATAAATCAATTTCAAAAACCTTTAAAAAATTAGTTGATGTTTTAGGAAGCCTCTCCTACTTCTTTAAAGTTAGGGTGAACAGCTTAAACCCTTTCAATAAAGATTTGATTAAGACTATTTTTTCCTAAGTTTTCCAAAAGAATGTTAACTTAAATTTTATTTAAATAAGTCCTAATAGCGTAAGGATGAGACTTTCAAATTTTCCTCTTGAATATGTGGATATTTCTTTGAAAAAATTGTTTTTTAACTTTATAGTGCACTTTAAATGTAAGTCGCGATGGGTATTAGTAAGTGAAAGAAGAGTCCAACCTTGAATTCAAGTGTACAGAGTGCAATCATCCTGTTTACTTTTCTGTACTTAACGATCAAAACCTTTCCAAAACAATTACCTGTGAAAAATGCGACAAAAAATACCTTTTAGGGGCTCAAATACTGAGTCAACTCAAGCAATTTGAAGCCCTATGCAAACAAATTCAGCTGTCAAAAGAAATTTTTGGTCAATCCGCCATCGCAATTGATGTGGGCCCTCATCAAGTGAAAATCCCCTTTCAGCTCCTTCTTACCCGCTTAAGCTCTGTTTTAGAGCTCAATATCGGGAAAGAAAGAACAAACATCTCCTTTAGAGTAGACACTTTAAAGGGTGTGTCGTTGAGTCACAAACCCACTTAGAATTCAAGACTAGTCAATAATTTCTTTAATTCTTATAATGCGAATTATAGTCCACATGGAGAACTTAAGATAAAATGGGAAATAAATTAGAGAGCTTTAAGACATTAACCACTGTAGTAGCTGATACGGGAGATATTAACTCCATTAAGCAGTACCAACCTACAGATGCCACTACAAATCCTTCTTTGATTTTCAAAGCAGCGACAGGACAACCTGAATACTTAAGTTTGGTAGAAGAAGCTATAGAGTTTGGAAAAGCTCAAGCTCAAGACTTTGAATCTCAGAAAATGCATATAATCGATAAGCTCTTTGTAAACTTTGGATGTGAGATTTTAAAGATCGTTCCAAGACGTGTGTCGACTGAAGTAGATGCAAGGCTTTCATTTAACACTCAAGGTAGCATTGATAAAGCGCATCGATTAATTCAGCTTTACGAAAAGGCTGGAATACCTAAAGAGCGTGTTTTAATTAAACTCGCCGCAACTTGGGAAGGAATAAAGGCAGCTGAGCAACTGGAGAAAGAAGGTATTCACTGCAACATGACTTTAATGTTCAGCATGCCTCAAGCAATAGCTGCAGCTGAAGTTAATGCCACTTTAATTTCCCCGTTTGTTGGACGCATCTTTGACTGGTATAAAAAACACGATAACGTAGAAAGCTATCCTCCCGCAGAAGACCCAGGAGTTAAGTCTGTTACCGAAATTTTCAATTACTACAAAAAGTTTGATTATAAGACAGAAATTATGGGCGCAAGCTTCCGTAATACAGATCAAATTTATCAACTAGCAGGTTGTGATTTATTAACTATTGCTCCAAAGCTACTAGAAGAGATGCAAAAGGCAGATGGAGAAGTAGAAAGAAAACTGCACGCAGAAGAGTCTAAAAATTTAGACCTTAAACAAGTACATATAGACGAAAACACCTATCGTTGGCAGTTAAATGAAAACCAAATGGCTGTCGAGCAACTCTCTGATGGAATACGAAAGTTTACAGCTGATCTGATCAAACTAGAGCAGTTTATTCATGAAAAAATGAAAAGCTAATGATCTTTGATTTTTCAGATTATAGACGCGTTTTTCCAAAAGACTTTAAGTACATATCTAAAGACAGTCTTTATAAGGATCCTTATAAGCAAGCAACGGCATGGTTTCAAGAAGTCCTAGACCTCAAAATGGTTGATGGAAATGCGATGACTTTGTCAACTTGCAATAAAAAGGGAGAGGTCTCCTCACGCATTGTTCTTCTCAAATACTTAGATGAGAGGGGCTTTACCTTTTTTACAAATTACGAGAGTCGAAAAGGACTCGATCTTCAAGACAATCCTCAAGCATCTCTCACCTTTTATTGGCCCTCACTTAATCGTCAATTAACAGTTAGAGGCCTTGTTGAAAAAGTACCTGTTGAAGAATCAACCAGCTACTTTAACTCAAGACCTAAAGGCAACCGTCTTTTGGCTTTGGCTTCTAAGCAAGATGAAGAAATTGAGTCTTTAAAAGTCATTGAAAATAAAATTACAGAGTTAGAAGTTCTCTTTAAGGATAAAGAGATTCCCCTTCCAGAGCATTGGGGTGGTTATCGGGTTATACCAACAGAATTTGAGTTTTGGCAGGGAGGTCCTAGCCGCATTAATTTACGGTTCCACTACTTTAAGAAAAAAGGTGATTGGTCATTAAGGCAACTATCACCCTAAAGCCAACCAGACCCACTCAACTTATTTTTGAAGAAACTCACCAAATTCTGATCAGGTGTACGGTCTACAAGCTCTACAAATCGCATAAGGTCTAAATTTTCCCCTCTTCCGTGATCATGAAATGACATTGACTTAAGTTTACGATTACTAAAACCATCAGTCAGTGTGCTTAAACAGCCCTCAAGGTTTTTTGTTATTTGAAGAGGATCCTTAGAAGATTTGAAATATAGGTCGTCAATACCTAGATGGTATAAAAATTGAAACAAAAGAGGTTTTGTCAATGACTTCTCTACACTCTCTCCTGGACGAACCGAAATGCTAGACGAGTAAGGCGTCTTGGCAGATAAATCAAGGCCATTTGCGATCAGCTTTTTCAAAACATCTGGATTTAACTTAGCCATTCTTCTTAGCGCTTCATAGAGACGTGTTTTTTCAGTAAGAGTTGTTCTTCCAAATTCTTTTGAAACCTTATAAAAATCAGTAGTTTTAAGTGTAGCACCTTTAGCAAGAAGCTTGTTTACAAGTTTAGAAAGTGATGTATTTGCGTCATCATATTTAACGCTACCTTCTTTTGAATAGCTCTCCAAAGCAATCCCTAAAGGGGATGCAACATTTACCTTTGAGGACTTATAATTAACATTCGCTCCATTTGCATATAAGAACTCGATTAAAGCATCGAAATTACCCTTTAGAGACTTTCTCATCTTTATAATCTGCCCTATAGGGCTTAAACCATTTGTATTTTCTTGGTTAATTGAATGCCTTGTTCCAAAATAAGAACTTTTACCTAAAAGGTATTTTAAAGCATCTACATCGTAGACTTCATGAAGAAGAGAGTAGTCTGTCCGAGCACCTGGTGTTGTATCGATCAGGTTGTACTCCTCTAATAGTTTGAGGACCTCAAGGCGACCTTCTTGCTTAAAAGTTAAAAAATCTGGTAGAACGTTCCTCTTGGGATCTGAAAATTTTATCTTACTTGTAGAATCCCAAATGCCTGGGTTTGGGTTTGCACACATCTCATCAATCTTGCCTTCTTTGATTGTCTTAAGAAATAAACGATCAACAGTCTCAGTTGTGTCCGCATAGACGCCCTTTAAAGATGAGCGAGCACCATCAAAATGATAAGCTTGGCACCAGGTATCTACCCTTTTTTGGGCTACATCTGTAAGAGGGGCTGAACTATTAAAATAAGCGTAAGCTCCAGCTGATATGGCCGCTATTGCTAGAGCACAATAGGCTCGCTTATTTCTAGAGACATGCTCCGAAACATTTGTATAAAGATCAGATGCTCTTGTAGAAAGTGCTGAAATAGATGAACTCATTTGTCCCTTTTTTAATAAAGATACCGTTAATTATAGGCGCGTATTGTTAAGATATTATAAGGAAAATAAATGTTTTTTTTTAAAAAAAGGCCCCTCAATCCAATTGAGAGGCCTAAAAGTGGTCGGTCTAAGCTTTAGTTAGCAAAATCAAAGACGAGTTCTTCTTCGTACTCTTTTTCTACATATTCTTTGACTTTCTTATGGTATTCATAACCGGTCCCTCCTGGGATCATGTGCCCGATAATGATATTTTCCTTAAAGCCCATTAAGTAGTCTGTTTTAGCTTCACAGGCAGCTTCGGCTAAGATACGTGTTGTATCTTGGAAAGAGGCCGCTGATAAGAAGGAATCCGTTCCAAGAGAAGCCTTTGTAATTCCTAAGAGGATAGGGAATGCTTGCGCTGGTTTTCCACCGTCTTCTAGAACTTTTTGATTCTCATTGTGGAAGGATTTCTTATTCACATCTTCACCATAAAGGAAGGTTGTGTCACCTGGGTCATTAATGCGTACTTTCTTAAGCATTTGTCTGACAATAATTTCAATGTGCTTATCGTTAATATCTACCCCTTGGAGTCGATAAACTTCTTGCACTTGATTTACTAGGTACTTCTGTAGTTCTCTAACCCCACAAATGTCTAAGATTTCATGCGGTACAACTAAACCATCAGTCAACTGCTCACCTTTCACAACATGATCACCTTTTTGAACAATCAAGTGTTTGGTAAGCGGAATAAAGTGCTCTTCTTCCATCTTAGTGACTTCATCACGAACAGTTACAATACGTTTGTTCTTTTGAATTCCCTTATAGTCAATTACACCATCAAGTTTAGCTATTTCTGCAGCTTCTTTTGGACGTCTTGCTTCAAAAAGTTCGGCTACACGAGGTAGACCTCCGGTAATATCCTTTGTCTTAATAGCTCCTCTAGGAATACGAGCTAAAATATAACCAGCAGTCACATGTTCAGCTTCATCTACAGAAATAACCGCAGCAGAAGGGAGTGAGTAGGTACCCACAAGATCTGTACATTCTTTATCCGTGTAGATTGCAATTTCAGGGTGTAGTTCCCCTCTATGTTGTTTGACTACAAGTTCAACTTGACCTGTCCTCTTGTTGACGTGCTTCTCTGTTGAAAGCCCTTCAACTAAATCTTCATACTTTACATACCCTGGGCGGTCACAAATAATTGGAATATTATGCTGTTCCCATTGAGCAATTTTTTGTCCTTTTTTAACTTTCTCACCATCTTCAATCAAGATTTTTGATCCAAGTTCTAGAGGGAAAGTTTGTTGAGGCTCAATCGATTTTGTTTTGAGAAGGCTTTTATACTCTTCTAAAGTCCGTCCTTCATCTTTAACTAGGTGAATCTTGCCGTTTTTGTTAAGAACCAAAACCTCACCCTCATTGTTCACAACAGTACGTACATCTTCACAAACTAAAATACCATTATTGTCAGCAAGTAGTTCTGGAGTAGCAGATGCAGAAGCAATCCCCCCAAGGTGGAAAGTTCTCATCGTTAACTGAGTTCCTGGTTCCCCGATCGACTGAGCAGCTATAATTCCAATAGCCTCACCCATTCCAATGAGTCTTCCATTCGCTAGGTTAAGACCATAACATTTAGTACAAACACCAAGTTTTGCTTCACAAGTAAGCGGAGAGCGTATTTTGATCAGGTCTATCCCTGCGTCATCAATAGCTTTAGCCTGTGCATTTGTTAAAACATCACCAACTTTTGCTAAAATTTTAGAACTATCCCCTGGTTGATACACATCATCACAAACTGTTCGACCAAAGATTCTATCTTCTAGAGGCAAGAGTTCCTCTTGACCTTGAGTGATAGGCGCAACTTCAATTCCATTTAAGGTTTCACAGTCGAATTCGGTCACAATAACTTCTTGAGCAACATCCACTAAACGTCTTGTTAGATACCCAGAGTCAGCAGTTTTAAGAGCTGTATCTGAAAGTCCTTTACGAGCACCGTGAGAAGAAGTTGAATATTCAAGAACAGATAACCCCTCTCTAAAGTTGGATGTAATAGGAGTTTCGATAATCGCACCTGAAGGTTTCGCCATCAAACCTCTTAACGCACCTAACTGTTTGACCTGAGATTTGTTTCCACGAGCACCAGAGTCTAGCATCATAAAGAGTGGGTTTAACTGACAATTCTGAGGTTGTTTAAGCATACTAAACAACTCTTCAGAAAGCCGGTCTGTAATCTCTGTCCAGATACTAATAATCTTTGAGTGTCTCTCCCCTTCTGTAATAATACCATTTTCATATTGCTTTCTAACAATAGCAACACGCTTGTGTCCATTTTCGAGCATCTCAGCCTTACTTGGAGGAATAGGAATATCACAGAATCCCATCGAAATAGCTGAGTTAGTAGCTTCTCTAAACCCTAGATCTTTTAGGTTATCTAAGAAACGAACTGTTTTTTCAAGGCCTGCTTTTTTATAACAGTCTAAAATTAACTGCTCAGTTCTTTTCGAAGGCAGAGAATAGTTTTGGTAGCCGAGTTCTTCAGGTACTATTTCGTTGAAAATAACACGCCCTGGTGTTGTTTCAATAATACCAGACGGTAATCGTAACTTAATCCGTTCATGGATATGAAGACCCCTTCCTGTATTGACATACTTATTAGGGTTCTTCTCTACTTCATGAGGAAGAGAGAAAAATTGCGCACTTCCAAGAGCGATTAATACTTCTTCCATATCTCTAAATATTTTGACTTTCTTGCCAAACTGTTCTGGATCATAGAGAGGATCTAACATGAGATAATAAAGTCCAATTGTCATATCCTGTCCAGGCATAGCAACCGGTTTACCTGATGAGGGTAAGAAGATATTATCTGGAGCCATCATCAGAACTTTCGCTTCAATTTGAGCTTCTATAGAGAGTGGGATATGAACCGCCATTTGGTCACCATCAAAGTCAGCATTGAAAGCCTTTGTAACTAGTGGGTGTATCCTGATCGCTTTACCTTCTATTAGAATAGGCTCGAAAGCTTGTATTCCAAGTCTGTGTAGAGTAGGAGCTCTGTTTAGTAAGACAGGGTGTCCCTTAATAATTTCTTCTAAAACATCCCATACAACAGGGTCTTGCCTTTGAATCATTTTCTTAGCAGAACGTATTGTATAAACGTGGCCTAAATCTTTTAGTCGTTTGACTATGAATGGTTCAAAGAGTTCCAGAGCCATTTGCTTAGGAAGTCCACACTGATTGAATTTCAGGCTAGGTCCAACCATAATAACAGATCTACCAGAGTAATCTACACGTTTTCCAAGAAGGTTTTGTCTGAATCTACCACTCTTTCCTTTTAACATTTCTGACAGAGATTTAAGAGGGCGATTTCCAGCACCCATTACTGGATGGCCATGCCGTCCATTATCTAATAGCGCATCGACAGCTTCTTGAAGCATTCTTTTTTCATTTCTAACAATGACATCAGGTGTTTTAAGTTTTAAAATAGACTTCAAACGGTTGTTTCTATTGATTACCCTACGATATAAATCATTCAAGTCAGAAGTTGCAAAACGGCCACCATCTAAAGGAACCAAAGGCCTTAGGTCTGGAGGTATTACAGGAACACAAGACATAACCATCCACTCAGGATTGTTACTAGAAGTTACAAAGCTCTCTACAATCTTCAATCTCTTTGCAAGTTTCATACGCGCTTGCATAGACTTTGTTTTTCGCAACCTTACTTTTAAGTCAATTAGGATTGCTTTAAGATCTTCTGTTTTTAGAAGTTCAGCTACTGCCTCTCCACCCATTTTTGCTACAAATGAACCTGGACCAAAACGCTCTACAGCTTCTCTGTATTCGATATCATTAAGAAGTTGTTTTCTTGTCAGTTCAGTTTCACCTGGATCAGTGACTACGTATTCTTCATAATAGACAATTTTTTCAAGTTCATTACCCGAAAGGCCAAGCACATTACCAATCCTAGAAGGCATTGTTTTAAAGAACCAGATATGAACAACTGGAACTGCAAGCTCTACGTGAGCCATGCGCTGTCGACGAACTTTTGAGAGAGTAACTTCAACTCCACATCTATCGCAAACTATCCCTTTGTGTTTGATTTTTTTGTATTTACCACAGGCACATTCCCAGTCTTTAGTAGGTCCAAAGATTTTTTCACAAAACAAACCACCTTTCTCTGGTTTAAAGGTTCGGTAGTTAATCGTTTCTGGTTTTTTGATTTCGCCGCGAGACCAATTACTACGAATCACTTCATCAGAAGCAATACCAATCGTAACTTTGTCAAACTCGGAATTATCTTGAAGATCATTTTCTTCCATTTAAGTCTCCTGAAAAGGTCTAGATTTTAATCATCAGCAATAGTTTTGGCTTGAATATTCAAAGCAAGCCCTTGCATTTCTTTAACGAGTACATTAAAGGACTCTGGAGTTCCTGCTTGAAGGAGGTTTTCTCCTTTAACAATAGATTCATAGATTCGTGTTCTTCCCGAAACATCATCTGATTTAACAGTTAACATTTCTTGGAGAAGGTGCGCGACTCCATACGCTTGAAGCGCCCACACTTCCATCTCTCCAAATCTCTGTCCACCCTTCTGAGCTTTACCACCAAGAGGTTGCTGGGTAACTAGAGAATAGGGGCCTATGGATCTTGCGTGAATTTTATCTGCGACTAAGTGTGCAAGCTTCAACATATAGATATAACCCACAACAGTTGTACTATCAAACTGTTCACCTGATCGTCCATCGAAGAGTTTAAATTTACCATCTCTTGGTAAACCCTGCTCTTCCATCATAGACCAGACTATATCCTCAGGAAAGCCTTCAAATACTGGAGACTTCACAAAAATGCCTGCTCTATGAGCGGCAAATCCAAGGTGAGTTTCTAAAAGTTGTCCCATGTTCATACGAGAAGGTACCCCTAGTGGGTTTAGGATAATTTCAATAGACTCTCCATTATCCATGTAAGGCATATCAGCTTCTGGAACGATCATAGAAACAACACCTTTGTTTCCGTGGCGTCCTGCCATTTTATCCCCTACTTGCAACTTACGTTTAGTTGCAATGTAGACCTTTACCTGACGAATTACGCCTGGATCAAGCTCTGTGTCCCCTTTTCGAGTGTATTCTAGGTCACTTTTCTTCTGAGTATTTATTTTTTCAGAGTTAACTTCAAAGTCTTTTAAAATTGCTTTTAAAAGTCTGTAAATTTCATTCTCTGGCATGATAAGATTTTCTAAAGCCTCTTCTTCGAGAAGTGATAGCTTGTCTAGAGTAATCTCTTCTTTGTCAGCAATGATAATTTCAGCTGTCTTTCTATGCACGATAGTCCCTGGCGCTTTTTCTCCTAAAAGAATCGCTCCAAGTCGGTCTCTTCGTTCATTGTAGATTTGTTCAGACTTCATCTGATATTCTTTATGAATATCTTTAAGTCTATTTGTTTCTTCAACAAGTTCATCATCTGTTTTAGAAAGGCGGTCCCTTCTACTGAAGACTTTGACATCCATCACAGTTCCTTCAGTTCCTGGGGTAGCCATGAGAGAAGCATCTTTAACATCTGCAGCTTTTTCACCAAAGATAGCTCTTAGAAGTCTCTCTTCAGGAGCTAATTCAGTTTCAGTTTTAGGGGTGATTTTACCCACTAAAATGTCACCTGACTTAACTTCAGCACCAATTCTGATGATTCCGTCTTCACCTAGATTAGCTAGTGCCTCCTCAGATACATTTGGAATATCGCGTGTAATCTCTTCTTTGCCTAGTTTTGTATCACGAGCAGTAATTTCAAACTCTTCTAAATAAAGTGAAGTATAGTAATCTTCACGGACTAGTTTTTCAGAGATGATGATCGCATCTTCGTAGTTGTAACCACACCAAGGCATAAATGCTACAAGAACGTTTTTACCAAGTGCAACCTCACCACGATCTGTTGCAGATCCATCTGCAATGATATCACCGGCTTTGATTTGATCACCCACTGAACAAATAGGCATTTGATTTATGGCTGTACCTGCATTAGATCGAAGAAACTTTTTAAGCTTATAAACTTTCTTTTCTTTAGGGTTATGTTTTGGAGCAATCGTTATGGAAAAACCATCGACGTACTCTATTACACCATCTTCCTCTGCGACAATAACCGCCCTTGAATCTCTTGCTGCTCTAGCTTCAACTCCAGTTCCGACAAGAGGAGCATCTGTTTTGAGAAGAGGAACAGCTTGACGTTGCATATTCGTACCCATAAGTGCACGGTTTGCATCATCGTGTTCTAAGAAAGGAATTAAACCGGTCACAATAGAAACTAACTGCTTAGGTGATACTTCCATGTGAGTAATTTTACTGCTTTCTACTTCAACAGGTTCCCCGCGGTGACGCGCACCACATAGGTCTTGGGTAAACATATTAAACTCATCAAGAGTGGTTGAAGCTTGAGCGATATAATTGCTTTCTTCTTGGTCAGCTGTCATGTAAACAATTTCATCTGTGACAGCGCCATCTTTAACGATTCGATAAGGGGTTTCTATAAAACCAAACTCATTAATCTTAGCGTAAGAGGAGAGTGAAGTAATCAAACCAATATTTGGACCTTCAGGTGTTTCAATTGGACATATTCTTCCATAATGACTTGGATGAACATCACGAACCTCAAAACCTGCACGTTCTCTGTTAAGACCTCCTGGCCCTAATGCTGAGAGACGTCTTTTATGGGTCAGTTCCGCTACTGGATTAACTTGGTCCATAAACTGAGAGAGTTGAGATCTTCCAAAAAAGTCCTTAAGTATACCCGCTAAGCCCTTTGCTGAAACTATTTTTCCAGGAGTCAATGTATCTGAAGAGAAATCAAATAAATTCATTCTCTCGCGGATAATTTTTTCCATCTTTGCAAGACCCATTCGGCATTGATTCTGTATCAATTCACCAACAGAACGGACACGACGATTTCCTAAGTGATCAATATCATCAACGTAAGCGCTTCTGTCCCCTACTTTCAATTTCATTAAATATTTAAGAGCTCCAATGATATCTTCTTTTGTAAGAGTAACATTTTCGAGTGTCTCATCGTTGATTGGGAAACCCAGTTTTGAATTAAGCTTGTAGCGACCAACACGTCCTAAGTTATAGCGTCTAGGGTCAAAGAAGAGTCTCATCATCAAAGATCGAGCATTAGAAAGAGTCGCAGGTTCACCCGGTCTGATTTTTCTATAGAAATCTTTTAGAGCAGACTCGTATGAATCAGTTGGATCTTTAGCAAGCATCTTGATAATCGGAGAGTTTTCATCAGCATCTTCAGCAATACGGATTGTTTTAATTCCAGAGTCAAACATCCGTTTTAGCATTGCTGTTGTTAATTTTTCAGCTGCTTTACCAAAGAATACTCCTGATTCTTCATCTACAATATCTTCAACAAGTATTTTACCGACTAATTGTGCAAAATCTTCCTCAGAACGTATTTTAACCTTTCGCGTGTTAAAAAATTCTTCAAGGATATCAGCATCTGTAGAATAACCTAAAGTTCTGATGAAGGAGGTGGCAAGAATCTTACGCCTTCTTTTTTTTCTATCAATGTAGATGTAGACAAAGTCATTTATATCTGAAATCCCTTCGAGCCAGCTTCCTCTATAAGGAATGACCTTAAATGAAAAGATATCAATCCCTTTAGGATGTCGATCTTTTTCAAAGGCAATTCCAGGGGATCTATGTAGCTGGGAGACTACCACACGTTCGGCCCCATTAATAATGAATGTCCCTTTTTCAGTCATAATGGGAATAGTTCCCATGTAGACTTCTTCTTCTTTAATTCCGGTCTCATCAGTAAGTCTGAAACGTGCCTTTAGAACAACATTGAGCGTAATTCCACGACGTATACATTCTTCTGAAGTATATTTAGGTTCACCTAATGTATAGGACAAAAACTCTAGAATTGTTTTGTCATTGTAAGTTTTAATGGGGAATATTTCGTTGAAAACCTCTTGAAGACCTAAATTAGCCCTTTCAACAGGAAGTTTATCGACTTGTAAAAATTCATTATATGACTTGAGCTGAACTTCAATTAGATTGGGTAAATCTATGATCTCTTCTCTTTCTTTATAACCGAGCCGTTTTGGTGGTTTTTTTAGCATAAAGTACCTTAACTCCCTAAAAGATTAATTATATAGTAATAATCGAGTACAAGATGATTTGTACTCGATCAATGAACTAATTGGTTGGAACGAAAATCTTAAAGTCCTTTAAGAGTAACTTTTGCACCCGTAGCTTGAACTTTTTTAACGATTTCATCAGCTTCTGTTTTAGAAGCACTATCTTTAAGTACTTTTGGGGCACCTTCAACTAATTCTTTAGCTTCTTTTAGGCCAAGTCCAGTGACTTCACGGACCACTTTAATTACAGCTATTTTCTTGTCTGCAGGACTTTCAGCTAATGTAACTTCAAAATCAGTAGCTTCTTCTTCAGCAGCAGCGGCACCTTCAGCAGGCGCAGCAGCAACGACTTGAGAAACAGCAGCAGCAGCTTTTACGCCCCACTTATCTTCTAAAGCTGTTTTAAGCTCTGACAATTCTAGAACAGTTAATTTACTGAGTTCTTCAACGAGTTTCTCTTTCTCCACAGTTTTACCTCTTACCTTCACTTAATAGTTTTTTTAAAATTTTCCCTTAGATGGGGAATAGTTTACCTTAATTAGGGGTTTAAAGTTTAGCTTTATTTTCTAAACAATAGATGACACTAGTCAAGACCGCATCAAAGACTCCAAGAGTCTGTGACATTGGCGCTTCCAAGAGGCCTGCAAACTGAGACCTCATCTCATCAAGAGATGGAAGTTTAGACAGTTTAATCACACTTTCTTGGTCATAGAGTTGCCCCTCAATATATCCTGAAAGGATCTCTATAGTTTCATTTTCTTTTCCATATCGATGGATCTCTTTTGCTACCGAAACATAATCATCTTCAGAAAATGCTATCCCGATATGGCCTTCTAAAAGCTCTTTAGTTAATTCTATCCCTTGAGTTTCTGCAGCTTTTAAAAAAACTCTTTTAGCTATGACTTCAAAGTCACCGCCTGATTTGGATAGATTGCTACGAAATTCACCCATGGCATTCGCAGACATATTCTTATAGTGGGTGACGATAAAGGCTTTTGAATTCTCAATGCGCTCTTTAATATCATCTAATAAATATTGTTTTTCTTTTCTCATGACGACTCTTTATTATATTGGTAGTTCACGTAGATTTATTTTGCATCCAGGCCCCATCGTTGAAGATAGAGTAACGGATTTCACATAAGTCCCTTTGGAGGAAGATGGCTTTGCCTTAATAACACTCACTAAGAGTTGTCTTATATTTTCAATGAGTTGCTTTGCATTGAATGACAGCTTACCTATAGCATTATTAATGACTGCATTTTTATCCACTTTGTATTCAATCTTTCCGGCTTTGATCTCTTTTACAGCTTTAGCAACATCAGTTGTCACGGTTCCTGCCTTCGGAGTCGGCATAAGACCTCTTGGCCCCAAGACTTTTCCTAACTTTCCAATTTCTCTCATCATATCTGGTGTTACGACGAGTGTGTCGAAATCAAGCCATCCATCTTTTATCTTTTTAAGGTAGTCTTCATGCCCCGCATAATCTGCGCCTGCCTCTGTCGCCTCTTTAAGAGCATCACCCTTTGCGATGACAAGAACTGTATTTTTTTGTCCAGTACCATGCGGTAGGGTCATTGTTCCACGAACCAATTGATCTGCTTTTCTAGGATCTACGCCTAAATGCATTGAAACTTCTAGTGTTTGATCAAATTTGGTAGGGGGACATTTTTGCAGAAGCTCAATTGCTTCTGATAAATCATAACTTTTTTCTTTATCGTACAGCTTTTCAACTGCTTTTGTACGTTTTGTTTTATAGGCCATTTTATTCTCCTTTCTCAGGCTCTAAGCCCATTGAACGTGCAGTTCCAAACACCATTTCTACTGCAGCTTCTGGAGTTTGAGCATTTAAATCTTGCATTTTTGATTTTGCTATTTCTAGGGCTTGCTTTCTCGTTATTTTTCCAACTTTGTCACGGTTAGGCACCCCAGAACCTTTTGCTAAACCTAACGCTTTTTTGATTAGGTGAGACATGGGAGGTTGCTTTGTAATAAATGTGAACGATTTATCAGCATAAACAGTGATCACAACCGGTAAAACATCTCCGCCTTTGTCGTTAGTTCTAGCATTAAATTCTTTACAAAACCCCATGATATTGACCCCAGCCGCACCTAGCGCTGGTCCTACAGGTGGAGCTGGATTCGCTTTCCCTGCTTGAATCTGCAATTTAATAATTTTAGCTATTTTTTTCTTTTTTGCCATTTTATGTCCTTATCTATATTTAGCTTCAGCTCATTTCAGTGTCTTCATTGACTTCTTCAACTTGCCAGAACTCCAAATCATCTACTTGAGTTTCACGTCCAAAGATGGACACATTTACACTTAGCTTACCTTTCTCATGCTGGGTTCCAGTGATGGTCCCAATAAAATTGACAAAGACGCCATCTGTAATTTTAACATGGTCTCCCACAGAAAACTTATGTTTTTGGGTAACACCTTGCTTTTTGTCTTCCAAGTCTTGAAGAATTTTAGCCACTTCTTGATCAGAAAGAGGCGTTGGATGTTCTCCACCTAAAAAACCAATCACACCATTTGTGTTCTTAATAAGCATCCAGGATTCGTCCGACAATTCCATTTTAACGAGAAGATAACCTGGCCAGATTCTCTTTTCAGAGATTTTCTGCTGGCCTTGCTTGACTTCCATAACATTTTCAGTTGGAAGCAAAAATTGCTCTATCATTTCCCCATGCGTACTTTTTCTCTTACTATCATCTAAAGCCTGCTTAACTTGCTTCTCTTTAGATGAAAGAACCTGTATGACATACCATTGTTTCATAATTTATCCAAAAATCAAACGGGTTAATAAACTTGTAGTATTCAACACTTTTTGTATCACTAGATCGGCACAGTAAACCGAAAATCCTGAAAGAAGCATAGAAATAACAATTACCTTTGTATACTTCCTCAAATCTGCTTTTGAGGTCCAAGAGACCGTTTTAAACTCTCTTTTGAGAGACCCAAAAAAATCTATAGAAGCCATCACTGGATTCTTTTTTGGTTCTCCAACCTCTGATATTTTTTTAGCATTCATGAACATTTGGATTCCTTATCTTATCCCTCACACCATCGAGTGCGGAGGGATTCGAACCCCCGACCGGCGACTTTGGAGATCGCTGCTCTACCAACTGAGCTACACACCCAAAAACCAATCTACCTTGCAGAATAGTGCAATTCTGCAAGGTAATTTTAGAGTTAATTATTCTATGATTTTAGAAACAGTACCCGCTCCGATAGTTCTCCCACCTTCACGAATAGCAAACTGCATTCCTTCTTCCATAGCAACAGGAACTAACAATTCACCCTGCATAGTTACATTATCACCAGGCATAACCATTTCAGTTCCTTCAGCTAGTTTGACTGTTCCGGTTACATCGGTTGTTCTAAAGAAGAATTGTGGACGGTATCCAGAGAAGAATGGCTTATGGCGCCCTCCTTCTTCTTTCTTAAGAACGTAAAGTGTACATTCAAATTTCTTATGAGGCTTACAACTTCCTGGAGCAGCTAAAACCATTCCTCTTTCTACATCTTTTTTATCCATCCCTCTAAGAAGAATACCTACGTTTTCTCCAGCTTCAGCATAATCAAGAGTCTTCTGGAACATTTCAAGGCCAGTAGCTACTGTATCGCGGGTCTCTTTCAACCCAACAAGCTGAAGCTTATCGTTAGGCTTAACGACACCCTTTTCAACTTTACCTGTAGCAACAGTTCCACGTCCAGAAATTGAGAAAACATCCTCAACAGGCATTAAGAATGGCTTGTCTACTTCACGCTTAGGCGTTGGGATCGTCTCATCAACTGCTTTCATAAGTTCATTGATAGATTCAATACTTTTTGCATCCCCTTCAAGGGCCTTAAGAGCTGAACCCTTAATAACAGGAGAATCCTTGTAGCCTTTTTCTTCTAAAAGCTCTGTGATTTCCATTTCTACGAGTTCTACAAGCTCCTGATCTTCTGCACCAATTTGGTCGATTTTATTTAAGAAAACAACAATTGCTGGAACCCCTACCTGGTGAGCAAGCAGGATGTGTTCTTTAGTCTGTGGCATAGCTCCATCTGTTGCAGCAACCACTAGAATAGCGCCGTCCATTTGAGCAGCACCAGTAATCATATTCTTTACATAGTCGGCGTGACCTGGACAGTCTACGTGAGCATAGTGCCTTGCAGCTGTTTCATATTCTACGTGTGATGCGTTAATTGTAATCCCTCTTGCCTGCTCTTCAGGAGTGTTATCGATTTTCTTAACATCCTTCTTCATATCTACAGAAAAAATTTGTGAAATAGCAGCAGTAAGAGTAGTTTTACCATGGTCGACGTGCCCGATTGTACCTACGTTAACGTGGGGTTTTTCTCTTTTAAATGCTTCTTTAGCCATATTGTGTGTTCCTCCGATAAGGTACTTATTTTTTAAATTAACTGTTTACTTGCCCAGAATAGGAATTGAACCTACGACCGCTTGCTTACCATGCAAGTGCTCTACCCCTGAGCTATCTGGGCATCTTTAAAAAAAGATGCTCTACATAAACCATTTTTCTTTAGTAACTTAACCCTGTCCTGACAAAGTCTTGGACAACGCTGATTAAAATAATTTTAAAAGCCTATAAGTTTAGTGTGATCTTTTAAATAAATCAACCCCAATTATCGGTTTCTGTAAATTATCCTCGCTTTCGATAAGTCATAGGGTGAAATTTCAATTTGCACTACATCCCCAACAGAGACTCTAATGTTCCTAAGTCTCATTTTTCCAGAGAGGTGTGCGTAGACCATCTTACCGTTTTCAAGCTCGACTCGAAACGTCATATTAGGCAAGAGTTCTCTAATGGTGCCTTCTAGTTTCAGTGTATCTTCTTTTGCCATATATTGTTTTTATGGAATCCTCAAGTTTTACGAGACGACAGTTTAGTCTTTTACCCCCCATTTCTGTCAATCTTTATATTTGAAAAACTCTCTTCAAGAATTTATAATTAAAAAACAAATTTTAATTAACATCTTTATTTTTCACTACTTTATAAAACCTTAATAAACTTCCGATAAAATTGAGGCAATATCAACTTCAACTATAAAACATATGATAGATACGAACATAAAACCAAATCGTGAGATAAAGCTTCCTGAGCAACAGGCGGCTCAACCTTCACATTTTGACTTCCTTCAGGCAGAGGATGAAAAAACGTTAACGACCCTTTCTCAACTCATGAAATGGCATCTCTTGCCTAGAGTTTTGCCTAAGCTTTTTGATGAAAATCTCAATTACTACAAGCAGATAGGCTATTCAGAATCCACTTCACTTATTGCAAACATTTTTTTAAGAAATGTGATTGAGATGGACAAGGAGCCAGAAGATCGCCAACATTTTTTAGAAACGGTAAATCGTGCTCTTAAAGCGAGTCTTTTTTCAAATTATATGTTAACAGTTTCTAGCCAGGTTTTCTCTTATGCGGGTACTTTTGTAACCTTTTCTGCAACGGCCCTTGGAGCTGAGTCTTGGTTTGCTTACTACCCTCTAGCTCTTGTTGCAGGTGCTCCTGCGCTACTTACAGTAGGTCTAGCAGCTATGGCTGTAAATCAAGTGATAGCCTCTACAGGCCTCTTTAATGCGGTATTTGATACGGTTGATTTTGTGACTCGAACAACTCTTCCTAACGAGCCTGTTCTTGAAAGTCCAGAAATTCATAAGCCTCCTATTAAATTCGGCTAAAACAAGCTCTCCTTTAGTCAAAAAATAATTTTATTGGCTCAAAAAAGTCCCTAATGTATATCTGAAATTATTTTTGATATGCATTCAAATGGCTTTATTTTCTTTAAAACAGCAAGAGCATCCAAAAGATCACTTAGGGTTCATTCAAGATAAGCGTCCCTACTACCTATACTTTTTAGCTTTTATAGTTGGAATAATCTCTTCCTTTGCAACGATTGGATTCATTAAATTCTATAAACTTTTAACTCGTTTTATTTATAACACTCCATCTACTGACTTTGCCGAAATTGCACAAACAACTCCCCTTTGGTATTTCTTTATCATTCTTATGGTAGCCGGCGCTCTTGTTGGACTCATCATCTACTACTTTATTCCATATTATGGGCATGGTCAAGGATTCCCTCATTTGCTCTATTCTTATAGACATATGAGCTATATCACCCCCACAGAAGGGATTAGCTCCACTGTTTCTGCGACTCTCTCTCTTGCAGCAGGTGCATCGGTTGGTCGGGAGATGCCCTCTATTTTCTTTTCAGCAGCTCTTACCAGTTGGCTCTGTCGCATTCTCCATGTACAGGGGCATCAGCTAAGGGTATTGGTAGCTGCAGCTATAGGAACGAGTTTAGCGACCTCTTTGCATTCAAGCTTTGTGGGTATATTCTTTGTGATTGAGCTTGTCTCCTTTTCCTTAACAGCCCTCGATCTCCTCCCTATTACAGTAGCTATTTTTACTGGAGTTGCTATAAGAGAGTATTTTACAAGAGTTTCTCCCTATCTGTATTTGAAATTTGCACCTTTTCATCCAAGTGTCCCCATTTTAAACTTGTTTATACTGGGATTTGGATGTGGATTACTAGCCTACCTGTTCCTTAAGACGCTCTCCTTCACCGTTCGATCCTCTTATAAGAGCCTATTTCCAAAGTGGATGTGGCCTATGATTGGAGGAGCGGGCCTTGCTTTACTTACCATTAGGTATCCAAATGTTTTGGGGCTTGGCTTTATCGAAATGGCTCTCTTAGCAGAGTTATCGTCCTCCTTAGTCCCCACTCTTTTTTTACTGTTAGCTAAATATTTAGCTGTTTTATTTTCAGTTGGTTTTGGATTCAGTGGAGGGGTCTTAACCCCTTCCCTCTTTTTAGGACTTACTATAGGAGCTCTCTATGCAGCTGTTCTGCGCTCTATCTTTCCTCATTATTTAATAAGCCATGAAATGCTAGTGATTGCAGCTTCGGCAGCTTTCACCTCCGTTGTCCTAGGAGCACCTATTACCATGACAATGCTTGCCTTTGAGGCTACCCGTAATATAGATATGACCTTAAATGTATTCATTGTCGTCTTTGTGGCTCAAGTCACTATGAAGCTTTTGAATTTAAACTCTTTTTTTCACGCACAGTACAAGTTTCTATACGATGATTGTGATAAAGTCATAAAATAGCTATTATTGGACCTTATGACGACTTTAAAAGACAAAACCCAAGAAATAGTAGACGCATTCTCTTCTTTCAAAACCCCTGAAGAGACCTATGCCTATATTATGGAGCTTGGAAAGAGACAGGTTAAGCTCTCAACTGATGAAAAGCTAAAAGAACACCTAGTTAGAGGCTGCCAAACAGAGCTTTATCTTATTACTCAAGTGAAAGAAGGCCTTGTTTACTTTAAAGCGTATGCAGACGCATTAATATCCTCAGGACTTGCTCAGCTTTTGATTTGGTTTTATAATGGCTCGACTCCAGAAGAGGTATTAAAGACACCCCCTACTTTTTTAGAAGAACTCAAGATCCCAGCTTCACTATCCCCAAGTCGCGCAAATGGTCTCTATAATATTCATTTAAGAATGAAGCAAGAAGCTCT
>CAYGMF010000002.1:33970-43865 GCA_964351075.1 uncultured bacterium
CAATTCTTTGTTTTGAAGGGGCGAGTGTCCCCTACCTCCTTTCAAAGATTTTATTTTTTTTGAGAGGTGGAAAACGGATTAAACTTTTTAAACGTAATTTTTTGAAGCAAGACTTTGGAAAATTTGATCTTGTTTTTTGCTATCTATATAGAGGAGTGATGCCGAAACTCTCTGAGAAGTTCAAAAGGGAGATGAGACCTGGTAGCTTTGTAATCAGTCACACATTTGCTATAGAGGATCTAAAACCAAAAAAGATCGTCTATGCAGACGATCTTTATCATACTCCGATTTATCTCTATTGTATGGATTCTTAAAAAATCATACGATCCCAGGTTCCATATTTCTCACGGATTTTACCTTTAGGAATACAGGTAAAAATCATTAAGATTCCTATTACAAAGTTAATCCAAACGCCCTGAGAGAAAGGTGGGTAATTTAATACCCAAACAGAGACAATTTCCCATGCTCCAAAAAGAACGATGAAATAGCGCCCTGCTCGAACAACTTCTGCCATACAGACGTAAGAGACCACAACTGTGAGCGCTCCAAAGACATAGTTACTGTTAGCTGCCATACCGGTTAGGCCTAGTGCATAGGGTGAGACCATGAGCCACATCCCAAAAAAGGCGGTTAAAACTAAATTCCAAGGAAGGGTAACTCCCCATCTTAAGCAGGAAAAGATTTGTCCTTTTGAATTCAAAAACCCCGGTGTACGGGTATCTTTAGTAGCATCATTTGGAGTTCCTCCGTTCCAAAGAACGTCCCACCAACCTCTTCCTTTTTTGCACTCTGAGAGGATATATTGGCAAACAGCGACTACTTCATTGATTGCAAATGTAATCATAAACATACAGCAAGTCGCGGCGGCTAGGCACCAGGTACACCAGTGATGAACGATAATTGGCTGAGAGCAAACAAGTAAAATGCTCACAATCCCCAGAGGGACGACTAAGATACCAAAACAAACAACAAGCCATGGCATGGTGAACCATCTTCTTGTTCCCCCTTTAGCTCCCATTAAAAATTCAATGCAGTAAGCCATGGCACCAAGCCCTGCATCAGATACAGGAAAAGACTTGGAGAGGCTGGAGGTAATCACCTGGAGTGTTCCTTCGTTTCCAAAGAAAGGATCCCACATATTGTTTGTATAGCCTAATTGATAAGTAGCCATGTATCTTGCAAAGAACCAGCTGATCACTGCCAAACACATCGTTGGAAGTCTTTGTGGCCAAGAAGAGGGATTGTAAGTCCACCCAGGAGGGACGGAAGGGGCATCATCGTATAAAAATTCTCCTGGAACACTTGGAATTAGAATTGAGAAGGCTATAATTAAACACCCTACAAGGGTATCATTTAAATACATGATAGGTGTTGGAGCCCAAAAAATAAGGGGCGCAAAATTTAGCCATATCCCTACAATAGCGAGTAAATAAGGGAAAAACTTACTTGTGGGTGAAAAGGCAAAAAAGGCGCAGATAACTACGAGTACTCCCATAGCCATGTCATTAATCATCACATGGTGACTAGTATTATAGTAATCAAATGCAACAGGAACAAAGAAGAGCCAGAGCCCTAAGAAGACCATGATAAAACGGGTCCACAAAATCTTCTCGTGATGGGCTACATACTGTTTGTATTTACTTTCTGTTCGTTCAGCCATAAATTCTCAGGGTTATTTTTTAGCGAATTTTTTTTGAAGCCATTTCGGCGCTTTTAAAAGGTTGATCTCATAAAATTTAAGAGGGTCCTTTTTCAAGAATTCAATCATAGTAGGCAGCACATCATTCACATAATGCTTAGGTTTCCATCCCAGATACTTTTTAGCTCTTGAGATATCCAGCGTCCAGTTATTATCTGCTAAGTCAATCATCCATGGACGGATAAAGGTCTCTGGCATTCCTGGAAGCTTCCACTGTAGCCAAGCTCCAATTTTTGCAACAATTTTAGGAATTCGAATCGTTGTGAATTCTGTTCCATGACAGAGTTGAGAAATCCTTCTTTGGAGTTGGTCTGTACTCATTGTCTTATCTTCCCCTATTAAGAGGGTTAGATCAGGCGGAAGATCTTTTCTTTTATGGACAACTTTTCCAATGACATCAATCAAGTCAGCTAAGTGCATAAAAGGTGCACCACATTTCAAGTTTCCTGGAAAAACGCGGCTTTGAAGTTGCTTTTCGTAAATTCTTTGAATTTGGTTTGAGATTGGGATCGAGTGACACTCATCATCATAACAACCCACAATGCGCAGGCTTACAACAGGGATGTTCCCTCTTTTAGTATGCATCACTTTCTCTGTTTTAATCTTGGAGATCGGATAATCCCAACTTGCATTTACAGGAGAATCTTCATTAATAGTCTCCCCTACTTTACAGACATCCATCACAAGCTGGGTGCTTGAGAAGATAAACTGCTCACAGTTAAAATCCTGCATATGATGCAACATTCTCTCTGTTCCTCTTACTGTAATTTTGTCATAAAGCTCTGGATGATCCCCTGTAAAGCTGTAGTAAGCAGCTAAGTGAACCATAGAAATGACATGATCACCAAACTTTTCCTTCACCGTTTTAAAAACTTTAGCTATCGCTTCTTCAGATGACAAGTCCATCTTCATGAACTCCATCTTAGGATGTGGTTTTTTAGGTGGCACCATATCAAATCCAATGACTTGATACTCATCAGCAAAAAAATCGATGACGCGTGAGCCAATTCTCCCACTACATCCGGTTACTAGAATTAAACCTTTTCCCATAGAGTTCTCCCTCTTTCAATTAAAAGCCTTATTTGGCTATCGAATTGTAATTTAGCGTTAATTTTTTCTATTTATTTATCCATATAGGAAAAGATGAGAAAAGTTCAAGAAAAACCTTTATAGTTTTTTTTTAAACAAGATTTAGATTTTAAGAGCTTTTAAAACGATTCGTTCATAAATGGAATACGGAAGGACTCTTTTAAGTAAGAGCTTAATTTTGGAGAGTCTAGATAAAACGGTTCTGAAGGGAGGTTTTTTCTGATGGATCCTTTTTTCAATGACTGCTGCAACATCTATTGGATCTAGGAAAGTCTTTGGGTCTCTTTCTTGCCATAGTTTTAAGAGTTGGGTCATCTTTTCAGAGGTATCTGAGTTTGAATCTTCAAAGACATGAAAATTCTCTTTTAAAAGTTCAGTTCTGATCAAGCCAGGTTCTATGAGCAGAACTTGTATCCCTAGGGAAGAGAGTTCAAATCTTAAGCTTTCAGAGAACCCCTCGATTGCCCACTTAGAGGCTGCGTAGGCGCTAAGCGCTGGCATTGCCATCAAACCACTTGATGAAGAGATATTTATAATCTTAGCATCTTTAGATTGCTTCAAAAGAGGGATTGCTTTTTTGGTTAAGCTCATAACTCCAAAAAAGTTAGTTTCTAAAAGGTCACGAACTTCTTTTTCAGGGACATCTTCAAAAAAGCCCATTAGCATGACTCCCGCATTATTGATGAGGACATCGAGCTTTTGGTGTTTCTCTTTGATCGTACTTAAAGCCTTCTCGATTGATTCACTTTCAGTCACATCTAGGCGTATGGGGATAAAAGAGGGAGAGGAGCTTTTTTCAAAATAGTCTAATTTAGATGAGCTTCTCATCGAGGCGTAAACGATATGCTCTTTTGAGAGTCTTTTAGCTAAAACAAGCCCTAAACCTGACGAACATCCTGTAATTAAAATAACTTTCTGCACGCTACATCCAAAAACTGATTATTTAATTAAAGGTATTTAAATTTATTGATTTAAATCTAGCTAAATATGTATACTTTTCCTCATGTCTTCTCAATTTCTATCAATTCAACACATTAAAAAAGTATACAAAAGTGGAAGGAAAACGTCTAAGGAAGCTCTTAAGGGCGTCTCATTTGATATCCATGAAGGTGAGGCTTTAGGATTACTCGGAGTCAATGGAGCCGGTAAGACTACCTTATCTTCTATTATAGCCTCCTTAAATCCTCCTACTTCAGGAGATATTTTGTGGAAAGGCAACTCTATTTATAATAATCTTAAGGCCTACAGAAAAATAGTCGGTTTTTGCCCCCAAAAGCCAAATTTGGATCAACTCTTGACAATTGATCAAAACCTTCTTTTTTCTGGACGTTTTTTTGGAATGGAAGAAGCGGCTATCCTTAAAAAGAAAGATGAGCTCATTGAGCTCTTAGAGCTTGAGAGCTATAGAGATGCAGTTGCCTCAACTTTATCAGGTGGATATAAGCAAAGATTTTTGATTGCAAGATCTTTAATTCATAGTCCGAAACTCATTATCTTAGATGAGCCTACAGTTGGGCTAGACCCCCATATTCGTCATGAACTCTGGAAAATTATTAAGAATTTAAAGGATGAGGGCGTCTCAATTATTTTGACGACTCATTATTTAGAAGAAGCGGAAGCAATTGTCGACAGAGTTTGTATGATCGACCATGGAAAGATTAAGGCTGTAGGGACTTTATCTGAAGTGATGAAAAATTATGACAAAGAGAAGTTAGAAGATGTCTTGCTTGCAATAAGAGAGGAGGAGAAGTAATCCATATGTCACTACGTATTTTCCTTCAGCTTCTAAGACGCGACCTTGTCATCTACAAGAAAGAGTATCCGGGCAAACTCCTCGACATGTTGATTACCTTTACAGTTTGGGTCATTGTGTTTGGTTACTTTATTCCTAAAATGGGAGCATCTTCAGATGGCTATGGTGTTTTCATCATGGTTGGAGCTATTGCGAGCTTTGGAGTCTTTGATATTATTGGGAAAGCAGGTATTTTAATAAATGACATCGGTGGCGATCGAACGATTGCTTACTTATTGCTCCTACCCATTTCATCGACTCTTGTTTTTTGCTACCAAGCTCTTTCATGGGCTTTCCAATCTCTTATTATCTCCATTCCTCTTTTTTTTATTGGTAAAGGCCTTTTTTGGTCTCAGGTCAACTTACATGATATTACTTGGTACCAACTTGGACTAAGTCTTCTCACAGTGAATGTTTTCTTTGGCTTTTTCGCTCTATTTTTAGTGAGCGTCTTAATCAAGGTGAACGATTTATCCAGAATCTATTTTAGATTTATTAATCCCCTCTTCCTTTTTGGCTGCTATTTCTTCACTTGGAAAGTAGCTTATAAAATTGCCCATTGGGTTGGATATTTAGCTCTACTCGATCCTTTTACCTATGTAATGGAAATTTTTCGTGTAGCTATTCTTGGAACGCAAGAGTACCTCCCTTTTTGGGCAAGTTTTGCAGCGCTTTGGGTATTTATTGTAGTTCTTGGATCTATTGCTATAAAGCGTTTAAAAACAATTTTAGATTGTCTTTAGTTTCTTAGGCAGCGGATAAGGGATGCTGCTGCATTAATTCTTAAAGATTGAGAAGGCTCGTAGACTCTTTCCATAAGAAATTCAATAGAGTCTTTGGAGGCTATTTCTCCAATAGCCATTAAAATCATCTGTTTAAGATCCCGATTTACCTCTTCAAAGGATTCTTCCAAAACTTTTAGTGCATCTTTATCCTTTTTAAAAAGGGCTAAAACAATGGCGGCTTCCACTCTCTTATGCTTGTCAGTATGGGTTAAAAAGTCTTTCATAAGCTCTAAAGCTTGACGATCCTCTAGCTTAAGTAAACTTCTTAAACTCAGAGTTGAAACATCTGAATGATGGTGATCTAAAAAAATAGCCATCGCATCTTTAGCTCGAGGATCTTCTAAAATAGCTAAAACATTTAAGATTTCAAGTTGCGCCATTTGATAGTAAACAGAAGAGACTGAATAGAAGGCTTCTGGATTCCCTTGTTCTAGAATAAGACTAGAGGGAGCTAAAAGGTTGAGATGAGCTGGATAAGTTTCTTTAAACATGAACATCTCTTTTGCATGAAAAAGGGTGAAGAGTTGATCACAAGCCTCCTTAACCCGCAATCTATGCGCTGCTAGAAAAAAGGAGAGGTTTGCTCGAACATAGAGGTCTGGATGAACTTGAAACATCTCTTCTGCAAGAGACTGCATTTGGGACATAGAATACCCAATTAAAGCAGCTGCTTGCAGGCGGACATTTTGATCAGTGTGTAAAAGGAAATGTCTAAGTTTCGCTTTAGTTAAAGTAGGGTTTTGGCTCATGAGCGCCCAACTAGCCATTAAGCTAATTTGAGGATTAGAATCTTCTAGAGCCTCTTTTAGTACTTCTTCAATATTTTTCTCGTTAAGCTTAGTAACTTTAAGGCTGCCAAGGCTTGACAGAGCTGCAAGTCTCACTTGTTTATTGGAGTCGTAGACAAGCTTCTCTAAAAAACCGATATGTTCGTTAAGATCAAAATAGGTGTAAAGAGCGCAAGCAAGCAATCTATGCCCTGGATAAGAACTTATGCAAAGCTCTTGCAATTCTTCTTTAGAAATAGAGTCGTAGTAATTGATAAGCGCAGTTACAATTAAAGAGCGTTCCTCATAGCTTACCTGCTCTTTATCTAAAAGATTCTCTAAAATGGGTCGCGCTTCTTGGATCTTAAGTCTCTGAGCAACTTCTATAACTCTCTTTCTAACCTCAAAGACGCGCTCTTCCTTCAAAAGCCGCACAACCTCTTCTTTAAGGACCTCGTCTCCAAAGTTCAAGCAAAATTGAAGAGAGACTTCTCTTAATAAGGAGTTACTATCTCCCAGGGTCTTTTTGAGTGTTTCAACAGAATAGGCATCATTTTGAACAGAAGCTGCGATTAAGCTTGTAAATTTAGTTGTGAGGTTGTCAGAGAGGTGGGCTTTATGAATCACTCCCCAAGCTACATGTTCTAAAACAGAATCTTTATATCGATCAAAAGAGAAGTCTCTAGAGTAGTGTTGCCAGCTTTGAAGGAGCCTTTTTTCATCTCCTACTTTGGACAGCGCTTCTATATAGAGTTCTCTAAGCTCTTGAGAATTTGGAAACTCTTTTACCCCAAGGTTTGCTTGGTGCGCAGCTTCTGTATAATTGTGAATAAGTAAATTGTAAGAAGTGAGCTCTTTGGAGCGTTTTTCCTCTCTTACATCAAACTCCGCTGCAGATAAAGGAGCAGAGAGTAGAAGAGAGGCTAATATAAATTTCAATTTTGAAGTATTCATAGTCCCCTTTTTTCTATCCCCGCATCATTCAAATAAAGGAATTTCTTAGCAAGAAGATTTTGAGCTAAGAAACAGCAAAAAATAAAATCTTTTAAAAGATCCAACTCACTTTAACATTTGCTCTTTGTAGATTCATTCTACTCAAAAATTCAGCTCTATAAGCGGCCTTCACCTCTATATTACGACACCTTGTGATCGTGCACTCAGCTCCTAAAGAAATTTGGTTCACTGTTTTATGTACACCTTCGACTGTTAAACGCCCTGTGGTAGAGGGAACGACTAAGTCTGGAAACTCACAGATGTAGTGAGACGAGCCAAAAGGAATATTGCTGAGATACCCCACGTAGATTGCTGGAGAAATGCTATAATTTTCCAAAATCATTTGCTGAATAAATTTCACTCCTCCATTAGGCTGGAGGAAGGAACTACGTTTTTGAGCAACCTTTAGATTGAGAAATCCACCATCCACTTCACTAAACCCTTCTTGATAAAGATTGAGGTAGTAAACTTGAACATCTGGCTCCAAATAATATCGAATCTCACTTTTAGACTTTTTTTCTTTGAACTTTATTTTTTCAAATTCTAATTCAATTTGAGTAGCTGCATCCAAACCAACAAGAAAATTATAACTCTTATGGCGCTGTTTAGGTGTTCCACTAATCCCTGTAAAGGATATGGTTCGCCTCCCTTTAAAGAAGTCTATTCCCCCTTGAGCTATAAGACTAACAAAAAGTTTTTCAGTAAAAAAACTAACAGAAGGAGAAAAATAAACTGAGTCTGCCAAGGCGTTTCCATGATTACCTCTCCAAATAAGACTAGAGTGAGTGTAGCCAGCAGACGGGTTAAGTAAAAAATGATTCCCTAGTTTAAAACTAGCTCCTGCAGCCGACCCATAGGTATAGTCATAAAAACTATACTGCCCTTCACAACTCTGTCCCCTGCTTGTATTTTGATCGTAATAGTATCCCATTGGCTGTACCCAGATATAAGGATAAAACGCTTCACAGATACATACGTTTTTAGCTTGCTGCAAAGAAATTTCAGCCATATTAACATTGTTTTGAAAACTAACAAGAGGTAAGGCGCTATATTGCGCTGGACAAAGTTCAACTAGCGCCTCTTTAAGAGCATTAGCTCCTAAAGCTACCAGCGCATTTTGAAGGTTCGTAAGGTTTGTATCCGTGACAAGGTTTGAGTTTTCAAATAGAAAGTTATAGGTTCTTTTTGCATTGCCATAGAGTGTACTGGCAAACGGAGAAACAACAAAGGTTGTATCAACGACTATAAAAACAGAGTTCCCTTGATAAAGAAGACTGAAATCTTGAGGGTGACTCTCCACAATACCAGAAAATTCTGTTCCCCCTCGCCCTCCAGCTGCAGTCAAAAATTCAAACTGGGTGCCTTCTGTGTAGACTCCTGCTGCGGGGATAGCCTGTACAGTTCCATCCAAAGTAGCTGTTCCTGTAATGTCTAATAAATCTGTTGCACCTGTATTGTTAATTTCAACTTCTAAAGTGGCACCTGCAGCTTGCGTATAGTTCCCAGTAATTGTAAGAGTTCCTATTGAGTTGCCAAGAGCTGTTGTACCATTATTCACAAGATTTGCAAGAGTTCCTATTCCGTCTAAGGTTCCATTTACTCCAACTGTGGTAGTCCCTGGAAGAGTTCCATTTACTCTTAACTTTCCAGCAGTAACAGCCGTCGTTCCTGAAAAAGTTGAAGTTCCCGTGACTGTAACAGTTCCCGTTCCTAATTTGGTTATAGAACCTGCTTGCGACAACGCCCCTGCATAGCTTCCATCAGTATCTTGATCGAATTGAAGAGCTCCCGTCACAGCAATAGCGCCTTGCAGAGAAGTCGTGCTCCCTTTGAGGGTTCCCGCTGTAATTGTCGTGCCCCCCGAATAGTCATTAGCTCCAGTCAAAGTAAGGGTACTTGTATTTTGCTTTGTTAACGACCCTGTTCCTGAGATAGCCTGCCCAAAAGAGCTATCTGCACCTTGATTAAAAATAACAGCCGCGTTATTGGCCATCGTCCCACCTAAATTAGCTGTAGTGTCTGTAAAAGTAACAGTTCCCGCGCCAATGGTCGTAGTTCCTGTATAAGTGTTGGCCCCACTCAAAGTTAAGGTACCTACTCCTTTTTTATTTATCCCGCCGTTTGTACCGCTCATCACCCCTGAAAAAGTAGAGTCCCCAGCCGTTCCTAAAACGAGCGTTTTAGCTCCCAAGTCAACGACACCTGATCCGGTTAGATCAGCAATCGCCAAGGATTCTGCTGTTATCCCCGAAATGTCAAGTGTCCCATTTGCAGCAACATCTCCTGTAGAAGCAAGAGAACCGTTTCCCGTCAATGCAATTTCTCCCGCTGTAATGGTCGTCCCTCCTGTATAGGTATTGGCCCCAGTAAGAGTTAAAGTCCCAGCTCCTTGTTTGGTAAGTGCTCCGTTCGTGCCGCTAATCACCCCTGAAAAAGCAGAGCTCGCTGCCGTTCCCAAAACGAGAGTTTTATCTCCTAAGTTAACGCCCCCTGACCCACTGAGATCTCCAATTGTTGTCGATGTATTAATCCCTGAAATATCAAAAGTCCCATTTGCAGCAACTGCTCCTGTAGAGAGTAATTCTCCTGTCCCTGTCAAAGCAAGCGTCCCAGCTGTAATGGTCGTGCCTCCTGAATAGATGTTAGCCCCCGTGAGTGTTAAGGTTCCTGTACCTTGCTTGGTCATGCTCCCTGTTCCAGAAATTTCTTGGCTTAAGCTAGGAGTCCCAGTTTGGTTAAATATAAGACTAGAGTTGGTTATGAATGGACC
>CAYGMF010000003.1:0-13129 GCA_964351075.1 uncultured bacterium
TTTGGAACGGATAAGCGTTGAAAGCATCTAAACGCCAAGCCTCCCTCAAGATAAGATATCCCTATGAGACCACATGAAGATTACATGTTTGATAGGCTGGAAGTGTAAGCACAGCAATGTGTTCAGCTGACCAGTACTAATCGGTCCATTGACTTGACTATTTTTCTTTGCGGTCTTTGAAAAGACCCTAAAGATTAGTTCTCAAGCATCGTTTATTCTTAAAAAAAGAAAGATTTCAAATAAGTTTCACTTGGTGACTATAGAGCAAGGGGTACACCTGATCCCATCCCGAACTCAGAAGTTAAGCCTTGCATCGCCGATGGTACTATACACAAGAGTATGGAAGAGTAGGATGTTGCCAAGTTTTTAATCACGACCCTTAGAACGAAAGTTCTAAGGGTCTTTTTTTATGTCTAATTTATTTTAGTAAGAAAAAAGGATCCCAATAAATGGAGACCATTGGTAGACAGTTTTTATTTTGATTGGTTTCCATAGCGCATACTCACTTCCATTGTCACCGTCTCGAGCCGTCTCTTGTTCACCAAAACCCATCGATCTAGCTTGTCCCCAAAGATTAAATTTCAGCCCAAACATACCAGATAAATTCACATTAGGCACTAAGCTTCTTACCTTAACCCCTAGCTCAGATCCAAAAAAACAGTTTGCTGAGTATTTTGTATTATAATATGTTGTGGTAGCTAGTGTTACATCAACTTTTTTCAGATCTCGCCATGTTTGCCACGATGGTCCAACTGAAAGGCCAAGATATGGAGAATACCCATTACCCTTCCAGATAAGAGACCAGGGAGAGTACACAAAGAACTTACCGACAATTGCGTTTAAATCTAAACTCCCTTTGTAAATAAAGTAAACACTACCGCCCGCAACGTTCAATATAGGATTGTAGCTCATCGTGACTCCGCCTTGATTAAGCACAGATAGACCTAATCCAAGCCAATTACAACAATTAAGTGTCCCACCGAGGTTCCAAACCATAGAAAGTTCTTTTAAAAGTGTTTTGTTGTATTTCCATCTACCTTCAAAAGGGTGGTCATTTGTCCAAGTACCACTCCCAAAACTGTAATTGGCAGTTACTCCAAAAGGTGCTCCTCGCGATCCTGCAAAATATAAAAAGCCGATACCTACATTTACATTCGCTGCGTAGGGAGTGACGTTTTCAAAATTAGAGTTTTTTGTGAAATAGGCTCGCCAACTATTTTCAACGCTCTTACTATCTCCATTATTCTGTGAGTAGCCATATACGGATATTGATAAAAAACATAAGAGAATGGAAGCTCTCTTAATTAGTGGATTTAACTTAAACATTCTATATCTCCATTGTTTTATAGATTTTTTACATATATTATATTTTTTCAATTTACTCAAATTATTTTTATGAAAACCTAATAGTGAATAAGTTTCTGAAAATAGCTCTTATTATATTTGAGATTGATTGTGAAAAATTTAGCACTCAGAAGTACTTAAGTTTACATATTAAGATTATTTGATTTTGCTACAGTCGAATATGAAAACGTAGAATCTTGAAATGTTTTAAAGATGACCCTTAGAACGAGAGTTTTAAGGGTCTTTTTTTATCAAATGATTAAAAAATATTTATTCGTTTACATCAGCAAGTTGCTTCAAATTCATAACCCCTACTTCTGAATCATAAGTAATGGTTACATTTGTAAACGTCCCTGTTTGAACGCTATCATCTTCTTTTTCTAACTTTTCAGCTTTAAATGTCATAGTTTGAGTCTTCGCATCATAGCTAGCCTCAGTTAAAACTAAAACATTCGTTGTTGTGCGATTTGGATTAACTGATGTAAATGTTACATTGGGTGCACCTTCTTTATAGTTTGTATCCCAATTGCCCATAAATGCATCTGTTTCAATTACTTTGCTGTTTCTTTTAGGTTCTTGCGTTAAAAGAACAGTACTTGGATTGCTTCCATTAACAGTTACTATATAACTACCTGGAGCTTCTTGATTTTCAGTAATCATTACCGATCTTGCACTACCTACTGCTAAACATTTTGGTTGATTGTTATTTTTTCCGCATGAAATCACCAAAAATGGGATCATTCCTGCAAATAATGTTAAAAATGCTAATTTTCTAAGTTTCATCTGTGCCTCCTTACAAGCCTCTTCTGCCTTATCCCCCGAATAAAGGATGAGCTTTTTATATGCAACCCCCCACGTATATTATCAAGGTTACTCAAAGGAGTCTTTATTTTTTTGATTGATTTTCAGTAATTTAAGACATTTCATAGCGATGCTTTTTTCTTCTGAGGCTCGAATAACCCAAACTGGGATTGTTGATTTTGAGGCTGAAATTTCAAAATCACCACTACCATGATTTCTTTTACTGTCTAAAGAAAAGCCTAAGTAACTGACCTTTTTTACTATTGAGGACCTTACTTGAGATGAATTTTCGCCAATGCCACCACTGAGTATAAGGCCATCACATCCCTCTAAAGAGGTCATCATGCAAGCTATCCCCTTAGAGATGGAGTCTACAAACATGTGATAGGCTAATAGCGCTTGTGGATTTTTTTTCCTTAATTTTAGAATTTCTCTCATATCTTCTGATATCCCAGAAATTCCCTTAATTCCACTTTCATGATTTAAGACCTTTTCTATCTCACTTAAACTGCACAACTTATTTTTCAATAGATAAATAAGTATGCCTGGGTCCAGCGAACCTGCGCGAGTCCCCATCATTACACCATCAAGTGGAGTAAATCCCATAGTTGTATCTATACATTTCTTTCCGAGACTTGCTGAGATGGAACAACCATTACCTAAATGACACGTGATAACTTTGGGTTTTTTAGATTTGCTTTTTATGTTTTTGTTAAACTCTTCTACACAATATTCATGGTTGATTCCATGAAAACCATAACGCTTTATTTTTTTCTTTGCCCAAGAATATGGAAGGGGGTAGTGCAGAACTTTTTTTGGAAGATCTCGAAAGTATGCAGTATCAAAAACTGCTAATTGAGAAGCTTGTTTCCAAATGCTTTCTGTGATCTCAATGCATTCAAGTTCTATAGGGTTATGCAGAGGTGCTAGTGACCTTAAGCTTTTTATTTGCTTTTTGACGGCTGCGGTTATTTTTGTAGGCTCTGAAAATAGATCACCACCATGTACAATACGATGACCCAATGCATCTAACTTTGGGAAAAGGTCCTTTAAATACCTAAAGATAATAGTTATGTTTTCGTTTTTAGTTTTTTTGTTTAACATCACCTTCTTTGTTTTTTCTCTCTCGGAATACAAACTAAATGTAGGTGGTTTTTCATCCCAGTCCACAACACCATAGTGCGTTTTGACTATCTTTTTTGAATCGAGCTCAAATAGTGCGATTTTTAAAGAACTAGAGCCAGCATTGATCACTAAAAGAGGCATTCTTTAGCTCCACTTCCATTCAGAAATTTCTTTGGGGTCTTCTCCATTATTATGGATATACTTTCGATGTTGCCAAAGCTCATACTCATAGTGAGAGACCCACTTTTGAGCTACGGAGGCTACCTTCTCATTGAATTTTGATGCGAGTCGAATAGCCTGCATAATAATATGATAACGGCTCGTTTTATTACGAACGCACATGTCAAATGGTGTAGTAGTAGTTCCTTCTTCGATATATCCATTGATATGAAAGCGGTCAAGCGCATCTCTTCCGTATAGTAGTTGTTTTAGAGCAGATGGATAGCCATGAAAGTTGAAGATAACAGGTTGCGATGCTGTAAAAAGAGAGGTAAACATCTCATCATCCAGTCCATGTGGATGAAGAGAGCTTTTATCTAAGACAAGTAGGTCTGTAACATTCACAACTCTAAAACGCAGTTCAGGAAGTTCATGGCGTAAAATCTGAGCTGCTGCCATAATTTCTACTGTTGGATTGTCTCCAACCCCTACTAACACAATATCTGGATCAATACCATCATGAGTTCCAGCCCAATCCCAAGATGAGGCTCCTGCTCGACAGTGGTCAATAGCTTCCTCCATCGAGAGCCATTGGGGCATCTCTTGTTTACTTGCTATAACTAAATTTATGTAACATCTACTTGCTAAACAGTGGTCCATGGTGCTAATTAAGGTGTTGGCGTCAGGGGGTAAGTAGATGCGCAGGATATCTGCTTTTTTATTCAAAAGAGTATTAATAAAACCGGGACTTTGGTGGGAAAATCCATTGTGATCCTGTCTCCATAGAGTTGATGTTTCTAAATAATTTAAAGAAGAGATCTCTCCTCTAAAAGGAATTTCTCGTGAGACTTTTAAAAACTTTGCATATTGATCCATCATTGTTGCAGCTATTCCTAAAAATGCCTCATAAGAAGGGAATAAACCGTGGCGACCTGTTAATAGATATCCTTGCAGCCAACCTTGGCAAGTATGCTCACTTAAGATTTCTAAAACTCTTCCTCCCTTAGAAGAAATGTTTGTATCATAACTTTTTATGGGCCACTGATAATCTCGATGTGTGACTTCAAATACATCTCCCAACTGATTAGATTCCAGCTCATCAGGAGAGAAAAATCTAAAATTTTGAGGATTCTTCTTGAGCATTGACCTCATGTAGTGAGAGAGCATTTTAACATTTCGAAAGTACTTTCGTCCGCGAATAAATTCCTTTAAAGAATCTTTTTCTTTAACTTCAAAGTCTCTTATATTTGGAAGATCTAGTCTTTGATGGACTTTAGCTCCAAACGTATGGGGATTAGAACCCATTCGCTGATCCCCTTTTGGGCACAGTTCTAAAAGATCCTTTTTAGGAGAACCCTTTTTATCAAATAGCTTTTCAGGATGATACGATTTGAACCACTCTTCAACAAGCTTGAGATGTTCTGGATTCTCCTTCACATCTTTAGCAGGGACTTGATGAGCTTTGCAGGTACCTTCTACTTTCACTCCATCTACTTCTTTGATGCCTGTCCAACCCTTTAAAGTTTTCATAAGAATAACAGGCCATTTAGGTTTGGAAATGGGGGACCCTGAGCGGGCCTTGCTTTGAATCTCTAAAATATTAGCATATGCTAAATTCAAAGTTGCAAACATCTTTAGATGGATATCTTCTCCTTCTACAATAAAAGGTTCATATCCATATCCTTTAAATAGATCCGTTAACTCTTCATCTGACATCGTTCCGTATAGAGTAGGATTTGAAATCTTATACCCGTTAATATGTACAAAGGGTAAAACAGCGCCATCTATCTTGGGATCTAAAAATTTGGTGCTATGCCAAGCTGTAGCTGTAGGGCCTGTTTCAGCTTCACCGTCTCCGACAATGCAAGATGCAATAAGATCAGGGTTATCCATAACAGCTCCAAAAGAGGTAGCCAAAGCATATCCAAGCTCTCCACCTTCATGGATAGTTCCTGGAATTCCGGGGTATAAGTGACTTGGAAATCCTCCTGGCCAACTAAATTTTTTGATGAAAGTTTTCAGCCCTTCAAAATCATGAGAAAGCTCTGGGTAATAATCTTCTAAACTCCCTTCTAAATAAAGGTTAGCAAGATTTGCAGGAGCTCCATGTCCAGGACCCGTTACAAGGAGCATGCTTAAGTTTTTCTCTAAAATTAGCCGGTTTAAATGGGCGTAAGCTAAATTGATTCCAGGGCAAGTCCCCCAATGCCCGAGCAGCCTGGCTTTAATGTGTTCAGGTTTTAAGGGCTCTTTGAGTAATATGTTATCTTTTAAATAAATCTGAGTGCCCGCTAAGAAATTAGCAAGGCTCCAATAACTTTCGATTTGCTCCAAAAGTTTTTTCTTGTGTGACCGGACCTTAGTTGCTTCTTTTTTTAGATCATTTTGTGAATACATATTGGCACCTCTGCTTCAGAGTAGCCAATAAAAAATATTTTGCAATAATATTTTTGAAAAATCTAGGCCTAAGGTGAGGCAGAGAAGGAATTCTCATTATTGAGTTTAAAGACCTCCTCAAAAAGTGAGTAAGCTAAAGGACCCAAAAATTAAAGAGACTTTTGATTATTTTCATTTAGGTTAAATACCTCTTTAAAAATGGGTTGGATCCGATCTGCTCCTCGATTTTCAATATCTCTAGATAATTTTTTTATGTCTTTTTTATGTCGAGAAAAAAGTTTGAAAGCATACGAAAAATAATAACTACGCATATAATCTAAATCGATAAGAACAAGCTTACCGTCCTGAATCATAATGTTGTCTAAATGTAAGTCTCTATGAATAATATGACTGTTATTTAGAGTGCTCAAGAGCTCTTTAAGCTCTTCTAAAGATGCTTGCCACCCCTCATCAAACTCAGTGCAATATCCAAAATACTGCGAGGCTTTGATACCAGGAATATATTCTTGCAGGGTATAGCTACTAATCCAAAAGGGACCAAACTTTTTCTCAATGAGTAATAAAGGTTTAGCAACCTTAATTTCCATCTGATTTAAGAGATCTGCATAATACCAAGACTTATAAGCATAGGAGCCTCTGATAGGAAAGAACTTAGTCCAACTAAGAAAATTAACTTGGTAATATTTTTTTGCGATATATGGGCGCCCCTCTATTCGTACAAGCGCCACTTTCGTTGGTATTTTTGGGTTTAGCTGCATATCTGAGATGAGTCGTTCTGTGTTTTGGAACAGAGCTTCTGGATTCTCATAAAATATTTCTAAAGAAACAGGTCGATCAGAGTTTGCAACAATTAAGCGCTGCTTAAATTGATTAGTGTAGGTGTATGCACGATTGTTTTTGAAAGGATTAGAGGTAATCCACCGGTCTAATGGTAACCTTTCAGTAAATACTCCAATCACAAAGAGAAGGAAGAGTATAGTTAGGAGGACCCGAAAGTTAAGAAGGCCCTTGATTACTTTTTTCATGACAAAAAATATTTGTAACATTTTTTCGCACTCTAAAACTGGAGGCATTTAAATGTAATCAAAAAAATTATTTTGCAAATCTTCTAAAGGAATAGAAAATTCGTTAGCTAAATTTTTCAAATGCTTCCTTTTAAACTTTTTTCTGAAAAAGTAATTATTAAAGGCGTAAGAGTGCATATCATCTAAATCTAAGAAGAAAAGTTGGTCTTCAAAAACCCAAATGTTCCTGAAAGTAAAGTCTCGATGTACCCACTTATTTTGATAAAAAATCTCCATACATTCAGAGAGTTCTCTCATCAAAGCCTCTTTTTTTTCTAAAGAAATATGTCCCTTAAGAAAATGACGCTCTAACGTTTGCCCTTCTTTATATTCAAAAACTAGGTAAGTTGAAGTCCACAGAAATCCAATTCTTTTTTCAAAAAGAGCAAGAGGTTTAGGAGTCTTGAGCCCCACTTTATCAAACTCATGAGCGTAACTAAAAGACCTGAATGCTTTAGAGGATCTAAAGGCGCATTTGGTCAGATAGTCAAATAAGTTTTTAAAATTATAACGCTTTATAAAATAAGTAGAGTCTCCAAGCTGCACGACTGCAACAGTGCGTTTAACATTATTTTTAAGCCATCCTTGAGGGTCTTCTAAAAAAAAGTCAGGCTCACTAAGTAGCACCTCTAAGTCTGGCGTGAAATGCTCTTTTGAAAGAATTTGATAGTGAGTCAAGCTTTTTTCAACTAGATATTTGGGATTTTTTTTGAAAGGCTTGTCGGAGAGAAAGAAGTCATTTGGGTAGGAAATTCTATAAACACAAAAAGAGATTCCTAAAAGAAGAAAAGTGGAGAAAAGAAACTTGATGGGTTTATGTTTCATCTATTATTGAGAGAAAAAATCAAAAGGAGGGGAATTATCTTTTGGTTTTAAATTTATTAAATCTTGGGATTTAATAAACTCATCTTGTTGCTTTTTGGCAATGGTCTCGATGCAAAGAGAAGGGTCTTCTGGATTTAACTTTTCATTAAAGGGGAATAGGTTTTTCATGTCATCAAGCTCTGTTAATAAGAGCTCTTCCTTAGATTTAGTAAGAGTGATAGCGAGGTCTCTTTTTTCGCTTGAAAATCTGCATTCTTTGGAAAATCCTAAAGAAGATCCAAATACGAGAATTAAAAATAGAAGTTGCTTCATATAACTTTATCCAGTTGAGGGCGGCGATCTCTCCAAGGAAAGGCTCGCTCATAAAAACCACAAAACTGGAATATATCAGAATCTGTCTTTTCTGACCCTATTATCTGCATGCCTATGGGCAGATTTTCACAATTAAAGCCGCAGGGTAGTGAGGCAGCTGGCTGCCCTGTTACATTAAAAGGGTAGAGCAAGAAAGCAAAAAAGAGGAAAGGATCCGCATAAACCTTTTTCACCTCTTGTCTAAAATTTTTAATAGGGAAGGCGGGCATTGCCGACGTAGGAGTAATTAATAAATCATACTCGGCCATTAAACCCTGCATTTTTTGCCTAAAGAGTTCTTTAAAAGTAGAAGCCTTTAAATAATCTTTTTGACTAATAGTCAAAGATTTATTGATCATAGCTGTAATTGAAGATCCTAAAAGAGGCTTAGCTAAAAGAGGGATTTCATCTGCTAAAAGAGCAAACCTTGCAACGATGAAATTGGAGAGTTCCTCTATATGTTCTTTGAGATCTATCGGCATTTGGATCTCTTCAACTTTAAATCCTAATTCCTCTAATTCCTTAAGACGCTTCTCTATAATTATGAGAGTTTCTTCATTCTTAATTCCAAAGCCTAAATCAGGGCTCCATCCTAACTTTAATTTTTTAGGGTCTTTCTCTAAAAGTTTTACAAAATCAATGGGCGCATTTAAGTCAGGGTCCAAAGCAGTAGGCTGATTAAGAACATTGAGCATCATAGCGGCATCTCTAACAGTGTGGCTGATAGGGCCTATTCGATGCAGAGGTTTAAAGTTAAGCTCTTCTTTTGAAATACTTGGGACACAGCCAAAAGAAGGCATATAGCCAAATAAAGAGCAGAGCCCACTAGGCAAACGAATTGATCCCGCAGAATCATTAGCTAAAGCTATTGAAGCAAGTCCTCCAGCTACGCTCGAAGCAGATCCTCCACTAGACCCCCCAGACGTTCTGAGGAGATTCCAAGGGTTTGCTGTTGGCTCCATCAATTTATTATGAGTCATAAATTCAGAACCAAACTCAGGAACATTTGTTTTTCCCAAAAAAATGGCGCCAGCATCCCGAACTCTCTTAACAGCAAGTGAATCATTGCTTGCTATGAGAGCCTTGCAAACTAAAGAGCCATTACTTGTTACAGTCTCTTGGATATCAAGAAGAAGGTCTTTGATGGAAATAGGGATACCCATTAAAGACTCTGTTTCTACTGAAGTAAGACCCTGGTCAACTCGCTCTGCTTGATCAAGAGCCATTTCTTTTAATACTAAAATATAGGCATGTAGCTTGGGATTAAGTCTCTCAATACGGTTTAAAAAAGTAAGAGAAACCTCCTTGCAGGATATTTCCTTCTTCAAAATCATCTCCTGAATTTTATATCCTGGAGTATAAACGAGTTCTTCTTCTTGCATAATAGAGCGTAGACCTAAATAGGAGCATTTCATTTCCTCATAACTCAACGATCTATTTTGTGATATGTCTTTTTATTTTAAAAATGCCCATTAAGTATCTCCTTTTATTAAAAATGAATTTCCTAAACCTCCCCAAACCAACGGGTTCATTTTTCATCATACTCCCAGAGCTTCTGAAGAGAGAATCCTTCATTAAACTAATTTGTAAAGCTAATTTTTTAAAAATAGATTAAAAAGGAGCTTTAGTTTAAATTTTCTGTTCTTAATGCAAATAAATGGGCGTCACTTTATGAGATCAAAAATTTTCTTCGCGCTCTTAGTTCTTAGCCTCTTTACTTTTCGCCTAACTTCTGAAATTCTTGAAATACACAAAATTGAAGAAGTTCTCCCTTATGTTGATGAAGATACTTTGGTTGTTCTGGATATTGATGATACCCTTATGGTTCCAGCTCAAATGCTTGGAGGAGACTGTTGGTTTCGTCATATTTTAAAAGAATTGCAACAAGAAGGCTTTTTATTTGAAGAAGCTTTAGCAAAAGTACTTCCTGAGTATATGCGCTTTCAACATCGAACAGACGTGCTTCCTGTAGAAAAAACAACAGCAGCAACAGTCCATTGTCTACAAAAAAAAGGATTTAGAGTCATTGGTTTGACAACAAGAAATACAGAGCTCGCCTATCGTACAGTCCAACAACTTAAAACATTAGAAATTGATTTAGGTAAGAATCCTCTCTATAACAAAGACCTAAATGTCTCGACCGACTTCCCTCTTTATTATATTGAAGGCATTTTATTCACTCAGTTAAGGCACAAAGGAGAGGCTCTCAAGGGACTTTGTGATCGCTTGGGTTATGAACCCAAGAAGGTCATCTTTATCAATGATAAGCACAAATATGTCATGCAGCTCGAAGATACTTTTGGTGCCCTTCAAATCCCTTATATAGGATTTAGATATGCTGCCTGCGATGCAGACTATAGTCAATATGAACCGAAGATCGCAGCGATACAGCGAAAATATTTTAATACCATTATTTCAGATGAAGACGCAGCCGTTATTTTGGAAGCTCAACGTCTAGGAGAAAAGCAGGATGAATAAAAAACTTACTCTGATCCTATTTGGGATATTCTTTTTGTCGATCTCCTCTTTTGCATTCAGCGAAATTGTGGAATGTAATGATCTGATTGAAGCTCAATCCTACATAGATGAAAAAACTCATGTTTTTTATGCTGTTGATGAGGTGTTATTACGAGGAACCACAACTGTAAGCCAGGCAGGATTTTTTGATGTTCTTAAAGAAGAGCTTCTTCAGGAAGGCTATGATTCTGATCAAATAGCAAATAAACTCTATGCGACTTGGGTCAATGTTCAGAAACTTGCAGAAGTAAGACCCAGTGGTCCTGATGTTTATTCATTTATAGAAACCTTAAACTCTAAGCAGATACCTGCTTTTGCTTTAACAAATCGAGGTCCTAGACTTGCTTACAGAACCCTCGACCAATTGCATGCTCAAGAGCTTTATTTTAACCTTCCACCTGAGTACCAACACAACAATCTTTTTGAAGATAATCTTGCCATCTATTTTGAAGGAATGCTTTTTGTGCATCCCGTTTGCAATAAAGGGGAATATCTCATAAAACTTTTGGACTATCTTGAAATTGAACCTGAAAAAATTGTGTGTATTGATTATGAACTTATTCATCTCGTGCACCTTCAACAAGCCTTAGACGAAAGAGGAATTGCTTTTACTGGAATTTATCTCAATCGAGCAAGAACTCCGCTGACAGATCGGGATATTCAGATAGGAAAATTGCAGTTAGATTATCTTGAAAAAATACTACCCAATGACCTTGCAAAATCTGTTGTTGATCATCAGGAAAACTAACCCATGAACTTTCAAGAAATCAATTCTCTCAAAGAAGCTTTTGATGATCTCACAGATACAACTCTTTTAGTTGTTGATCTAGATAATACCCTCATTGAATGTTCTACTGCTTTTGGATCCTATCAGTGGGCCTCCTATTTGATTCAAAAAGAGATGTCTGATCAAGGAAAGAGTCTGAGTGAAGTTTTAGATGAGTTTGTTCCTTATTGGGAAGAGACACAACACCAAGTTGAGATGCAGCTGATTGAAAAGGAGACTTCAAAGTGGATCGCTTCTTTAAAAGAAGAAGGGCAGGCCATTATTGCTTTGACCGGTCGCTCTAATTATTTAGTCGAGAGAACGCTTTATGAATTAAAGCGTAATCGCTTAGCTTTTTCTCCTCCAAGCTTTAAGTCATTATACCCTTTTGAAGCACTTCCTCAAGTAGGCTATCAAGAAGGGGTCCTTTTTGTGGGGCCTAAAAACGATAAAGGAACTCTTCTGACACATTTTCTAAATAACAGTGATCAATCCTTTGAGAAGGTTGTATTCGTAGATGATCAAGAGAGATATCTTGAGCAATGTAAAACTGCTGTAGAAAAGCTTTCTTTAGATTTTGTGGGTATGCATTTTGTAGCCTTAAATGAAAAAGTTCGAGCCTTTGACTACGCTAAAGCTCTAGAAGAGCAAAAATTAATTCTTAATTAGAAAAAGCTCTTAATGAGACTTTTTCATGCTTGTACTCGACAGGAAGAATGACTTCTACATATTGTAAATCATTTAAATGGGGCACAATTGGACGAGCTCTTAATGAATAAGCAAAAGAACCCTCTGCTAAATCTTCTACCTCAGTTACACGGGCTACCTGTAAACCTTCTGGAAAAACACCATCTAAACCTGTTGTGATTAGAAGATCTCCCCGTTTTAAGATGGGGATCTCTATCTCTAAAGCATCTAAGGATTTTCCTGTAATTAAATCTCTTTGAACACCTTTTTCGTCTCCACTCTCACAGTTAAATCCTCTGCCGAGTAGTAGGTGGCTTTTGGATCTCCACAAAGGCTCACTTGACCCATAGATCTCCCCTTTAGCAAGGTACCAACTTTGAGTTTCACTTTGGAGGCGGTTTTTTAATTTAGAAAGCTCAAATTCTAATGCATCTATTTCTTGCGTGATGGGAGAGGATAAAAGGGCCTCTAAATGATTTTGAAGATCCAGATATTGATCCTGACCTCTTAAAGCGCGCACTGAAATGGTGAGGTTTGAATTTGTGATGAGTTGCACTCTCGATTGCTTTTTTCCTACATAGTCTATAATGCCAATGAGAGATCCGTCATATAGAACAGGGCTATTGAGAACAATTTTGGAACCTTCTTGATTTGAATTTTCTCCCAAGTCAATCCAAAAGAAGTCACTCCATGTACTTGGGTTGCGATAGAGAATTTTAGCAAGTGAACCATCAGGATGAGAGGGACGAAAGGGCTTTGAAGCCTCTACAGGCCTCGTAGGGTAGTCTTTGGGAAGCTTATGATTCTTTTTAGGAAGCAAGTATCCAAAAGGAAGAAGAGGCCTTAAAAATTGGCTACGAAGAACATTTTGGACTCGAGCAGGTACTGCAAAAAGTAGCAGGAGCCCTAATGCAAGTACAAAATAAATTTGGTAGCTATTCTTGCGCATATCATTGCAAAATCTGTTTTATCGACTCTGCGACATAATCCATATTTGTTGAGGATAAAGCCGCAATATTTAATCGACTGTTCTTTACTATATAAATAGCATACTCTTCTCTTAATTGCACAACCTGTTCTTCAGATAAACCCA
>CAYGMF010000003.1:13229-30604 GCA_964351075.1 uncultured bacterium
ATATAAATAGCATACTCTTCTCTTAATTGCACAACCTGTTCTTCAGATAAACCCATTAATGAAAACAACCCACGGTCCTTTTCTATATAGTCATATCCCTTAAGACCTTTTTCTTTCAGCTTGTCTACAAAGTCTCTTCTTAGAGTCTTTAGTCTTTTTTGCATTGCATAAAGTTCTTCAGCCCAAGTTTTTTTTAGATCCTCTGACTGTAAGATAGTCTTGATTATTCTAGAGCCATGAATACCAGGACTTGAATAGCATGCTCGAATAAAGTGCTTTGCATTGTCTCTGACTTTAAGAGTTGATTTTCCTGTTCGGTCAAATGCGATAAAAGCGCCAACTCGCTCTCCATACAAACCAAAGTTTTTTGAAAAAGAATAGCAGAGAAAGTAATGCTGAAATTTTCTTTCAAAGAGACGAATAGGGGCAGCGTCTTCTTCAAACCCATCTCCAAACCCTTGATAGGCACAGTCTAAAATAGGAAATAAATTCTTCTCTTTGATTAGATCTGTGATTTGCTCCCACTCTTCTTCACTTGGATCGCGTCCTACAGGGTTGTGACAGCCGACCTGTAATAAAACAGCAGAGTTTTCAGGTGCATTCTGAAGTGTTTTAAGAATTTCATTTAAGCGTATGCTTTTGTTTTCAGTATCGTAGTAGGGATATTTTTCAGTCTTTAGCCCAGTTTGAGAATAGAGTAAATAGTGATTCTGCCAAGTTAAGTCAGGAAGAAAAATCGTTTTGATTCCCATCTCTGCGAGGATGTCCCCTGAAACTTTCAATGCAGCTGTACACCCTACCGTATGAGCACAATAGTGAGTTTTAGGGTCATATTCGCCATAAATAAGCTTCAAAACTTCATCTCTAAAAGAAGCATCCCCATCAATCGGAAGGTAGACCTTACTTCTCTTTTCTTCCCAGATCAAACGCTCAGCTTCATGGACGCTTTTGAAAAGGACAACCTGCCCCTCTTCAGATTTATAAGCCCCAATTCCCAAATTGAGTTTATTGGGGTTAGTGTCTTCATGAAACATAACAGATAAACCTAAAATAGGGTCAACAGGCTTATTTTTTAACTGACTTAAGTAATCCACAAAAAATCCTCTTTAAACAAATACAAGCAAACATGATAGGTTTTTTAGCTGTTTTTTACTAATTTTAATTAAAATTTCAACAACGTGAAATCTATTCACTATCTATGAAAGTCGGGGACCATCAGGCGATAATACATGCTAAGATTGGGCTCACCACTTCTATACACACACAAGCGTTGTTCACCCTCTCTATAGGGCCAATCTGGTAAGTCTAGCTGACATGTTTCTTTGGGAAGGTTCGTCTCTCTGTGACCCTCATTTATATTTGGCATAACGACAGCATTGAAAGAACGGGCTACGGACGGAGTTTTTTGCGAACGAATCGAGCCTACATATTTAAGATCCACTACGGAGGGGAGAAGCTCAATGTCAATAGACACGTGTTCCCCTGCAGGTAGATGAATAATTTTGTGACCTGATTCCAAAAGTGGAGGAAAATGAGAAGATTTTCTTTTTTTATAGGAGTCTTGTTCAGAGGAGTTATAAGTACGAAAGCTGTATATTAGAGCAGTTTTTGTAGCCGTAGATGTATCAAATGGGAAAGAATTCTGCCTCCCAAAGGTAATGAGCTCTCCATAGCGGCTAATAGGCGTCACTGTACTCCCATGGCTAGGAGAGCCAAAAGAAAACTTATGCGTGAGGGGAACTCCATCATCTGCAATCCCAGCTAGGTCAAAGCGCGTTGTCCTTATCTGCTTAGTAATAAAATCATAAGGCAAGATGTAGGAGTCTCTGCCAATTGTATAAGATCTTGGGTATTTCCGAACTAGTGTCATTTCGACGTCTAGATTGGTCGGTGGAAGTAAATCCGGTTGTTCTATATCCTCTTTTGATAACCTGAGAGAGCATGTCACGTCACGATCACAAGGTGATTTAAGCGGCCTAGGGTCAAAATTAAATGTGCCTCCTCTTACAGTCGAAGAAATAGCAGCCATGTCCTTAACCTATATTAATCTAGTACCAATTCCCCAAAGAATGGTAGCATTAGCTATCAATAGTATCAACTAATTTTAGTCATTTGAAGAAGAATCTCCATCATTAAAGAAATAGAATCAGATAGAATAGGCCGTTTGCTTTTTTTACTAATTTTAATTAAAGTTTAAGCGCATAAAAATGGATTTCTTATTCGCTTAAATAGAATTTCATGCCTACGTGAGTACTTTTGAATCCTAGCTTTTCATAGAATAGGATTGACTCTGGGCGGGAATTATTAGTTGTAAATTGAATCAAATGACAACCGAAATTTTTTGATCTTTTAATAGCTTCTTGGATTAATTGTTTTCCAAATCCCTGCCCTCGAAATTTTGATTTAATACGAACCCCTTCAAGTTGAGCACGCCAACCTCCCTTAAAAGTAAGGTTGGGAAGAAAAGATAATTGGGTACAGCCGATAATTTCATCATGTGTTTTTAGAATTAAAATTTGATGGAGGGGGTCCTCTAAAATAGCCTTAAAGGCTTTTTCATAAGGAGCTAAGTCAGAAATATTTTCACGTGTATTTCCTAAGTCATCGTCCTGCAATAAAGCAATAAGTTGAGGGAGGTCTCTTTTTGTAGCTTTTTGAAAAGATAAGGGTTCATTCATAAGGTATTCTCTAATAAGTGAAGAGCCTATGTATATGTAGATTTTTTAATTGCGTACAGAAAAATTCTGAATTTCTAGAAGATCTTCAAGTTGAGGTTTATCTTTATTATGTATACACTCTAGGCTCTCAATTCTTGGGGTGTTAGCTCAATTGGTAGAGCGCAACAATGGCATTGTTGAGGTCATCGGTTCGATTCCGTTACACTCCATTTTTATTCCTAAAGTGTTTGTAGTTAAAAAATTAGATATAATTGTCTCAATTTATTTAAGTCTCTATATTACTTCCTAAAAATAGGTAAATTTTATGATTACAAATGCTTTTAAAGGTGCTATTTCTGCTGTATTAACGGTGGGAACTATCTCTGCTGCTCAAGTTTATCAACGTTCTCTTCAATTAGATCCTGACTGTAGAGGCCCTTTGTTGAGCCGAATGAAAGAATTGGTGAACGCTAGTATTATAAGCGTTAGCTGGAGCCGTCCTAGAGCTTACTCCCATAATAGAATAGTTACATTGCTTTCATCGGAAGAATTTGCAGGTTCTAATTCCACACAGACGATTCACGTTGATCCAAAAGATCTCACTCCTCTTGTTTTTGATACAGATTCTAATGGCCTTAAACTTTGTGGTTCAGTAAAAAGGCTTCAAGATTCAGGTGCAAGAGAGGCAATTCTTAAACGAGACTATGTATTCTGTCCAGGAAGTTTAGAGAGCATTCCCCATGAAGCTATAATTACAAATCATAGAGGAAGAAATCCCTGCGCTGACTTGAAAGAGTTTAAATGGCTCTTTTCAGAAGGACTCCCTGCTGAGAGAAAAGGTTTCAGTTAGAGATTATAGCCTATTTTTGCCTAAAGCTAAATAGGTTTGGATGCTCGTTTAATATTAAGATTTAAAGTGTGCGTACTCTGGAAGACTCATCTTATCTTTGAAAAACTTTCCAATCTTAGCTTGTACCTCTTTGGATGAGCCAAAAGCTGTTTGGCATTTGGGCAAACTATCGATAAATATTTGACCATATCTCTTGGTGAGTAGTCTAGAGTCTAAACAAAGGATACATCCAAAATCTTGGTGGTTGCGAATAAGCCTTCCAAATCCTTGTTTGAACTTAACAACCGCTTTTGGAATCGAGTAATCCATAAAAGGATTTTGACCCAGCTTCTCTATCTGCTTGCACTTCGCTTGAAAAATAGGCTCAGAGGGAACTGGAAAGGGGAGCTTTGTTAAAACGACTTGTCTAAGATGAAAACCAGGAACATCAATCCCTTCCCAAAAAGTGTCTGTACCAAATAAAACGGCATTTGGATTCTCCTTGAAAAGCTGAAGTAAAATGGAGCGATTCTCATCGCCTTGTTTTAAGGGCAAGATCCCCAAATCTAACATGAAAGGCAGAAGCCTCTCATAACACTCTCGAAGCATTTTAAAAGAGGTGAAAAGTACAAAAGCACCTCCTTGACTTGATTTGAGAGCACTTTCAATCTGATCACAAATCTCAGAGAGATAATCAGGAGAATTTGGATAGGGGATATCTTTTGGAATAGCTAAAAGAACCTGCTTTTCATAATCAAAGGGAGAGAGCAAAATCTTTTCAATAAAAGAGTCTTTAGAGAAAAAATCTTTTGCTAAACCTAGTTGATTTTTAACAAAATCAAAACGGCCATTATGATTTAAAGTTGCGCTACATAATACCCCTGAAGATAAAGGGTAAAAAAGTTTTTCTGATAAAATATCTGCAATATTTAAATGGATAATAGAGAGCTGTATTCCTAAATGACCCTTTCGAGGATTCCAATCAATTACATGAAGTCGCTCGTTACTCGGGGTTGAATTAAAGTAATCCCCTAAAAAGGTAGCCGCTTTCTCTAAAAAAGTTGAAACGGCTTTAATGTCGATCAAAGTATTTTCAAGTGGTTTTAAACTACCCTTTTTGAGTGACTCTAATTGCTCAACCATTAGCTCTAGTGTTGTGGAAAACGATCTTAACTTTTCCACAAGAACGAGGAAGTTACTTTTAATCTGTTGCCAACTTTCATCGGCAAGCATCTCTTGAGAGAGTTGAACCTTTTCAGGCCCACGCTCTCCACCTCGAAAAGAAGAAGGGAGCGTTTCTTGGAGAAAATCATCCAGGCTATAAAAAGCCTCTGAAAGATAGGATTCGGTTTGCTTTTTCTCAGAAAAAGCTTCTATTGCTATTTTATCCCAGAGTCTTTGCGGGAGCTCCTCTTGCATAGGCGCAAGCTTTTGCTTGAGGCGTTGCAGCTTTCCTAGTGAATTTCGATCAGAAACAAGTTCATTTAGCTTTCTTAAAATATATTGTGAGGAAGCGTACTGAGCAAGAGCGCTCGTTGCAATGTCTTCCAGAGTATGGGCTTCATCTAAAATTAAATGGTCATACTCAGGTAAAATATTAGCTCTTGAATCTTCTGGATCTCGAGATTGTAAATCCACCATTAGAAGATGATGATTCGCAATTAAGATTTTTGCATCTTTAATTTTCTTTCGAGCCTTAAAGAAAAAGCATTCTTTATAATGAGGGCACTTAACAAAAGAACAGGCATCAGACTCACAATTTAAGCGCTCCCATCCAATATTTTTTGGTGCTTTTGTTAAGTCAGATGAGGAGCCTTCATAAGTATCTTTTGCCCATTCTTCAACATGCTCTAAATCTTCTCTCTCAGAGATATTTAGTGTAGAGGCATGATCGCATAAATCATAGAGCTTTCTTAAACACAAGTAGTTCCCCATCCCTTTAACTAGGGCAACTTCTAAGTTAAGCCCAAGTGTCTTCAAGATAAAGGGAATATCTTTTTGCATCAACTGTTCTTGGAGGGTAATAGTGTGTGTCGAAATGACTGTGCACTCGCCTAGTTCTAAACTAGAGTATAGAGCAGGTATAAGGTAGGCTAAGCTCTTTCCAACGCCAGTACCTGCTTCTATTAAAGCAAAACGTCCATCATTATAGGCGTTTGTAATAGAGTCTAGCATCGCAAGCTGCTCTGCTCGTTCTTCAAAGTGGTTGAGTTTTTGGGCAAGAGGGCTTTTTTGTTTTAATAGATCCGAAAGTTTCTTTGGATCTAAAACCATTAATCGGACTCGAGTAAATCTAAGAAGGCCTGGAGTTGTTTAGAACGTACAGGGTGACGCATCTTACGAAGAGCTTTAGCTTCAATCTGACGGATCCTCTCACGGGTCACGTTGAATTCAATCCCTACCTCTTCTAAAGTTTTAGGCTTGCCGTCAGCCAGTCCAAAACGCTGAATGAGAACTGTGCGTTCTCTATCGGTAAGCGTTTCTAAAACTTCATTCATTTTATCTTTTAAGATCGAGTAACCAGTAGCTTCTGCAGGAGACTCAACCCCTGTGTCTTCAATGAAGTCTCCGAATTGACTGTCGCCGCCGTCTCCAACTTCTGCTTGAAGTGAGATAGGATGTTGCGCAATTTTGTAAATTTCTCGAACACGCTCAGCTGTGATACCAACTTCCTCAGCTAGTTCCTCAGGAGTAGGCTCGCGTCCTGTTTCCATCATGAGCTTTTTAGCTGCTCTTAAAACTTTGTTGATCGTTTCAATCATGTGAACAGGAATTCTAATTGTTCTAGCTTGGTCTGCAATAGCTCTGGTAACCGCTTGCCTAATCCACCAAGTTGCATAGGTTGAAAACTTATAACCTCTTCGGTATTCAAACTTTTCAACAGCCTTCATAAGGCCCATGTTACCCTCTTGGATAAGATCTAGAAAAGAAAGGCCCCTGTTTGTGTATTTTTTAGCAATGGAGATCACAAGACGCAAGTTAGATTCGACCATCTCTCGCTTAGCTTCTTGGCTTTTGTCCATCCAACGCTGAAGCATGCGCACATCTTTCTTGAACTCGTCAATAGTACGCCCTGCTGCTAACTCGTTTTTTAAGAGCTTACGGTTGGTTGCCTGCAATTTCATTGCAGCAAACTTATTGCGGTCTGCTCTACCCGTTAAATCACGGATCTCTTTTTCTAAAGTTAAAAAGCGGTCATAGGCTCGCATGATCACTTCACCGAAGTCTTCTGTAATGTTGTAGCGGAAATGGAACTGCCTTAGGTAAGCTTGCGTTCGAATACGGTTCTTTTCGATCAAGTTGATAAGTTTAATCTTTTCAGTTTTGTTTACATTCGGGTTTCTTGCATCAATTAAAAAATGTTCCAACTGCTTATCTTCAAGTGTTAGCAATTCACAAAGCTTTGGAAGCTTCTTTAAAAAGACTTGTTTATCTGGGATTTCTTTTTCAGCGATGCACTTGTCGAAACGTTCTTTGATATGCATTAAATAGTGGCCAATGGAAATTCCTTCCCTTGTGGAGTAGCGAAAGCGCATGATAATGCGCTGAATCTGCATTTGAGCCTTTTCAATTCTCTTTGAAATCTCAACTTCTTCTTCACGAGTTAAAAGAGGGACTGATCCCATCTCTTTTAAGTACATCCGAACAGGATCATCAGGAGTACCACTTTCTCCTTTTTTGGCAAGACCCTCAATTTCTTTGGCTTCTTTCTTTCGCTCTTTTTGACGTTCAACTTCAGATTGATTTAAGATCTGGATGTCCATTCCACTTAAGAAAATTAACATCTGGTCAATTTGCTCAGGAGAATCAAAAGACATCGGCAGAGTCTCATTGATCTCTTCATAAGTGATAAATCCTTGCTCTTTGGCAACGGCAATAATCTCTTCGATTTTTTGCTGGTGTTGACGACTAAAAGACTGCTCTAAATCACTGCTTTTGGGCATATATATATTGGAGGGTTGAGATTTTGGTGGAAGATGTAAAAACTAGAAACGACCACTACTTTTTCATAAAATTTTAAATGAGATTGGGAATTTTGTCCACTAAAGTCTCTTTAGTTTAGCTTTTAGCGAATTAAATCAAAGTCTTTTCTTTAAAAGCCGGATTTCAAATTATTTCTAGCTTAATTTTGAGAATTATACTCACCATTTTTAAACTGAGTCCATATTTCTAAAGAAGCATGATGGGGCCAATTATTCCAGTTTTTTCGGTATGAGGGAAGATCAGCTTCACCTTTTGGAAGGATATGGAGTTCTTTTTCATTATGCAGTCTTTGTGGAAATCGGATGCCATGCAGGTGGTCAATTTCGTGTTGAACAACATGAGCCGGATAACCTTCGTAGCGTTTATGGATAGAGTGTCCTTTAGGGTTTAGAGCTTTGACAACGACAGCAGAAGGACGTTCTACAAGACCTGTAAATTGGTTAGGTACGGAGAAACAACCTTGAGGGATGCTATTTCTTTCTTTGGAAACCCAAACAATTTCAGGGTTGATTAAGACTTCAAATGTAGGTGTTTTTTCTGTAGTAGAAACAGAGTCAATAATAATAATTTGCTTCATAACCCCAACTTGTGGTGCAGCAATTCCTACTAATCTGGATTTTTTTTTGGTTTGAGACGGGTCTGCTTCGTATCCAGCAAGAACAAGCATCCCATGAATTAACTTTTGAATACTTTCAGATTTAAGCTCTTTCTTCGACAATTTTTTGGCCTTCTGATTAAGGCGGGGATCACTAGAGGAAATAAACTGAACTGGATCTGTGGATAGGTCGGTAGTTGCACACATTAATAGAACTCCCAAAACAAATAATAAAAATTTCATAACTAGTATATTATATGACTTAGATAGTCAAAATTAAATAATTAGGACTCAAATGTCATTAAGTCTATTTTTTGGTGTAAAAAATCTGAGCGCTTTTTGGAGAGCTCATCTTCGGGAACCTTCGGATAATAAAGTGATAAAAAACCCTTTCTAACACTAAAAAACAGAGTGTTTATCTCTTCCAAAGTGATTCCCTTTATCCATCCAAGTTCTACTCCAAGTTTACAAAGGCTTAAATAGGACAGGGACTCTTTTAAAGAGAGCTGAGAGGAGTGGCGCAAACTTCCAAATGCTTTTCCTATTAAATCTTTAAGAGCTTGGGTTTCTTGAGAAGTTAGCTGTCCCCTCAGAGATTTCTCAGCCATAATAAGTTCCAAGGTTACCCTTCGAATATTTTTTAATAAGGTCTCTTCTGAAATACCTAAGGTGTGTCTATTTGAGACCAAAACAAGATCGCCTAGAATAGATTCCAAAGATCCTCCAAAACCTTGGATATTAAAGAAGGTCTTATTTGCCTTTTGAAGTACTTCATTAAGCTTATTTAGATGAATTAGGGCAGGAAGATGTAAAAAAGTTTGGATGATGAGCCCTGTTCCACATAGCTTATGATTAGCTGTTGTGAAACCAAACTTTGGGGAGTAGGCAAACTCCAAACTTTCTGATAAGTGACACTCAAGTTTTAAAAGTTCTGTCCAAGTCTCTTCTAGGCGCTCTTCAGTATCTAATTTATGAAAATGTAAGTGATCTTCAAACTGCAAGGTCATATAAGATCGGCCAGAATTGTCTAAAATAAATGTTTCTCCACTATGAAGCTGTATGAAGGCTTTTCTAGGTAAAAAATATTCATAGAGCAGTTGCTTTTCATGAGGATTGAGGCTGCTTGCTTGAAATGCCTGAGATTTTTTAAGTAGTGGGCATGAGAGCAGGGCCTGTTTCATCATCTCACCTAGTTTTTCAGCAAACTCAGCTTCAAGGCAGTGTGGAAAAAAATGGTTCTTTAAATTTCTATGTAGTTCAAAATTGGTAAGCATCCAAATGGAATTGGAATTTGCAAACCAAGGCTTTGACTTAAAAAAGGGGAGACTCTCAAGTTTATCCATCTTTTTTCTCTCTCTTTTTTAACTCTTTGATTTGATCTCGTATGGAAGCTGCTTGTTCAAAATCTTCTCGATGAATCAGCTCATTCAAAGTTTCATTTAGTGCGAAAATTTTCTGGGAGTCTCCAAACTCTTTAAATTCTCCTGGTTTGTGCCCTATATGAAGGGGGCCTTGCAAGTCGATACCAATTTGAATCTGATGTTCACTTTTTAAGTTTTTAGCTAAATAATTTTCAAAGACTTCATAGCAACCCATGCACCCTAATAGCTCACCTCTTTGAATGTTTAGAAGGGAGGTTCCACAATTTCCACAAGCTAGATTTGAGAGGACCTCTTCGTCACTTAACATTTTAGGTTTCGATAAAAACTCATTTAAAAAAGGACAGTCCGCACACATGTAGTACTCGTTGACAATTTCCTCTTCTACTTCTGTATATCGAGTAGTTAACTTGCGAGTGCAAGCTGAGCAATCTAGGGGTCTTTCTTTATTTTTGTCTGTTTCCATATTGGCCGGAGTGTAGGTGAAGTAAAAAATAATGCCAAGGTGAAATTCGAGAAAAAAATTGAGTTGACACCTCTCTCCCAATTTAGTAAACGGAAGGACGGGGAGGGGCTCTTATGGAGAAGTTTAGGCGTACTTCAATTAGAACAAAAAAGAAGCATTCGAAACCTGCTATTATAGGGGATCTTGTAGAGTCTGGGGCCCTCATATTCACTAAGACTCAAATTGATATCCAAACAATTAAGAGAAGGGACGCAGTCTGGAGACTCCTTATCCGCATGATTCAGTGGTTTCGGTGGTTTCGCATCAAAGGAGATCCCTCTACAATTACTCATGTTGATGGGTGGGATGGTAAGCTTGCCTTTGGATCAGATCTCTGTGATCCTAGTGGTGGAGGACTCAACCGACATGTGCTACCTATTGTCCCTCACTGCTTTATGAGAAAAGATGGAGATCTAACAGAGCTAGTTATTAATGGGGATAGTATTGAGGTCATAAATAAACAAAAGCATAGCCAAATCATTAGGATTGAGGATTTAGCAACTTGCGATTTTGAAATCATTCAGCTTCCTGAATCCCTAAGAAAAGACTTTCTTATCTACCAGAAAACATTTCGTAATGATGATATCAAATACAGCTTGAAGAATGCAGCAAAGACTGTTATCACAAATGCTCGCTTTAGTACAGAAGCTCAAAAAATAGCGGTCGCAGATGCCATTTATGTCCTTTTAAATCAGCCTTTTCGTAGCAAACATGGGAGTGTCCTTCAAGTCTGCTGCTCTACTTTTCTAGCTAAAATATTGATGGCTATTGAACATAAGCAGCGAATGGAAATCTTTATTCAAAGCGATGATTTTGAATTAAAAGAAGCTTGGGATCGAAGCTTTTATCACTTAAGAAAAGGATTTAAAGAACTCAATAAGCGACATGCTGAACTTATTGAACTTGAGCACGATTTTGATATTAAGTGGACCCACCTGGATGGCAGTCGAGAAAATAAGGGGCAGTTAATAGAGCTCTGCCTTGATTTTTCTGAGCATAGAAACTTTTTAGTTAGGCGAATAAGGAAGCTGAGTAGTCACTTAGCACAAAGAATTTACGGAATGGCTGACGAAATTATGAGCTCAGATCTCTACAACAAGTACTTTGACACTGCTGAGAATCCGGTTCTCTTCAAGCTGAACCCTGAACGGGTGACTCCAGCTAAACTCTACTACTATCTGATCGAAATATTAGAAAATGAGCCTTGAAGGATTTGAACCTTCGACCCTCTCATTAAAAGTGAGATGCTCTAACCAGCTGAGCTAAAGGCTCATCTTAAATATTTCTTTTCTTTGACCCCAAGGGGATTCGAACCCCTGTTATCGGAATGAAAATCCGGTGTCCTAGACCTGGCTAGACGATGGGGCCAATAAATTGGCCTATAAAGGGGTGTTATATTGCCAGAATGTCCTTTTCTTTGCACGAAATAATTTCATCAATTTCCTTACAAAAACGATCTGTCAATTTTTGAATGTCATTTTCTCCCTTCTTAAGTAAGTCTTCAGGAAGTTCTCCGGCACTTTTTAGCTTTTTTAGAGCTTCATTCCCATCTCTTCTTGTATTTCGTATGCTGACTTTAGCATCTTCACCTTTTTTCTTGGCAAGCTTAACCATATCAGCACGCATATTCTGATCCATAGGAGGAATATTCAAACGGATTAAATTTCCATCTACTATCGGATTAATATTTAAATTGGCTGTTTCTATTCCCTTTCTGATGGCTCCTAGATTTTGGCTGTCAAAAGGGGTCACGAGAATTTGACGAGCTTCAGGAGTGGTAATCGTTGCGAGTTCCTTAAGGCGCATTGAAGAGCCATAAGCCTCCACCTTTACTCCATTGAGCATTTGAGGGTCAGCGCGTCCAGTACGGATATGCTTAAGCTCTTCATGCAAATGGTCCTTTGATTGGGCCATCTTTTTTTCTGTATCAGTCACTATATCCATATTTTTAATCTCCATCTTGAGCTCCATGTACTAAAGTTCCACACTCTTTACGTTGAACTACTTTAAGTAAATTTTCTTTTTGATACATATCAAAAACGACAACTGGAAGTTTATTTTCTCTACAAAGGCTAATGGCCGTGGAGTCCATGACCTGTAAATTCTTTTCCAAAACCTCATTATAGGTTAGGGAAGTATACCTTGTAGCATTCGTGTCCACTTTGGGATCAGCGCTATAGACGCCATCTACTTTCGTAGCTTTTAAAAGAGCATCTGCGCCAATTTCACAAGCTCTTAAGCTAGCTGCTGTATCCGTTGTAAAATAAGGGTGGCCAGATCCTCCCACAAAAATAACTATTTTATTTTGATCAAGGTACTCTCGGGCTTTTTCCCAGGAATAGGTTTCGATCAGAGATCCTGTAGGAATTGCACTCAAAACTTCACAAGGGCACTCTAAATTTCTGAAGGCTTGTTGAAGGATAAGTCCATTTAGAAGAGTGGCAATCATGCCGACTTCATCAGCTTTGGCTCTTTGGATTTTCATCTCTTTGATTAAAGAGCGCCCTCTAAAAAGGTTACCCCCTCCAATTACAATGCCTATTTGAACCTTTGCGTCGTAGGCGGTCTTAATAGATTCTGCAATTTTTTGGCAGGCAGCGCTTTCGATACCAAAATGACTTCCTTCCCCTATCAAGGCCTCGCCAGAGAGCTTAATCAAAACACGTCTATAAGGAGTTGATGAGGTCATAAAAGAATGCCCTAATTACCTATTTGCCAGCGAATGAAACGAGAAACTTTTAGACCTTTTTGCTGACTTTCAACAAACTGCTCAACAGAAAGCTTGTTGTCCTTGATATACTTCTGCTTGGTTAAACAAACTTGGTCAAAGAAGGCATTGACTTTACCCACAAGAATTTTTTCTATAATATTCTCAGGCTTCCCTTTCATTTGACTCTTTGCTATTTCTTTTTCATGGTCTATTACGTTTTGTGGAATATCTTCAGGGTTGAGGTATTCAGGAACTTCTGCAGCAACGTGCATAGCAACATCTTTAGCGAGTACCTCTTGATCAGGACCTGATAGCTCTACACAAGTTACAATTTTTCCTTGCATGTGTGAATAAAGGCCATAAGAGTGATCTTTTTTCTTTTTGATAAGTTCTAGTTTTTTGATGACAATATTTTCACCAAGTACTTGGATGATAGTAGAGCGATATTGGTCTACAGTCATTTCACTATCTTTAGAATATTTTAGGGCTAAGAAAGAAGTAGCTGAATCAGGCTTTGATATCAAAATCTCATTTGCCATATCTTTCAAATAGGCTTTGAATTTTTCGTTTTTAGCAACAAAGTCTGTTTCTGAATTAATCTCTACAAGAGCTACATGAGAATCATTTTCAGCAAAAGAGATTAAGCCTTCATTAGCTTCTCGTCCTGCTTTTTTTACGGCAGACGCCATTCCAGATTTTCTCAGGTTGTCAATGGCTAGCTCAATGTCTCCTGAAGATTCTTCTAAAGCTTTCTTACACTTGGTCATCCCAACGCCGGTGCGCTCTCTTAATTCTTTAACTTTTTGTGCTGTAATCATCCTTGATCTCCTGATTCATCTGGTTCTTTATTCGCTTCTACAACAGGGTTTTTCTTCTCTTCTAGAGCAACAGGACCCTCTTCTTTTTTAGGCTTTAAAAGACCAAGTTCTTTCTTTTTCTCTAAGATTGCTGCAGCAATAGACTGGATAATTAACTTTACACACTTTAAAGCATCGTCATTACAAGCGATCACATAATCCACTAAATCTGGATCACAGTTTGTATCGACTAATGCCATAACTGGAATCCCGAGCTTCCTAGCTTCAGCTACTGCAATTTGCTCGCGATTTGGATCTACGACAATAACAAGGCCAGGAGGCTTTCTCATAGAACGGATACCTGAAAGGTTTCGCTCAAGCTTTTGTTGAGTCTTAGAAAGCATTGAAAATTCTTTCTTAGTCATACGCTCTGAGTCTGCAATCAACTTCTTTTCAATACGATCAAGTCGCTTCACAGATTCACGGATGGTTTTTAAATTCGTCAACATTCCACCCAGCCATCTTTCACAGACGTAAAATTCGCCACAGTTTTCAGCAAAGTCTTTAATGACCACTTTCGCTTGTTTTTTAGTTCCTACAAAGAGAACCGACCTTTTATCAGCTACAACACTTTTTACGACCTCAGTCGCACTGCGAATTTGCTGCAGAGTCTTTGCTAGATCAATGATGTAGAGCCCATTTCTCTCTTCAAAAATGAAGCGTTTCATCTTGGGGTTCCAACGGTGTTTTTGGTGCCCAAAATGAGCGCCAGATTCTAGTAGTGATTTAATAGTTACCTCAGACAAAACTTGCATCCTTATATATCTTAATAGTTTTAAAAAAATCTTTCATTAAGCGCCTGATCAGAATCGAACTGACATATGTAGCTTGGAAGGCTACTGTTCTACCATTGAACTACAGGCGCATTAAAATAAACGGATAGGATAGGCAAAAATGGATTTACTGACAAGAATTTTGAGCTAAAACCTCCCAGTAAATAAAAAATGACAAGATTTTTATTAAGTATTAATGCTTAATCAAGTTATTTTCTGCCTATGATACCAACCTTATAATTGATGGCCTTACTGAAAAGAAGTCGCTCTAATAGAAAAGTCAATAAATTATTACCTATTCCTGAGAAAGCGAATCAGGTTCTCAATTTATTTTTTTTCTTATTTCTCGTGATAGCCTTTAGGCTTTGGCAACTCTGTTTTGTTCAGCACGATCAGATTACTGAAGAGGTGCTAAGACCTAGGCAAAAAATTTTTATAGAGCAGGCTAAAAGAGGGGGAATTTATGATCGTTTTGGGAAGCCTCTAGCGGTCAATAAATTACAATATAATGTTGGGGTCTTTTACGCTCCTATTCGGCAGATCCCCTCTGTTAAGTGGACACGCAAGGGGAAAGGGCTGAAGACGAAGTCTTATCCAAGGCGAGAATATATCCACAAGCTCTCTGAGTTATTAGGAGATGCTCTTAATAGAGACCCTGGACGAATTGAAGACTTAATACACTCCAAAGCCTCTATTCTATTTGATAGCCCCCTTATTCTAAGTGAGGAGGTTACCGAAAAGCAGTACTACCACATAAAGATGCTAGAAAATCAGTGGCCTGGGGTTTATGCGGGGATGAGCTCAAAGCGTTTTTATCCTCAGGGAAAAACAGCTGGGCATCTACTAGGGTATATGGGAGCGATCAACCGACGGGAGTATGACGCACTCTTAAGAGAAAGGCGTAACTTAAATAATTTTTTAAATCAATGGGAGCTTGGCTACTTCCCTCATCTTCCAAGGGGAGTGGAAAGTGTCCAAAGCGCGAGAGCTCGTTTGAAAGAGCTGACTGAGAGGAGCTATTCTATTTATGACTGGGTAGGTAAGTCGGGTTTAGAATCTTACTTTGATGAATCTTTAAGAGGATTTTATGGGCAAAATATTTTTTATGCGGATGCTAAAGGAAATTTTTTAAGGCCTCTAGCTACCTCTCAAGATTCTTTGTCGGGTAAGAGACTTAATCTAACACTCTCCTCAGAGCTTCAAGAATATGCTGAGCAGCTTTTAATCGACAATGAGCGCATTAGAGAAGGGAGGAGTATTTGTATAGACCCTACAAACGGCTCTTACGTCTATCAAAAGCAACCTTGGATAAAGGGAGGTGCTATTGTCGTGATGGATCCAAACAATGGAGAGATTTTAGCATTAGCCTCTTGTCCGAGATATGATCCAAATGATTTTATTTTAACAGGCAGTGAAGCTGTAAAAGAAGAGAAAATTTTAAACATCTCAAAGTGGCTTGAAAATGAAACCTTTATTGCGAATCTTTGGAATCAAAAGCAAAATCTTACCTTAGAAAAGTTGAACCGTCGGACTCAGAAAGTCGAAGAAAATAACTACACGCTTTCTTGGGAGCGCTATTTGGGCTTTATCCTTCCTAAAGAGTCTGATTTAAGAGATCAGTTGAATCGGATGGAGGGTATTGATCAAGCAATTGAACTTCAAAGAGCTTTTGAATTTGTTTTAAGCCAATCAGGCCAAAAGAATGCCTGGAATCTCCTTAAAGTTCTTTATTCTTCTGAAAATCATAAGCCCTATCCTGTAGGCTCTCTTTCTCGTAAAGCCAAAGAGACCATCCGAAATAACCTTCAGGAGAATGCATCACTTGTAGCTCCTTATAAAAAGATTTTAGATTTTTATTTTAAAAACCTTCCCAACCATTACGATAAGCTTCTACTAGTCGATTTGTGCAGGCTTAATGTGGATGCAAGGCGCGTTCCTGGGGAACTTTTAAAGTATCTTGAGCCTCTTTCTTTTCAAGAGCACCGAGATTTAGAAGGATCTTATTGCTGCTTGGAAGCTGTTTTAAAAAAGATGACTAAAGAGCTATATCGTGACCTTCACTTTAAAAAGTGGAGAGAAGCTCACCAAAAAAGTTTTCTTAAACTCAAGAGAAAAGAGGAGAAAGCGGCCCGTCAGTATCCTCACCCTTATCTTGACTATCTCGATGCAGAAGAAAAAAGACAATTTGCCCTTTTCTGGGAGGCACATAAGGAAAGTTTTTTACAGGCCTTCTTCTCTGGTAAAATAGGCCCTCAAGAAGATCCTTCATTAATTCCTTACTTAAATCACTTGGCTCTTTGGGCCGTTGAAATTGATCAGGGAGCTCACCAGGCAATTAATTGGAGAGAGCCTTATGAGAAGATTGCTGCTCTTTTTAAACAATGGCCTCAGGATATAGCCACCTTTTATTTAAGGACTTTAAGAAGTTATGAAGAATTAGATCGCCCTCTTTTGGGTCAGTATAGAGGCGTCTATCCTCAGAAGAAAGCTTTAGAAAAAGATTTAGCGCGAAGTTTCTATCCAAAACACGGCTTTAGTTATGCAAGGTCCTATGCTTACGCTCAAGCAACTCCTCAAGGTTCTCTTTTTAAACTTGTAACTGCTTATGAAGCTTTAAGGCAAAGGGCTCATGAAAACCCGACTCTTGATACAAGAGGCCTTAACCCTCTCACTATTGTAGATGACCTTCACCTTGATAAGGACTCTTCTAAGGGATGGAATGTGGGCTTTACAACAAGAGGTCAACCCATACCTCAGCTATATAAAGGGGGTAGGCTTCCTAGAAGTCACAAAAGAAACATTGGTAAGCTTAATTTAACAGAGGCTCTTGCTATTTCAAGTAACCCTTACTTCGCTCTTTTAGCATCAGATGTGCTCAAGAGCCCTGATGACTTAAATCAAGCCGCGAAGCTTTTGTCTTTCGGATCTAAAACAGGCCTTGAACTTCCCGGAGAAATTGCAGGAAGCTTACCCAAGGATCTTCAGCATAATCGGACAGGTCTTTACTCTTACGCTATAGGTCATCATACTTTAGTGGTCACGCCCATTCAAACAGCTGTTATGCTCTCTGCCCTATCTAATGGGGG
>CAYGMF010000003.1:30704-43032 GCA_964351075.1 uncultured bacterium
TAGTGGTCACGCCCATTCAAACAGCTGTTATGCTCTCTGCCCTATCTAATGGGGGGCATGTTTTTAAACCGCAACTTATCCGTTCTTTAGAAGGAATCTCACTATGCCAAAGCCAAGACACACTTTTATCTAAAAACGACTTTGTCTTTAAAGAGTATCTCGCTCTTTTAGGAATTGACTTCCCTTTCTTTCTTGCAAAAGAGCGGGGAGAAAAGACAGAGTCCAAGGTCTTCGACCAAAAGATTGCCCGCCAAATAGATCTTCCTTATGGAGTTCAATCGACTCTTTTTAAAGGGATGTACCAAGTTGTCCATGGAGAGAGTGCAACAGCAAGTCCCGATCGAGTCCGCAGCTTTAGCTCTTACCATCCAATCTATCAAGATTATCAAAACTTGAAGCATCAAATCATAGGTAAAACCTCCTCAGCAGAAGTGCGAGAAATTATCGACTTTGATCTCTATAAGGGAGTTAATACTTACAAGCACGTTTGGTTTGGAGGAGTTGTTTTTGACGAAGATATACAAGAAGGTCAGGTGAAACAACCAGAGCTTGTCGTAATTGTTTACTTGCGATATGGCGATTTTGGAAGAGAAGCAGCCCCCTTAGTTGCAGCTCTTGTCAAGAAATGGAGGACGCTTAAACATAAATATGAGGATTCTCCCTAAAAGCGTGCTAACTTAAATTGTTTACAGCATTATTGTTGAACAATTGAGATAATTTACCAGCTGCGTATTGTTAATTTCTTGTTCTATTTTTCCCGCGTAAATTAAATATGATTTAGAAACTTTACCTTTTGCAATTATAGAAAAATAGTTTAAATTTTTTAGGAGAGAGGAGTTATATGTCATAGATGCCTTAATTTCTACAGGTGTAATTTCACTTCCTTTCTGAATAAGAACATCAACTTCATTTCCGACGACATCTCTGAAAAAATACAGGTTAGGGTCCAACCCCTTATTTAATCTAATTTTCATTAATTCTAATATAACGAGGTTTTCAAATAAATATCCTCGAAGAGGGTCTCTTTGCATTTGGTTTTCGGTTTCGATGCCTAACAAATAGGAGGCAAAGCCGACATCAGTAAAATATATCTTTGGAGATTTAATATGTCTCTTCCCAAAGTTTTGATAAAAAGGAGTAAGCCTGAAGAGAACAAATGAAGCTTCTAAAATTGAAATCCAGTTTTTGATTGTATTAGAAGAAACTCCTACATCGTTAGATAAACTCTCTAAGTTTATAAGTTGACCTATTCTTCCAGCGCAAATTTTTATGAAGCTTTGAAACTGACTTAAATCTTTGATATTAATCAATTGCCTTAAATCGCGTTCAATATAGGTTTGAAAATAGTTTCTATAAGTTTTTGTAGGATCGAGCTTTTCTTTATATATTCTAGGATATCCTCCATTTAAAAGTAGTTGGTCCAAAGGGAGGTTTATTTTTGCTATTTGAAGCTCCTGTGCACTCATCGGTAGTAAAGTAAAAATGGCTGTTCTACCTGCCAAAGATTGTGAAACAGCTTGATGTATTTGCATTTGGTGACTGCCTGTAAGGATAAACATACCGTTAATTTCTGCTTCATCTACATAAACTTGGATATAGGATAAAAGCTCTGGAACATTTTGAATTTCATCCAGGATAGCTCCCTCTTTGAGCTGACTCAGAAATTTTCGAGGATCTGCTTTTACAGCTTCTCTAACATCATGAGGTTCCAGATTAAAATATTTTTTTTCAGAAAAAACCTTTTTGACTAGAGTTGTTTTTCCTGATTGCCTAGGCCCCAAAATAGTCAAAACAGGGTATCCTTGAGCAGCCTCAAGTAATTCTTTTTCCATAAGTCTTTGAAACATAGCTATCCTGTATAATCCGAAGTTGAACTTCAGATTGTCTCAAAAATGGCCGTTTTTTAAAAGAATATTTTCATCTCATTAGTTAATTTTTCTCATATGTAGGCAGCTTGTGGCATCATCTTATGATAAAATAACCAAATTTTGTCACAAGATGTTTTCACCAAAGTTTACTATTACCAGCCTAATTAACAAGTATTTAACTCAAATATCTCTAGAAGAGGCAGAAAAACTGCTTGAGGGCCGACAGGTTCAGGGGGTTGATTCTGATGATAAGCAAGAACTTCAAACGATAGATCTGCTTTTGATTTTGTTTCTCAATTCTATTGAAGTACCTCCACAGAAAAGGCTCTTGAGCTCTCAACAGAAGGGCCTTTTACTTTGCAAGATCTTGAAAAGGTGTGCCCTGAGGTCAGTAGAAGAACTTTACAAAGAGACTTGGCTGAGCTTCTCAAATTAAATCTTTTGAAAGAACTCGGAGCTACATCAAAAAAAACATACCTATTGAATAGGGAAGACCTCAACCGGCTTTTCTAGCCACAAGTAATTGTCCCATTCATATTTAATTGGAAATTAATAAATGAGTATGGCAAGCACAAGAAATGCAAATAGAACCTAAACCATCTTAAAGTTATGAAAACCCTAAAATATGCTCTTCTTCTTGTTATAGGGTGTGCCTTGTTTTCTGGATGCTCTCAGGGCCAAGGTCTTGCTCCAAATAATATAGAGGGCAGTGTCATCTCTTTTTATGCAACGAAAGTTGCTGCTAAAGAAAGTGAAATCTACTTAGATACCGATGTCGTCTACTACTTTAAACAAGGTGGAGTTTATGTAAATACAATTGATGGAAAAGTCATAGATAGAGGAAGTTATAGCTATCGCACACAAAGTAGCAAACAAGAAGCTGCTATCATGTTTACTTATACAGAAAACAATCAGAGCTATGTCTACGCTCAAAACATGGTTTTTGAAACTTCTAAATCAGGGACCTGGTACTTAACTCAGACTACAGATCCAAACATTAAGGGGACTGAAGAAGGGACCTTTAAGGTTTTAAGCCTCCCTTAATTCCAGTTCTTTTAAACGCCTTTGTTTACTTAAAACATTCATTTGACATTATGAAATTTCTATGCTAACGCTATATTCAGTGCACTTTTTTGAGCAAATAGTAAGGAGATAGTGAAGAGATGGGCGATGAAAATTCAATGGGCCTTCCCCCAGAAGATTATGAAAGGGTAATGGGAGAATATAGACAGTCTATTCCTCAGCAGCAGGGGGAAATTGAAGCTGCTATTCACAATGTGCGAGCAGGTCCAACTAAAGAGGCCTTTGACGCTCTAAGGCTACTTGTTCACAAAATGGCTGGTAACGCAGGTGTTTACGGATTTAATAAGGTAACAGAGGTATGTAGGGCCTGGGAAGCGGAACTTGTAGCCGTCATAGAGAAACTGCCAGAAGGGACATTTGATGATGCTTATTTTAATCAGCTAGATGGGCGTTTAAATGGTGTTAAGGAAGCATTTGGATAAATTATGAGCTCACAAGTTCTAATAGTTGATAGTGACGAAAAGCTTGCAGCTTCAATGAGAATAGCTCTAGAAGAACAGGGTGAGCAGGTAAACGTCCTCTATAATGCTAAGGATGCTGTAGAGTATTTGGAGTCAGATGCAAATGTACATAATTTGAAATTGATTGTTCTTAGTGGGACAATTAATGCAGGGCGTGATGGAACAGCTCACAGCTCAAATGCAATGGAAGTACTTCATGATTTTCGAAAAAAATACGGGAACCAAGTACCCGTTTTTATGATTTCTATATTAGCAAAAGATGAAGATGTGCTTGAAGGGCTCCAAAGTGGGGCCGATCAATATTTGATAAAGCCGTTCAGTATCGCTATTTTTTTAGAGAGAGCGAACAAATTTTTAAAGAAAAATTAGGAGAGTCTTATGGGAGAGATCATGTTAATTGTAGAGGACGATTCAAAAATTTCAGAGATTTTGAAAAGTGCTCTAAAAGCTAAAGGGTATGAGGTTCACGTGGTTTCGAACGGTGGGGAAGCGCTTCAATACCTTGAGGATGAATCGAAAGCAAAAGGCTTGAAGCTGGTTATTCTTGATCGCCTGCTTGGAGATATGGATGGTGTTGAGACGATTAAAACGTTTGATGAGAAGTGTGGAAAGGATCTTCCAATACTTATTCTCTCAACCCTCTCTTCTGAAAAAGATATGCTTGAAGGGCTTCGCAGGGGAGCTGTGGAATATCTGACAAAGCCTTTCAATATGGACATTTTGTTAGAAAAAGTTAAGAAACTTACAGGGTAATGAAAGAGAGTAATTTTAGATCTTTTTTTAAGCGTATTACAAATAAAAAAAATATTTAGGTGTCTATGGCTAAAATACTAATTGTTGATGATGATGAAAACCTCATGCGCTTGCTTATAGCAGCTTTCCGAGCTAAGGGGCATGAAGTTCAGGGGATCTCTAATGGCAGTGAGGCACGCTCCTACTTAGAAAATGATGCAAATGCACTGTCTTTGAATTTACTTATTCTTGATAGAATGCTTGGAGATATGGATGGTGTTGAAATTCTTCGATTTTTTAGAGACAAATATGGCAAGAAAGTTCCCGTTCTTATCCTATCAACCCTCTCTTCAGAGAAAGACGTCGTAGAGGGGCTTGAAAGAGGTGCTGGAGACTATTTGTCTAAACCTTTCAGTGTTGATGTACTGGTTCGAAAAGCAGAGAAATTGATTGGATGAAAGATGAATTTATCATAATTCTTTTTTATCTCATACTGGGAGAAGTATGCATTCTCCTTATTCTGGTCGTTTCAATTGTGATCCATAGGCTCATTATGAACCATGCTATTACAAGAGATAGCCTAAGAGAAGAAGGGCTCAACAGCTACTATCTAAACCTCATAGAAAAAAAACATACCTTTGATTTAAAAAATTATCCAGGAAAAGAGAGTTGGTTTAAGTCTGAATTAGTTGTTTTAGAGGCGTTTAGAGATCGTTTAGAAGGAGACGAATGGTCGCAGATGCGCAATCGGGCTGTGGAATCTCTTTTAATCTTAAGAGCTAGAAAGTGGGCCAATAGTAGGCTTTGGACGAGACGTAACTTTGCTGCTAGAGTCTTTCGACTTCATGCTGAGCCTGAGGATGAACCTTTTCTTTTAGAACTTATGGTAGATAAGAAATTTTTAATACGAAGCCCAGCATCGTTTGCTTTGATTGATTTAGAAAGCAAGGAAGGGGTCATAAAAATACTACAGGCTATTCAAAAAGAGCCAGGTTATGCTCAGTTTTTATATCGAGATGCTTTACTTAGGGGCTCAGAAAAGGTACTTGAGATTTTAAATGAGGTTGCTAAAGATCCTTCATTGCACCTACAGGTACTTGATGTTTTAGGGGCTAAGTCATGGGGGGGAACCATTTCATTTCTTGCAGAGGATTTGAAATCAGAAGATCCTGTTCGATACCACTTAGCCTTAAAAGTTTTAATTCGAAATCCTCTGCCAGATAGCTTTTCCTATTTTCAAGCAGCTCTTTCAAACCCAGATCCCAAGGTAAGGGTGATTGCGATGAAGGGAATAAGTTTATTCCCATCTGATGAACTATCTAACATTTTAGAAAATGGGTTGCGTGATTTTGCTTGGGAGGTGCGCGTAGAGGCAGGTAAAGCGCTCAAGGGTCTAGGGGAAGCAGGCCTTAATATACTCAACAAGCAGGAAGAGGAAGTTTCGAAAGAGGCGGCCCAGTTCGTAATAGAATTCGGATGACACTTCAAACGTTTCAGTTTTGGTTCGAAAATATTTTGTTGGGCTATTTTGGTGGTATCAATGTGCTCTATACAATCCTTTTAATTGTTGCTGCTTTTCATATTTTCTCTCGCATAAAAGAAATTCGAGAAGAGGATACCACTCAGATTCTTAAATCTGACTCTCTACCTACTATCTTGTTTGTTATTCCAATACATAATGAAGCTGAGAATGTCATTCCAAACATCTCAAACATCATGCTTTTATCTTATCGCTATAAACAGGTAATAGCAGTGAATGATGGGTCAGATGACAATACTATGGAAATTTTAATGAAGGAGCTAGATCTTGTAGAAATTCCCAAGTATTATGTTGAAGAGATTCCCACACAACAAGTTAAAAAAGTTTATCGCAGCAGAAGCCATCCCGAAGTTACCGTAATTGATAAAGAAAAAGGGAGAAAATTTGACGCGGTTAACGCTGCAATCAATGCGGCGCCTAATCCCTTTTTTGTTGTTCTAGATGCAGATACATTTGTAGATAGCAAACAGTTTGAATCTCTTGTTCGTCCTATTTTGACTTCTACAAAGACTATAGGGGTCGGGGCTAGTATCCGCATAATGAATGGCTGCACTCTTAATTATAACCGAGTGACTACAGCTCAATTCCCTAAAGAATTTATCCCAGCTGTGCAGAGTTTGGAATACCTTCGAGCTTTTTGTTTAAGAGACGGGTTAGATATCATCAACGGAAACTTTATTATTTCAGGAGCATTCTCTATTTTCCCAAGAGATTTAATTGTTCAAGCAGGAGGATTTGGTCCATCTTGCGGAGAAGATGTTGAAATTGTAGTTAGATTGCATAGACTGATGTTAGAAGCTAAAATCCCATATCGCATCCAATACTTTTCAGATCCTGTAGCTTTTACTGTAGCTCCGACAAAGTTAGGGGAGCTTGGTCAGCAAAGAAGTCGTTGGCATTTAGGCCTTTTAGAGTCTATCTGGTTTCATAAACGAATCTGTATGAACCCTAAATATCGCGTTTTTGGAATATTTGGCTTCCCATTTTGGCTTCTAGGGGAAACTTTAGAGCCCTTTTTTGAAGCCATAGGTTGGATCTACCTGATCTCTATGTGGTGTATTGGAAGCCTCCATGTTCCCTTTTTTCTAATGCTTTTTGCTTCAACTGTTGGCTACACAGCTCTTTACACCATTTTTGCTCTTTGTCTTGAAGAGTTTTCATATCGCAAGTATCCCTCTTTAAAAAGTTTAACTATGTTGCTCCTTGCCAATTTTTTAGAGAATATAGGCTATCGACAACTCACAGTTTTTTGGCGTCTTAGAGCTTTTTTTATGTTTATCAAGAAATTTGGGGAGGTTCGGAAGTCTTCTCGATTCATCAATGATTTAATGAAAAAAGCGCATGAAAATTTTCGAAAAAAAATGCCAGAAGGACCAAGTAGCGAAGAGGCAAAAAATAGGAAGTAAATAAGCAGGGATCTTGTTCTTAAATTCAGAGTATGTTAGGAGCAAGTTTTAGTTCATTAATGACAAGGATGGAACCTTTTTAATATGGAACAAGCACCCATACCTGAAAATGAGAATGAGCGTTTAAAAGCGCTACATGAATTGAATATTTTGGATACTCCTCCTGAAGCTAAGTTTGATGTGATGACAAAATTGGCTGCTAAGTTCTTTGACGTTCCGATTGCAAGTATATCGTTGATTGACGCAAATAGGGTTTGGTATAAATCGAATTATGGAGCTTGCAAAAAGGAGGTAGAAAGATCCATGTCACTTTGTGCCCATACTGTGAATGTTAAAGAAGCTCTCATTATAAGTGATGCCCGGCAAGACCCTCGATTTTCTGATAATCCGTCAGTGGTAGGTGAACCCTTCCTCCGTTTTTATGCAGGAATTCCTCTATTTGTAGCAGGAGGGTTAACAATTGGAACCTTTTGCCTTAAAGGAATGGAGCCTAAAACACTTTCTCCAGAAGAAATTGAAGTTTTTAAAGAATTAGCAAAATGGGCTGAGTTAGTTTTGAATAAGAAAGATACACTTGATCAAATGGATCCGAATACAGCAGTAGAAAAGGTGGGGGAATTACAAGCAAAATTTTTTGCTACAGTCTTAGAGAGTAGTCCAGATTCGATAATGTCTATTTCTTTGGATGGCATTATTAGATCTTCGAATAGAGCATCTTTCACAATATATGGCTATTCGGGTGAAGAAATAATAGGGCAGTCTTGGAAAGTACTTATTACTGAAGATGCCACTAAGCTGGATGATATTCTTACTAAAACTATATCTGGAACAGCCATCAACGAATATAAAACGACTAGCAAAAATAAAAATGGATCCATGTTTCATATCTCTCTTTCTACTTCTCCTATTTATGATGAAAATAACCAAATACAGGGAATTGCCGTAATCTCTCGTGATATTACAAAAAAGCAAGAAGTGGAGCAACAGGTTAAAGAATACACCCAGGAGCTCGAGAGGTTCAACAAAATTATGGTAGATCGTGAGATGAAAATGATCGAATTGAAAAAGGAGATAGAACGATTGACCCCACGCCCATAGACGATTTATCTTATGAGAATTTTACGAGGAATAAGTGTTCTTTCTCTAAGCCAAACCTATATTCCATGCCGATTATAGAGAGAAAGGAGATTGCTGAGAACATAACTGAAATCCTTTTGAGCAGAGAAGGGCAGAATTTTAATTTTGTGCCTGGTCAATATGTGAGAATAACTATCCCAGCCTTAGATAAGGGAATCCACAAAGGGAATACAAGAGACTTTTCAATAGCCTCATCTCCTACCACTAAAGGTCATATTGCCATTATCTTTCGAAATTCTGATAGTCCATTTAAGAAATGCCTTTTAGAAGTTCCTCTTGGAGAGAAGGTCAACATTCAAGGTCCTCTAGGTGTCTTTATTCTTCCAGAGGATCCAAGCGTCCCCATCGTATTTTTAGCTGCTGGCTTGGGAGTTACACCTGCTTTGAGTATGCTCCGGTATATCAACGCAAGTCAATTGCAAACTCAAATACAACTCGTCTATGCGAATTCAAAACCCGAGCGAGCTGTTTATGCTGAGGAAATGAAGGAAATAGCAAGTAGGTGTACTAACATTAAACTTTTTGAAGTCTCAGGTAGAATTGATATTCCCTTTCTTCAAAAGACTATATTAAGTGGAGGGGGGTCACTGTGGTATCTTTGTGGAGTATCAGAAATGGTGAGAAAATTTGCTTATGAACTACCTTTGAAACTAGATATTGCATACGAGAATCTTCGTATAGAAGAATATCCAGGTTATCAAAAAGAAAATCTTTCCGAATATAAAGTTTCACCTCCTGTTGAAGCGGCTGGACAAGAGGTCAGGGCAGAAGAGTTTTTTGAGAATAAATCCCTTGCTAAAGCCCTCTTCAATGTCACGAGCCAAGGAGCTCTAGTTGCCGTTACAGATGCCCAGGGAACCATTGAGTTTGTAAACGACAAGTTTATTGAGGTTAGTAAATATACGAAAGATGAACTCATTGGTCAAAATCATCGTATTTTAAAATCAGGGCTGCACCCTCCTGAATTCTATGCCGAGTTGTGGAAGACTATTTCATCAGGAAAGCAGTGGGATGGAGATATAAAAAACCGTGCTAAAGATGGATCTTATTATTGGGTACAAGCTTCTATTGCTCCGATCTTGAATGAAAAGGATGAGATTTATAAGTACTTAGCAGTTCGCTTTGTGATTACAGAGCAAAAAGACTTGGAAGTCAGTAAACGGGCTGTATTGAATATTTTAGGGGATTTTGAGGAAGAAAAGAGTAAATTTGAACGGCTCTCTAGTCGATTAGAGCTTGCAACGCAGTCAGCAAATATTGGAGTTTGGGAGTGGAACTTTAAAAAAAATACCTGGGACGCTAGTAAAGAGTTTTATGGAATTTATGAGTCTGAACCAGATTCTTTTATGCCTCCATTCGAAGGGTGGATGAACTTTGTTCACCCTGATGAAAAAGAAGCTGTTACTGAAAAAATTAAGGGTAGCATTACTAGTCCGATTAACTTGAATACAATTTTTAGAATCCTACTAAAAGGAGAGATCGAAAAGAATATTAAAGTCGCAGCTTCAGTGGAAAAAGGGTCAGATGGGGAGCCTGAGAAACTGATTGGAGTAGCTTGGGATGTAACTAACGAAACCCGTGTAGATCAGATGAAGTCTGATTTTATCTCTTTAGTCTCCCATCAACTTCGGACACCCTTAACAGCCATTAAATGGTATTCTGAGATGCTCCTTAAAGGGGATGTGGGGCAAATGAGCCCTGAGCAGGGTGAGGTTATCAAAGGGCTAGCAGAATCTGCAGAAAGGATGATTGTACTCGTTAAGGGACTTTTGAATATCTCAAGAGTGGAGTCAGGACGTTTGAATGTAGATCCTAAACCTATAGAACTTAAACCTATTATTGAGACTTTGCTTTCAGAGTTAAAACCCAAAATAGAAGCTAAAAAAATCCAAGTGGAACTTGATATTCCAGAAGATATCCCTACGATTAGTGTGGACCCCAAACTCATGGTAGAGATTTATCAAAATCTCATCTCAAACGCTATTCAGTACACCCCGGATGAAGGAAAAATTACAGTGAAGCTCTCTCAAAATGAGGCAGAGATTCTGTCTCAAATATCAGATACCGGGTATGGTGTCCCAAATGGCGCCAAAGATAAAATCTTTCAGAGATTTTTTAGAGCTGAGAACATCCTGAAAGTGCAAACAGATGGAACGGGCCTCGGCCTTTATTTAACTAAGATGTTGGTGATTGTTTCTGGAGGAAATATTTGGTTTGATAGTGAAGAAGGAAAAGGATCAACTTTTAGTTTTACTCTACCAAAAGCTGGGTCAAAGCCGAATAAAGGTGTTGTAGCTGTAGAATAGTTTTATTTGCTTTAGCAATAAAATTAAAATGAGAAAAGAAGGACAATATGGGTAAAAAATTACTTGTAGTAGAAGATGACACACATTTAAATACGATTTATAAGCTAAAGCTGGAAGCTGCGGGTTTTGAAGTGACAATGGCTCTTGATGGTGATGCAGGCATAGCTGCCCTCCAGGGAGGGCTTCAGCCCGATTTAATTGTACTTGATTTGCTTATGCCCAAAAAAGATGGGTATCAAGTGTTAAAAGAATTAAAAGAACACCCAGACTTTAACAGGTTTCCAGTCATTGTAACATCTAACTTAACTCAAGAAATTGAAATAGAAAAGATTAAAGAATTGGGTGCTGTTGATTATGTCATTAAAAGTGAAGCTTCATTAGACCAGATGATTGAAAAAATCAATGCCATCCCTTAAAAAAACTGAAATCCAAGGCCTGTCGTTGCAAAGTGCCATCGACTTTGGCGTTTTGAAATGAAAAATGCCAACTTCGATGGCATTTTTCGAGCTATTCTAAAGAGTGTATATACATAAACTGTTAATTATTAATTATTAAAGAACAAGTCTTGCATTATGCAATATATTCGTCGATTAGTTCGCCCTCCTAAGGAGAGCTTCTTCTTATTTGGGCCTAGAGGGACAGGGAAATCAACCTGGCTTTCTCACCTTTATCCAGAGGGGCTTAAAGTAGACTTGTTAGATCGAGAAACTGAGAGAAGACTCTTAGCGAAGCCTGAAAAGTTAATTGAGCTTATATCTTCGTTAAAATCAGGAGATATTTGTATTGTGGATGAAATTCAACGGGTTCCAGATTTAATCCCAGTGATTCACTCTCTTATAGAAAAAAACGGGGCATTCAATTTATTTTGATAGGGAGTAGTTCAAGAAAGCTTAGGAGAACTTTGGGTGATCTCTTAGGTGGCCGAGCTCTGCTGCGCCGTATGTATCCTTTTATGGCCTGTGAATTAAAAGGCTCCTTTTCACTGCCCGAGGCGTTGCAATATGGACTTATACCAATGGTTTGGCAGTCTTTAGACAAGCAGGAGAGAATAAAAGCTTATGTCTCAACTTACCTCAGAGAGGAGGTGCAAGCTGAAGGGCTAGTTAGGAATATTGGAGACTTTGCAAGATTTATGGAAGTGGCTTCATTTTCTCATGGTGGAATTTGGGTAAGCTCTGAAATAGCACGCGAATCTCAGGTAAAACGACAAACTGTAGATAATTACCTAACCGTATTAGAAGATCTATTACTCGCTTTTACGGTACCTATTTTTACAAGAAGAGCCAAAAGAGCTGTGATTGCCCATTCTAAGTTTTACTATTTTGATGTGGGTGTTTTCAGAGAATTACGCCCCCAAGGCCCCCTTGACAAAGAAGCAGAACTTGAAGGCCCCGCTTTAGAGGGACTGGTAGCGCAGCATCTTCAAGCGTGGGTTGCCACTCAAAGAGAAAGTCATAAACTTTACTTTTGGAGAACAAGGACCAAAATTGAAGTGGATTTTATAGTTTATGGTCCTAAAGGTTTTTGGGCTTTGGAAGTAAAGCGTGGGAGGGAAGTTTCTCAAACAGATCTTAAAGGCCTTCTTGCCTTTAAAGAAGAGTACCCAGAAGCTACTTGTTTCCTTCTCTATGGAGGTGATCGAAAACTTACAGTGAAAGGGATATCTTGTTTTCCAGTCCTAGATTTTTTATTGCATTTAGATCCAAGTGGCACACTTGACTAAATCTGCTTTAAGTCTGAGCTGGAATCGGAAAGTAGCTGAAAATGTCATACATCTTTTTGAACCAGAGTAGAG
>CAYGMF010000004.1:0-33412 GCA_964351075.1 uncultured bacterium
TCAGCACTGATTTTAAGCTCTGTCCCTTTACTCGCTGCAAGCATTAAAATACCTAAAATAGATTTAGCGTTTACAGTGATCTCCTCCAAACTTAAATGGATGGTAGACGCAAACTTACTTGCACATTTAACAAGTTCTGTAGAAGGACGTGTGTGTAGCCCTTTTTCATTTTCAATAACAAAAAAAGATTGGCACACATTACCTGAAGGTGCATTTTTATTTTTAGAGTATAATTTGTCACATTGAAGCATGGCTTGTCCTACTTATTAGGTATTGAATAGTTATAGGAATAAGGGAAGTCACTGTTTTTCTGCAATCCTTTTTTTAGATGCTAGAAAGTTTTTTAATTTCCTTCAGTTTTTGAACAAGTTCTTGGAAAATAGAAAGAGCTTTCTCAATCGGTTTTGTTGACTCCATATCCACTCCAGCAGTTCTCAGAAGGTCTAACGGATATTCATGACCCCCTTGGCTTAAAAATTTCAAATAAGCCTCTTTTGAACCTGGTTCTTTGTCTAGAACTCGGTATGCCAAAGTTAAGGCTGCTGAAATTCCCGTTGCATATTGATAGACATAGAAATTGGAATAGAAATGTGGGACTCTTGCCCATTCAATAGCCACCTCTGGATCCAAAGTGATGTGAGGGCCATAGTAGTCGCGATTGAGCTGATAGTAATATTCATTGATTGCTGTTGCAGTGAGTGGCTGATTTGCTTCTGAGCACTCATGTAAATGAAGCTCGAACTCTGCAAACAGAGTTTGTCTAAAGAGTGTTCCTCTCATTTCTTCAATGCGCTCATGTAATAGATTGATCTGATCTTCTTCAATAGTTTGCTGCTTCAGTAAGTAATCCATTAAAAGCGTTTCATTAAAGATGGAGGCGACCTCTGCCACAAAGATAGGGTAGCGAGAATATTGATAGGGCTGGTTTTTATGGCTATACAAAGTGTGCATGCTATGCCCTGCCTCGTGGGCGAGTGTAAACACATCGTTTAAAGTCCCTTTATAATTCATTAGAATGTAGGGATGGCTATCATAACAGCCAGATGAATAAGCTCCAGATCGTTTGTGTTGGTTTTCATAAATGTCTACCCAGCCTTCTTCTGTTAAACCCCTTGCAAGATGTTTTTGATACTCTTCACCTAGAGGAGCAACAGACTCAATGACCCACTCAACAGCTTGAGTGTAGGGGATCTCTTTTGTAGAACTTGTACAGAGAGGGACTTGTAAGTCATAAAGATGAATTTCATCTAAACCCAGAAGCTCTTTACGAGCCAAGGTAAAGTCATGAAGGCTTTGAATATTTGCTCGCACCGTTTGAATCAAGTTATGGTAGGTCTTTGTCGGTATATTCTTATGATATAGGGCAGCCATGAGACAATTTTTATACCCCCGGGCTTTCATATCAAAAATATGTTGTTGCACATGACCGAGTAAAAGTTCTGTGAGCGTGTTTTGAAATTTTAGAAAGGACTTGTGGAGCGTTTTGAATGCATTCGCTCGTAGAGTGCGGTCTGTACTTCTCTGAAATAAACGGTAGCTACCATGCGTTAAATCATGAGTCTTTCCTTCCGAGTCTTCGACTTGGCCTAAGGAAAGGTCTACATTATTAAATAAGCTAAAAGCTTTTTGAGGGGTAGTTAGAGGAAGGCTTGCTAAAGACAACAGTTCTTCTTTATCTGAGGATAAAGTAAATTCCTTCTTGTGAAGTAGGGCTTTAAAGTAAAAGGCATACTCTTTTAAACAATCCTCTTTTAGGAAAGTGTCGAAAGTCTCCTGAGGAATAGCAAGTAGCTCTGGTTCTACCCAAGAGGTGTTTTGAAAAAATTCTTGATAAAGAAGGCTTGCCTTTTGAAAAAAACCTTTCCAATTATCACAATTCAAATCTTCATCATGTTTTAGAAAAATGTAGGTATAAATTTTTGAGAGTTCTCGATCAAAATCAGTGCTCAAATCTAAAATTTCTCTAATACACTCAGCTTTTGTATGAAGCTTCCCTCTATACTTCAATAGGCTTTCCCAACGCTTCTCTGAGGGCTTATTTAAAAAAGAGTTTAAGTGTTTCTCAAATTCGAAAGGAGTTTTATAAAGAGATCTCAAATTCCACTGGTCTTCAGGTCTTTGTTCCTCTCGTGTCTTAATCTTGGTCATAAACGTAAAAACTTATTTGAATGGGGTTAAAAAAAAGTTTAATATTTAGCAGTTAAGCTTTCAGATTGCTATTTTATATGTTGCGAAAAATAAGTATCAAACCTTATAATGGACTGGAATTTCAAGGAAGTTAAAATTAATAAAACATTTTTCTTAAAGTTCTAAACCCTTTTAAAAATCGAAGGAGAAATTATGACTACAAAGCAAAAAGTAAAGGTCAAACCTTTAGCAAATAGAGTACTTGTTAAACACCAAGAACCTGAAGACACTTTAAAAGGTGGAATCATTCTACCAGATTCAGCAAAGAAAAAACAAGAAACAGCGGTTGTAATAGCTGTAGGTCCTGGAGTGAAGGATAAAGACGGAAATTTAATTTCTGTTCCTGTCAAAGAAGGTGATGTTGTACTTTTAGATAAGTATGCAGGGCAACAAATTGAGCTTGAGGGAGAAGAGTACCACATCCTAAAAGCAGATGATATCATCGCTATTGTTGAATAAATTTATCAAAAAATAATCATGGAGTTTTTAAAAGATGGCTGCAAAAGACATTAAGTATAGAGAAGAAGCTAGAAAAAAAATTCTAGAAGGTGTCAAAACTTTGGCATCAGCGGTTAAAGTAACCTTAGGACCTAAAGGAAGAAATGTTGTCATTGACAAGTCTTATGGGGCGCCTCAAGTCACTAAAGATGGAGTTACGGTTGCAAAAGAAATTGAGCTTGAAGACAAGCATGAGAACATGGGTGCTCAAATGGTTAAAGAAGTTGCCAGTAAAACTGCTGATAAAGCAGGTGATGGAACAACAACTGCAACTGTTTTAGCTGAAGCGATCTATTCAGAGGGTTTGAAGAATATCGCAGCTGGAGCTAATCCTATGGACCTTAAAAGAGGGATTGACCAAGCAGTTAAGTTTGCGGTTGATGAACTCAAAAAGATCTGCTCTCCTGTTAAAGATCAAAAAGAAATAGCTCAAGTAGCAACAATCTCAGCTAACAATGATAGTGAGATTGGAGAGATGATTGCAGATGCTATAGGAAAAGTGGGCCGTGATGGAACTATTACTGTAGAAGAAGCTCGTGGATTTTCAACTACTTTAGATGTAGTGAAAGGAATGAACTTTGATAGAGGGTATCTATCTGCTTACTTCGTAACAGATGCAGAGCAACAAGAAGCTGTTTTAGAAGATGCTTATATTCTTATCTTCGAAAAGAAAATTTCAGCAATGAAGGACTTCTTGCCTCTTCTTCAATCTGTTGTAGAGACTTCTAAGCCTCTCTTAATTCTTGCTGAAGATGTAGATGGAGAAGCGCTTGCAACTCTAGTTGTGAACCGTATCCGTGCAGGACTTAAAGTTTGTGCAGTTAAAGCTCCTGGATTTGGAGATAGAAGAAAAGCAATTCTAGAAGATATTGCTGCTTTAACAGGTGGACAAGTGATTAGTGAAGATCTCGGAACTAAGCTTGAAAACGTTACAATCGATATGCTGGGATCAGCTAAGAAAATTGTCGTTAAAAAAGAAGAGACTACTCTTGTTGAAGGAGCAGGCGATAAAGAAGAAGTTCAAAAAAGAATTGCTTTGATTAAGCGTCAAATAGAAGCGTCTACTTCTGATTATGATAAAGAAAAACTTCAAGAGCGCTTAGCTAAACTTTCAGGTGGAGTTGCAGTGATCCGTGTGGGTGCTGCTACTGAAATCGAAATGAAAGAGAAGAAAGACCGCGTTGAAGATGCTCAACATGCAACAGCTGCAGCTGTAGAAGAAGGTGTTTTACCTGGTGGTGGAACAGCTTACATACGTTGCATTGAAGTTATTGAAACTCTTTCTAAAGATCTTCCAGGAGATCAGAAGACAGGAGCTATGATTGTAGCAAATGCCCTTTCTGCCCCATTAAAGCAAATTGCTGAAAATGCAGGTAAAGAAGGCGTTATCGTTCTTCAGAAAGTAAAAAGCCTTAAGGGTAACAATGGGTACAACGCTCTAAGTGATGAGTATGTAGATATGCTTAAAGCTGGGGTGTTAGATCCTATGAAAGTTTCTCGTTGTGCACTAGAAAATGCAGCGTCTATCGCAGGCATGCTTCTTACAACAGAAGCTATTGTAGCTGACCTTCCTAAAGAACATGAAGCAGCAGCTCCTGCAATGCCAGGTGGAATGGATTACTAATTCATTCTAAGCTGAACTTGATAAGCCCTCATATCTCACAATATGAGGGCTTTTTTTATTTGAACTCGTTTTTCCGCTCTCTTAAAATTTGAAAGATCTCTGTTGGAGTAGCCTCAGGGGCATCGAGCAGTTTCTTCCAATAAGGCAAATCAGCCCGTAGAAATGGATTTGCCATGATTTCGTCTTTGAGGACGGTGGGAAGTGTGGGCTTGCCTTGAGACCTCTTTAAATGCGCTTGCTTGGTAAATTCAATGAGATCCTGATTATCTGGATCGACAGATAGTGCAAAGGCTGCATTTTGCTCCGTATATTCATGTCCACAGTAAATCAAAGTATCGGGAGGAAGAGCCCTTAGTTTCTGCAAGGAGCACCACATATCTTTAGGGGCTCCTTCAAATAAAAAGCCACAGCCTAAACTAAAGAGAGTGTCTCCACAAAAGAGAAGGTCATCCTTATAAAACCAGTAGGCTACATGACCTAAGGTGTGTCCAGGGACTTCCAATACTTTAACTTTATGAGAGCCAAAGTGAAGGAGGTCAAGGTCAGAGACTTTATGGTCAAGATAAGGAATTTGATCAGCTTCTTTTAGAGGTCCCACAATTTGACATTGCGTAGCTTCTTGAATCTCTAAAACACCATTAATATGATCCGAGTGAAAGTGAGTGAGCCAAATGTGTAAAAGCTTAATAGAGTGTTTTTTTAAAAAGTCTAAAACAGGAGCAGCTTCTCCCGGATCAATGAGGAGACCTTGATTAGACTCTTTTAGATGTACACAGTAAGTATAGTTGTCAGATAAAATAGGAATTAGATGAACTTCTAAGTCTTGACTCATACTGATTTTTTAACACGCCCTTTTAGATCTAAACTTGAAGTTAGAGAGTGATCAATCCCTTGCGCCAATCGCTTGCGAATATTTGCAATACCACGACTAATAGGAGCTGCATCTTTTCCGCCTGTAAATAAGTGAAAACTCTCTTTCTTGATTTGAGTTCTATCAGCGCTATGCCTTTCTAACCAAAGATGTATTTTTTCCTTAGTCTGAGAAATTCTCATCTCTGTCATTTTTTCATCAAGTTGGTGTAAACGCTTTTCAAGTTTATTTCGTATTTTTTGAGTTCTCTCTTCCATAGGCGCGTACTTGTTTGAATCAAAGCGCTCTTGCTTGACTTGAGTAAATTGAATCATCGGAAGAGAAGGTATATTCGAGTTTATGTCCATTGGAGGCTCCATTAGTTATTTTTTGAGCGTGTATAACAGAGGAAGTTTTTTTTTAAAACAAACAAGTATAAAAAATATTTTTTTTTGATAGAAATATCTAAATTTAAAGAAGAAAAGTTTCAAAATCCACCCAATTGACTTTTTCAATAAGACCGTGTACCTTTTTTGGTTCTAATCTTAAGGAGACCCTTCATGTCCAAAAACGTAATTGAGGCTTTAGAAGAGAGAGGATTCATTGAAAGTGTAACCTCTGAAAATTTAAAGTCTTTAGCAAACAAACCCCTTACCCTTTATATTGGATTTGATCCTACAGCTGATAGTTTACATGTTGGTAATCTAGTAGGCATTATGGCGCTTGGGTGGTTTCAGAAATATGGACATAAAGTTATTGCTCTTGTAGGTGGAGCTACTGGCCTTATTGGAGACCCCACAGGTAAAAGCTTAGAAAGACCTTTTCTTGACCAAGAAGCACTTAACCTAAATTTAAAAGGAATCCAAAAAGATTTAGAACGTATTTTGGTCTTTAATAAAGATAACCCGGTTCGTATTTGCAATAATGCTGACTGGTTTAACAAAATGGGCGCTTTAGACTTCTTAAGAGAAGTGGCTGGTTCATTTAGAATGGGGCCACTACTTACACGTGAAACTGTTAAAGAGCGATTAAAAACACAAGAGGGGATGAGCGTTAAAGAGTTCTGTTACCCGCTTATACAAGGTTATGACTACCTGCGCTTATTTCAAGAAGAACAAGTGACTCTCCAACTAGGAGGAAGCGATCAGTGGACCAACATTACCTCAGGTATAGAGCTTGTGCGTAAAAAAGAACAAAAAGAAGTTTATGGACTAACTTTTCCACTTCTTCTTAAAAGTGATGGAAAAAAGTTTGGAAAAAGTGAACAGGGTGCTCTTTGGTTATCTAAAGACAAACTCTCCCCTTACGAATTTTATCAGTTTCTTGTCCGAACAGCAGATGACGATGTCATTACACTCCTAAAAAGACTTACGCTTATGGAAATGTCTGAAATTAATCAACTCGAGCAGTCGATGAAAAAGTCAGACTATAAACCCAATACCGTGCAAAAAGTTTTAGCAAAACAAGTTACTGAAATTGTACACGGAAAAGAAGAGTTGCAAGTTGCTTTAAAGGTTACAGAAGGAATGAAGCCAGGAGCTGAAACTGATTTAAACCTAGCTCTCTTGAAAAAAATGTCTAAAGATATCCCTTCCGTTACTTGCACTAAAAATGAAATCATTGATCAAAAAATAATAGACCTCTTAGCAGAATCAAAAATACTTCCTAGCAAAGGTGAAGTGAGACGGATGATTCAAAATGGCGGTGTTTATCTTAATAATTTACGCGTTGAAAATGAACAAAAAACCATTTCTCATGCCGATTTAATCGATGGAGAATGCCTTCTTTTTTCAATTGGGAAAAAAAAGAAAATCCTGTTCTTCCTAGGGGAATAAAAAAAAAGAGCACTTTCTTAAAAAAAAATCTTGAATCCAAACAAAATATCTTTATTATGGGCCTTTCTCTCTTTTAATGAGTTAAAGAGAGAATAGGTCCCAACGAAAGTGCTTGATTGAAATGAGCATTGGGAACAGAATAAAAAATTATAATTATCAAGTTGAGATAAGACGAATTTATTAAATTTATTTATTTTTAAATTAAGGAGTCTCGAGGGTATGACCACGATGGCTAAGAAAGACACAAGTAAGACAATAACTAAAAAGAACCTTATTAACGGCATTTCGCAGGAAAAGGGAATACACCCTAATGATGTGCGAAGCGTAATTCAGGCTTTTTTAGATAAGATGACAAATTGCCTCTCTGATGGAGATCGGTTAGAATTTAGAGACTTTGGCGTTTTCGAAGTTGTACAAAGAAAACAAAAGATTGGCCGAAATCCTAAAAATGCTTCCGTTCCTATTGTAATTCCAGCTAGAAGAGCTGTGAAGTTTACACCAGGGAAGAAAATGAAGAAGCAGATCGAAGACGCTGATTGAAGAAGCTTAAAAAAAGCGACTTATCTTCAGTAATCCAGATCTGAGAAGTTGAGCGCATTTTTGGCGCTCTAATTTCCCTAAGTTTTTCATTTTCATGTTGATATAATTGGGAGATCTATTTTAAATAAGTTGTTTTTAGATTAAAATTGTTGACCAGTCATTATGCAGCACCAGCTTATTAAATATTTGTGCGATTGTTTTTGTAAGGATCAGCATCTTTATTCAAACATCGACCAAAAGGTATTCCACTATCTGATAGACAAAAGAGTCTCTCCGTCCAAAGAACATTTTGATGGAGATATTAAGGAAAAAAACCCGGTCAAGAGACTTTCATTATGGAGAGATCTTCTTAAAACGACTCTTCTATCATCTCTCAGAGAATCTCTTGGGGAAGGCAAAGAAGCATTGCAAGAAGCGTGGTATGCTCTTTCTGCGCAGAATTCTCTAAAAGAGTTTCAGCTAGAGCAAGCCTACACTTTACTTGTCGCTCACTTACTTAACATTCCCTATTGCTCTAAATATGAGCCCGTGCAAACCGAAAGTGGTTTAACGCCAATAGAAACAGGCTCTCACTGGCCTTTTATGAACACTCCCATACTTGAGTGGCACGCAGAGCTCGGAACCCTATGGGTTATATTAGGCAAACTCCTCAATAAACCAAGCTATACTAAAGCCGCTCAAAAACTCGCAAAATGGCAGACTAAAGGTCTAGACAAACATTTTAAACCGCATAAAGGTTTTCTCTCTTCTCATCACTTAAGCCACTTTACTAATGCCCTTTTAAGAGAAGGGGTACTATTTCATGCAATAGCACTTTCAAGCTCTGATGCACAAATGGCTTATCTTGCAAAACAGCATTTTTGTACCTTACTCGAAACAAAAAAAGATGATTTTGAAAACTTTTCATTAGATGCTTTACTTCTCCTCAATTGGGTAGACCTGCTCTTTAAAGAGCAACTAACCCCTATAGAACCTAAGCTTGATGAAATTGTCCAAGACTCAAATCTAGCGCTTGTTGGCTATAGATCCTCTGCATTGAATATATTAGTTTCTCTTCTTGGCGTTAATATGGGGTTTGGTTCACTGAAAAACCAGGACCTTGAAATCCCTGCTTTTGGGCCTCAACTCGAACTTTTAGGAGAAGGTAAATTGTTTGGATTGATTGGCCAAAATCCTCTTAACTCTTCTCATAAGGAACACTTTCAAGTCGATACTGATCAAAATGAATTTAATCTCAAAGGGGTCGTTGGGCTTCCTAAAGTTGAAGCTAGCCAAGACTATTTTAAGACCTGGCAGTCTACCTCAGATTGGATGGAGTGTAATATCTTTTTTGAAGAAAACGCTCTTAATATTCACGTAACTCCCTACAGAGTGAAATCTAAACTTTTTTTTGTCTTTTATGCGATAGCAGAAAAGTGTTTGGTCGGAGGTGAAGAGAAAATTCTCCCTCACTCCCTCAATCAATATCAAGGAGATGCAGCTCCTATCACACTTATTGGGAAAGAGAGCATCCTAAACTTGAATTCCCACGATCAAAAGAATCAGCTGAAAATTATTCCACTCGAAGGACATAGAAGCTTTTGGGGAGCTAATTACTTAATTGCCTACCATTTAAATAATAAATATAGTACTTTTAAATGGAAAATAAGCACAGAGTGATTGTAATTCTCTTATATTAAGAGCTTTACGAAACGCCTCTGTACTTGAATTAAAGGGCCGTTTCGGCGATAATTAAAGATCATTTTTATGAGGGGTTTATGTCAGTTCAAAAGATTTTTTTAACTACAACTATTGGTTTGTTTGCGCTTATTGCCATCCTGGGCTGGGCTAAAAAAGGAAAAGAAAAAGCAACCCTTCCAGTAAATCAAAGTGCAGTTCAAGAAATTGCATTCAATGAACAAAATGACCCTGTTTCAGTCGATTCAGAAATCCTACACGCCCCTATTGTTGCTAAGACAGAAGATGTGCGCAAAACCGATTTATTAGATGGGAATCTCCCTGTTGCCAATTATATCGAAAGCTTTTTTGATCCAGCAGCGTTAAAATTACCTATTGTCGAAACGGTTCTCTATTCGAGCCGTGTTCCATGGTTAAAAGGAAAATCTGCTTGGGTTTCTGACTACGCCTCCTTCTATAAAACATCTAAGCACTTCATTGCCAGAAGCCTCAATAATAAACCCGATTACTTCTCTCAAGACGTAAAACATGGAGATCGCTTCAATGTTTTAAGAACGGATAAAGACTTTTACTTTTACTTACTTGTTGACCTCTCACGCTGTAAACTCTGGTTCTATTACATAGATAATGAAACCCTAGATAGAGTGCTTGTAAAAACATATGATCTAGCACTTGGACGCTTAGATGAAATGAAAGGCTCCGGCTCGCTAACACCAATAGGGAAATACACCCTAGGTGATCGTATTGCAGTATATCGTCCAGGAGTCATGGGATTTCATAATAATCAATCAGTTGAAATGGTAAAAGTATTTGGGACCCGCTGGATTCCCTTCGGTAAGGAACTTGAAAACTGTTCGGCTCCTGCCAAAGGACTTGGCCTGCATGGAAACCCTCTACAATACGATGCACAAACAGGCAAGTGGAAAGAAGATACCTCTGGGATTGGAGGATACACAAGCGATGGATGTATAAGAATGTCTAAGTCTGCAATGGAGGAACTTTTTTCTATTATTGTATCAAGACAGACAGTCGTTGAAATTGTACGCGATTTTCACGATGCAAAACTTCCAGGAAAAGAAAAAAATTTAAATTAAGTGAGGACGAGTCCAATGGACACACTACCACATGAAAGGCAAATTAAAGATTATGAGAAAATGATTTCTCAACTCAAAAAACAAAGCTCCGCCAAGCATACGCTTTGGTCTGAAAGCGAACTACACAGACTTGAAAAAAAATTGCAACTCTTGAAGAAAAAAGTGTATTCAGAACTCACTCCATGGGAGCGTGTGACTATTTCAAGACACCCTCAAAGGCCTCACTCCAGCGACTTTATCAAAAACATGTGTGAAGATTTTCACGAACTGTTCGGTGACCGAGCATTTGGAGATGACCATGCTGTAATTGGAGGCCTTGCTACAATTCAAGGAGAAAAAGTTGTTATCATTGGTCAGGAAAAGGGGAATGATACTGAAAGCCGTCTCTACAGAAATTTTGGAATGGTTCATCCAGAAGGATTCCGAAAGGCTCTAAGACTTATGAAGCTTGCTGAAAAGTTTAACTTGCCTATTGTTTCTTTAATTGACACCCCTGGTGCTTATCCTGGCCTATCTGCAGAAGAGCGAGGGCAAGGCCTCGTCATTGCACAAAACCTTTATGAAATGTATCAGATTGAAACTCCTATTATCGTTGTAGTTATTGGAGAGGGGTGTTCCGGAGGTGCTCTTGCTATGGCTATTGGTGACGTAGTAGGAATGCTTGAACACGCTTATTATTCTGTAATTTCTCCGGAAGGATGTGCTTCGATCCTTTGGAAAGATGCACAAAAGAATGCTGAAGCTGCCACGACACTTAAGTTAAACTCTGAAAACCTTATGGATTTAAATATTGTAGATACCATTATTAAAGAACCTTTAGGTGGGGCTCATCATGATCCTCAGTTTACTTATAATGAAGTCCAAAAGTTTATATTTGAAGAATTAAAAAGACTTAAAACTTTATCTTCTGATATGCTCCCCGAATTGCGTTACTGCAAATTTAGAAAGATTGGTAAAGTAGCACCAAAACAAGGGGATAGTATAGACAATGTTAGGACTGATAAGAATAGCGCTTCAAAATAGACGATACCTCGTACTTCTCATATTCACAGTTATTCTCTCACTTTTTATGACAATTGCCTCCCAGATGGAGGCATTCGCTATGGGTCTTTTAACAAACCAAGGACCTGATGTCTTTGCCCTTTTTGCTAATCACAAAAGAATTGAACAAGAACAAGCTGGATTTCAAAAAGAGCGTGAAGAAAACTCTAAAACTAGCAAATACATGGGTAAGAAGAACCGTGGTCCTAAAAACGATAAAATTTATATCGAAGATATTCATGAAAGATGGCCTGAACTAGACCTAGACAACAAGGGCTACATTACTAAAACAGACGCATCCGATTACATGAGCCGAGGCAAAGGTTTTAACCTTTTAACCTCCATTATGCATAAGACTAAAGAAAAGTATAAAATTGCAAACAATATTGGGCTTCTGATGCTCATGCTTAGTATGGTTGCGCTCTTTAAAGTAACTTGTGCGTTTTTTAACAGATATACCACTACGTTGGTAGGGATTCGTGTTGGAAAAAATTTAAGGGAAAAATATTTTGAGCACTTGCAGACCCTACCCATGAGCTTTTTCCAAAAGCAGAATATAGGGGGGCTATCTGCCCGTGTCAGTGGAGATGCAGGGGCTGTTTCAGGAGCGATTATTTCATTTATCATGAACTACTGCCAGATGCCTTTCACAATCATCACAAGTCTTTATGTTTTGTTTAAGCTTTCTTTCCAGTTGACTCTCATTATCTTTATAGGTCTTCCTCTTATAGGCCTTCCTATCTATTACTTATCGAGAAAAGCTAGAAAATCTCAAAAAGAGATGCAAATCTACGGGGAACAATTTGCACACATCTTAATCGACTATTTAGCGGGAATACAAACGGTTAAACTCTTCAATATGGAGAAATTCTCCTCCAAAAAGTATTGTGACATGAACAATCTTTCTGCAAAGATCGAAGAAAAAATTTCTCTTTATGGCTACATAGCAAGACCTATTTTGCATATGATAGGAACGTTCTTCTTGGGAGTGATTATTGTATATGGACTCTATTTCGCTAAAATGACTGTTTCTGACTTAGTAGTCTATACCGCTATCATGCACCTTTTCTATGAACCGATCAAAAAGTTTGGCGAACAGAACATTAATATTCAAAGAGGACTTGCAGCAGCAGACAGGATGTTCATGGTCCTTAATGAAAAATCAGATCTTCAAGATAAAGACGACGCTATCGATTTTGCTGAGTTTAATGACAAGATCGAATTTAAGAATGTTTCGTTTAAATATGAAGATACTTGGGTGTTAAAGGACATGAGCTTCACAGTTGAAAAAGGTCAAACAGTTGCTTTAGTCGGTCCAACTGGAGCAGGAAAGTCAACAATAGCCCAGCTCCTCCCTAGGCTCTATGATGTCAATAAAGGGTCTATTGATATAGATGGAGTTCCTGTTACAGATTATAAACAAAGAAGTTTAAGAGAAGGGATCTCTTTTGTAGCTCAAAAACCTTTCCTCTTTTTTGATACAGTTGCGAACAACATTAGTTATGGAAGAGACTATACAAGGGAAGAAATAGAACTAGCTGCACAAAGAGCGCATGCAGACGAATTCATCCAGTGTCTTCCTCAAAAATATGATACTCCTCTAGCTGAAATGGGTAAGAGCTTATCAGGGGGGCAACAACAAAGACTTGCAATCTCTAGAGCTCTTGTTAAAAAAGCACCTATCCTTGTCATGGATGAGGCAACCTCGTCTTTAGATTCTATTAGTGAAAATAGAATTAAAATGGCCATTGAAGAACTTAGAGGCTCAATGACGCAGATCATCATCGCTCATAGACTCTCAACTATCGAGCACGCTGATAAAATCGTTTACTTGGAATTTGGCGCTAAAGTTGCTGAGGGAACTAAAGATGAACTCTATGAAAATTGTCAGGGCTTTAAAGCGATGTGGGATATGATGTTCAAAAGAGAAAGGGACGAAAAAGAAGAGGAAAAAGAGGCTATTGCAACAACAGAATAAAGTTAGTTAGCTGTTAAAAGCCCTAACTTCTCAAAGCTGTTCTTTAAATCTTTGTTGTCTTTCTTGTCTAATGCCCCATTACTTGTTAACCATTCTATGTAACTAGGGGGGACAACTTGCAAAGGTTTTCCTTTGTATTTCCCAAACGGCATTATTTGGATAAACTGCCCAACTTCTAATAGCTCATAAACAGTATCCATAGAAAGATCGCCTATCATAGCTTGGAAAACTCTGTGAAGAGTAATGACGTCATCTAAGGCTCTGTGCGCATTGTTTTCAGGAAACCCATAGGTTTCCCTAAGAACTTGTAGAGAATGCCTTGGTAGGTCTGGTCTGTAGCGCCTGGCCCACTTTAAACTATCTAAGAATTTCCAATCAGGAAACTCTAATTCGTGTCTAGCAAACTCATTTTGCAACATGGGTTCATCGAATTGATTGTTATTATGAGCAATTAAAACAGTTTCTCCTTCACAAAACTTAACAAAGTCCCCAGCTACTTTTTTAAAAGAGGGCTTACCAGCGACCATTTCGTCCGTAATATGATGAATGGCGGTTGCACCAGGAGGAATTGGGATATCGGGTTTGATTAGCTCTTCAAAAGTCCTATCTTGCTCTGGATCATAGGCTGCAAGCTCTATAATGAAATCGTTTTTAGTACTCACACCTGTTGTTTCTGTATCATAGAAAATAGGACGTAGGGCCATTTAAAACCCTCCCTGGTTAGGAATAGAAGACTGTGTGTCATCTTGAAATACTCTAGGATTGTTTGTAATCGGAATTAAAGTTGCCGTATCTTCTGTCGGCATTTTATAAATGCAAGAAGTGAGTACAATAAAAAGTGTAGCAAAAAAAAAGTATTTAATTTTCCTCATGAATTTCATAGTCCGTTTTTATGTTTTTTGAGTTAAAAAAAGGTTTTAAGGCCTTCTCTGAAAGCTTGCGTTGTAAAATTTGGGTAAACGAAAACCTAGATGCCAAATCTTTAGTCTTTTCTACTTCGGCAGGGGTAAAATTTTCAGCATCATTGGGGCATTGCATCAAAAATTGAACGCCGCCCGATTGTGAATCTGAAATAACTAGCTGCTTACCACCAACTTCTATTAAATAAAGCATCGATTTTTGTGATAAATTACGCCTTTCTAAGACTTTGATCCTATTTTGCAGGTTTACTTGCTTAACACGTTTATTCAGGTATCCCTTTAAAAACCAAGCGATAATGAGTACTCCACCTAAAATAAGGCCTAAAATGAGCATCATTCTAAAAAATTGTTGCCAGTAGTTATATTCGCCAGGCTCCGAAGAATCCTCCATAAAAAGAGGGGGGGGGTCTTCGTCTAACTGGACGACTTCCTTAGTCATGCTGGGTTCTGATGTCAATTGATTAACATCGCTCAAGGAAAAACTTGAATGAAGAACAAAATTGAAAGCTAGAAAGAAGAGAATAAAGATTTTTTTATAAGCGCGCATAATGAACTCTTGAGGAAAATAATTCCGAAAAGATGTATCATAGTCTAGATTTTATTATTTATATATTTTTTTCTAGCTAAAATGAATCCTTCTTCTAAAAATTCCCCTTCAAAGGGATGGATCTGCTTAGATATCGATGGGACCCTCACCGATGAAATACTCTCTATCCCTAATGCAGTTTTAAATACACTAAAGGAGCTTCATCAAGATCATTGGAAAATAGTCTTTGTAACAGGAAGGCTCTTTACTCTGGCCAATAAAGTTTTAGAAACACTAGGATTTCCCTATCACTTAGTTCCGCAAAATGGTGCTTCTTGGTATGAAATGCCTTCAAAAAAGAGGGGAGGGAAGCGTTACTTGCCTCTTGCAACTTTCTTAGAGCTGCAACCTTTATTAACTAATACCTCGCTTGACTTCCTGCTAGTAAGTGGAAGAGAAGAGGGAGATCAATGTTTTTATAGACCCGACCATCTCACAGATGAAACCTGCCAACATTTTAGAGATCATCTTTCCAAATATGGTGGACATTGGAAAGCGGTTTCATCTTTTAATGAACTAGAAGTTGGAGAGTTTCCCTATGGCAAAATTTATGGACCCAAAAAAGAGCTGGAAGAACTACTTCCTAGACTTAAAAAAGTATCTTCCATTCAAACACATTTAGTCCAAGATAGTGCACGAAAAAACTACTCCATCATTCAAATAATGAGGCATGACGTTAGTAAGGGATCCGCAGTGCTTGAACTTATTGGTAATAATGTTTTACCTACTCGAATTATTTCTGCAGGAAATGACCTTAATGATGAGACCTTGCTCGATATCGCAGATATTAAAATTGTGATGCCAAGTGCACCAAAGCTTCTCTTAGATAAAGCAGATATCATTGCGCCTCCAGTAGAGGAATTTGGAATCATTCCAGCTCTTAAAATGGCAGTAAAACAAGCAGAGGCATTATGAAGACCCAATTAAAAGTAGACCGAAAAAAAATACTAGATTTACTGAAACCATTTTTAAGCGCTGAAACAGATTTTTTGCAGTTAAATCCTTCTCAGAGGCCTTACGCAAGAGCAGATACTATCCCTTTGTCTACTAATTTTCTCTATCTGCTTCTTTTATTTAGAACAAAGGACAGAGCTTATATAGAAAGAGCAATGAAAGCTCTTGACCAGCTCTTATATTTTCAAGGCCAAGAAGGAGTAACAAAAGGCAACTTTCCTGTCTTTTTACACCAATACCCTTTTTGTGAACGTTACTTTGAAGTGATCGATTCTCTTTTTCCTCTCTACTGGATTGCTAAAGAATTTTCACACATTTTGAACCCAGAGTTAAGGGAAAAACTGCATAGAGCTTTAGAATTAGGGATATGCTGTATAGATTCACGAGATCAAGGGAAAAACTATTCTTATCTTCTCTCTTTACAAAGGGGGACGCTAACTTATGCAGTAGGAACGCTCTTAAACAACATGGATTGGAAACAAAAAGGGGCCTCTGACCTCTCAAAGCTTGCAAATAGAGGGAGTCAAGAATGTTGGGGATCTCCTAGAGCACTCTCAAAAATGTTGATTGCTTTAGAGTTGATAATGACTCTTCCTGAAAAACAAAACTGGAACTCATTTTGGTCCTACCTAAAAAAAACGTGGCACGGTGAAATGAGTACCTACGTAGGTCCCGCGCTTTCTGAACATTTTGAAAAAGATCATAATGAAGGAACTCTTTATCATCATTATATGATAAGGAATTTTGGGACGAAATCGAATCTGAACTTTTCACCCATCATTCTCTTAGAAGGGGAGCTTGTAACATCTGACCATGATTTTGATTTAGAAGGGGTTGAGGACTGTTCCACAGCTTTAGAAAACTATACTTGGCACACTTCTCACACTCCTCAAACAGCCTACTCTTTCTTCAATCTAAATGCTGACTATTGGGTTAAAACAGGGGGCTATTATCCTCTTAAAATAGCATTTAAAAATGAACAGCAGGTAGATTCCTTTGTGCTTCAAATGGGAACCCACGTATCCATTAAGGCTGTTTCTTTAAATAAGCTTCTTTTAACTTTTAATCCACAAGAAGGCGAAGATCTAGAGGCCTACTTTTTTTGGAATTTATCTTCAAAAATGGAGGCTACAATCGATGGACAAAAAGCCTCTTCTTTTACACTAGATCATCCGCTTGAACTCCGCTTTAAATCCAATCTAATTCGTATCTCTTTTCCCGACTGCCCAAAAAATATTTGGGGTCAGATCATGCAACGAAATAGACGTACCCAACTGATATGTGAAGACTATCAAACTTTTGATGGACACCTCTATTTTAGAGAAATAAAAGCTCTTGAACAACCTTTTCAGATATTATTAGAACTCCTTTGAGAATACAGCTAATATATTTCTCGAAAGAAAATATAGAAGTTGTATACTAGCTGTTTTTTTTGGGGGAAAGTATGCGTGTCTTTATTCTTCAAACCCTGGTTACTTTTTTTCTTACAACTCCACTCGCCTCAGCCACTTTTCCAGATCTACCCTCTAGGCAAGACCAACTCAAGCAATTAGAAGAGCGAGTCTTTGATGTTCTTGTTGTTGGTGGAGGAGCCACAGGTGTTGGAGTCGCTTTGGAAGCCGCAACCAGAGGACTTAGTGTTCTTTTAGTTGAAAGACATGACTTTGCATCTCAAACTTCTAGTAAGAGCACTAAGCTCGCTCATGGAGGTGTCCGCTACCTAGAAAAAGCCGTTTTGAACTTAGATCGCAAGCAATACCAACTTGTTAAAGATGCTTTAAAAGAGAGAGGCACTCTTTTTAAAATGGCTCCTTATACAGTTAAACCTCTTCAAATAGTGACCCCAATCTACAAATTTTTTAAGCTTCCCTACATGTGGATAGGATTAAAAGTTTATGATTTTATTTCTTCAGATTCAAAAATAGCTCCAAGTCGCTACGTCTCTTCTAAAAAAATTCGTGAAATCTTTCCTTCTATCAAAACAAAGGGGCTTGTAGGAGGCGTTACTTACTATGATGGGCAATTCAATGACACACGCTTAAATATGATGGCCCTTCTAACTGCAATGAGAGAAGGTGCCTATGCTCTAAACTATATGGCCCTAACTTCTTTTCAAAAAAAGGAAGGGAAAATTACAGGCGCTATCGTTCAGGATCAACTTAGAGACAAAAAATATTCAATTCAATGCAGAGCTGTGATAAACGCAACAGGTCCTTTTTCTGACCTAATTAGGCAAATGGATGATCCCGCCATAAAACCGCTTATTAGGCACTCTTCTGGGACTCATATCCTTTTGGATAGAGAACTAACTTCAAAAGGTTTGGGAATGTTGATTCCTAAAACGCGAGATGGCCGAGTTCTTTTTATGCTTCCCTGGGAAGGCTCCACTTTAGTCGGCACCACTGACACCCGTACAGGCTTAACTGATGACCCAAAACCTTCTGAGTCTGAAAAAGACTACTTACTCAGTTATTGTGAAGATTATTTTGATACGCCCCTTTCTCAAAAAGATATTAAAGCAAGTTGGACGGGGCTTAGACCTCTTGTTCGAAACCCCAGCGTTGAAAATACCTCAAAACTCTGTAGAGATCATCTAATTGAAGTCTCAGACTCTGGACTGGTCTCTATTATGGGAGGAAAGTGGACCACCTTTAGGAAAATGTCGCAGGATACAATAGATCGAGCCGTTAGTGAGGGTCTTCTTAAAGCTGAAAAGTCTAATAGCGAGAACATCGTTTTATTAGGGGGCGAAGACTATACCGAAAATAGCTGCTCAGAGTTGCAGCAGCAAACGGGGTTAGATTTAGACATTTGCGAACACCTCATCAGTTCTTACGGTACCCTCGCATTTGAAGTTGTAGCAGCTGGTTCAACAGAGCGTATACAAAAAGAATATCCCTACATCCAAGCTGAAGTCACTTGGGCCATTGAAAAAGAGTATGCTCAAAATTTAGGAGATATTTTACACAGAAGAATACGTTTGGCTTTTTTAGACACTCAAAAAACTGTAGATTCAATTGCTCAAGTTGAACAACTGATGCAAACCTCTTTTGAGGAAATAGGTCGATTTTGAAACGCATTTTTAATTTAACTTTCATGGTAAAAGTTGAAAATTAGTTGGAAAATCTCTATCTTACAGGAATTATAAAACTTAAACTGAACTTTACGCCAATGAATATCCTTGATCGCTTTCAAGAAGCCTTTAAAACCCCTCTAGGAGATCTCCTTATCTTCCTAGTAGTAACAGCATTGACACTTTCCTTTTTTTACCTTTATTTTTGGGCAAAATTTACAAAAAGTAGACGGCTTCTGTTAAAATATCACTTACACTTCAAAAAAGTTGAAAAGCAACTTAAGGAAGTAGCATTCCTTGAAATGGGACAAGCTGATTTCTGGGGTAAAAGCCAAACTGTGACTTTAGCTGATGGAAAATTTGGAAAAAGTTTAATTTTTTATCCAGAGCTTTCATCTGAAGATACGATTTACCGCTTTAGAAACTATCACATGGCTTTGCAGCAAGCTGACACGGAGTATTTTCCGAAGAACAGGTTCTTTATTCAAAATAACTTACTTGTAAATGTTGAGACTCAATACATCAAGCGAGATGGAAAAAGCTTAATTAACTTGTCGCACCTTTGCTTAGAACCAACCTTTACAACAGCTGAAAAAGAGCTTTTTTTAATGGATCTAGCGCACACTCTACAAGCCCTTCACCAAATTCAAACAGAAGAAGGAGAAGCCCTTTATCATGGATTTCTACTGCCACACTCCTTCTATCTAACGCTTGATTTAGTTAAAAAAATCACGCACACTTTTCTTGCCTATCACGGGTGTGCTTTTGCAATAGGTCCTGAGCTTTTTAATAGCTGGCTTCAAAAGGTCCTAAAAGGTCAACTGGTTATCGACTCCCAGCTAAAAAAAGAACTCGAGCGTTTTCTCTTCATTTTAGCGCCAGAACAAAAACAGTTAAGCTCATCTAGAGAGGTCTCTTTTCAAACAGACTTCTATTCTTTTGGAGCACTTGCTGCTTACTTCTTTACAGAAAGCAGTTTTCAGGATGTAAAGAAAGTTGACTTTGATCAAATCCCATCAGAGTGGAGAGTCTTTGTTCGAGAGTGTTTAAATGAAAATCCGCTTGATCGTCCTCAAAATTTCTTAGAGCTTAAAGAATATTTTGCCCAACCTGAAATGGAGCTTGGACAAAGCTACTCGTATTCTGGTGCATACAAAGAGCCCTCTAAAACTACAGAGGAGTCTGGCTCTTTAAAGCCTTTCTTTGAGCAAGTTCATAAGATTAAAGGAGAAGAATCGTACTTAAATGAAACCTGGCATAAAGGTTACCAAGCTATTCACACTGAGTCTTGGGACACGGCCTTCACAATTTTTCAGGAAATGATGAAGGAAGATCCGCAAGCTTTTAATGCACACTTGGGACTTGCTTTAACCTACTTCAAAAAAGGGGACCAGGAGCAAGCCAAATACCACTATCTTCAAGCCAAAAAAATAGACGGTAAAAAGATAAGCTCTTTTCACCGCCTTATTGCATTTGATGTCTAAGACAACTATTTAGTTTCGCAAACTTGAGTAGGAGTTGCTTGATCTTGCATAGATGCACTATCCATAGCAACACCCATGATATGAAGACCATTGTCTACGTAAAGAGTGGCGCCTGTAATAGCAGAGGAGTGCGAAGAGAGAAGGAAGCTTGCTGCTTGCCCGACTTCTTTAGCTTCTAACTCTTTAGTTAGGGGAGCATTTGCTTTAGAGTATTCAATCATTTTATCAATGAATCCAATTGCTCTAGCTGCCCGACTTCTTAAAGGTCCTGCTGAAATGGTATTCACCCGTATGTTCCACTCTCTTCCAGCTTCATAAGCAAGATTCTTAGTGTCACTCTCTAAAGCTGCTTTAGCAGAACTCATTCCGCCACCATAACCAGGCACCGCCTTTTGAGACGCTAAATAAGTCATAGAGAGCACTGAACCACCTGCATTCATAATAGGCCCAAAATTACGTACCATACTCACTAATGAATAAGAAGAGGCTGATAGAGCTGCTAAATAGCCTGCGCGAGACGTATTCATAAGAGTGTTTTTGATTTCAGGACTGTTAGCTAAAGAGTGTACAAAAATATCTATTTTTCCAAAGTCTTGCTCAACTTGTTTTGCAATCTCTGAAATGGTAAAAGGACCTAATCCTTTATATCTCTTATTTTCACTAATCTCTTCAGGAACTTCTTCAGGAGTATCAAATGCTGCATCCAAAGGATAAACCTTTGCAAACTTCATCAGTTCCCCTGATGAGAGCTTGGAAGACTCATCAAATTTTCCATTCTTAAGACTCATTTCGAAGATCTTATAGATAGGTGGCCAAGTACCTAAAATAATTTCACAGCCTGCTTCCGCTAGCTCTTTTGCTATTGCCCAACCATATCCCTGATCGTCTCCAATACCCGCTATAAATGCTCTTTTACCTTTTAAATGTGACATTGTTCTCCTGGATTTATAAATAAAAATTCATGTTTATAGAATAACACGAAAGGCTAAAAAAATCAATGAGCTTAAAAGGCTAACTTTTATTACTAAATATTTTTTTAAAAAGAGCTTTTGGATTGAAAGTCCCAAGGGGGGAGCGATAGCTCTCTACCTGTTGAATCTTTTCTTCAAATTTCTTGATTTTTGAAGCATAAAGGGGGAGCTTTCTCAAGCTATAGATTTGCTTGTAATAATTTTCTTGAGAGACCGCAGGGGCCCCACCGTAGGTGCCAGGTTTGGTAATGCTTTTAGTTACACCTGATTTTGCGGCAAGGGTCACATGATCTGCTATATTAATATGACCTACAATGCCAACTTGGCCAGCTACCACATTGTATTTTCCAAGCTTAGTAGACCCTGCGATTCCAACTTGAGATACAATAATACTATTTTGTCCAATATGGACGCCGTGTCCAATTTGGACTAAATTGTCTATCTTAACCCCAGAATGTATATGAGTGACTTGGAAGCGAGCTCTATCTATCGTAGTGTTTGCTCCAATTTCGACATTGTCTTCTAGTATTACACGACCTACATGCTTCAACTTTTGATGTTCTCCTTTGGCACTCGTTGAGTAGCCAAACCCACAGGAGCCAATAATAGCGCCAGGTTGGAGGATAACAGCGTTTTTTAATTCACAATTCGCTCCAACTGAAACTTGTGGATGCAAAAGGCAATGAGATCCTATTTGAACATGTGGGCCAATATGAACATGGGAAAGTATTTGAGTATGGGGTCCAATTATAACATTTTGATCGATGACAGTATAGGGGCCAATACTCACACCATCTGCAATGTCAGCTGTAGGATGAATAATCGCTGAGGGATGTATCCCTGTAAATCCAGATTCTAAAAGAGAAGGGTCGTTGAAAAGTTCGATGAGGATTTGGAAAGATTTGGATGGATCTGGAGAAAGTAAATAGTTTTGAGAGGTTTCAAAATCGGGGAGTTCTTTTATAAAAACAACTCCCGCTTTTGACTGCTTGAGCTGCTTCAGGTAGAGGGGGTTTGCTAAAAAGCTAGCCTCTTTTTCTGAAGCAGACTCTAAATTTTCAACTCCTTGGATCCTATAATTAGGATCCCCTACAAGCTTAGAAGAAGTGAGCTTTGAGAGTTCTTCTAACGTGTAAGAAGTTGAGAGGTCCATTACTCAATAGCTCCCTTTGATTGATTAGCATCTGCTGTAGCAACTTCTGGTTGAAAATGACGATTCAACTCTTGAACAACAAGCTGAGTCATTTCAAGAGGTCTCTTGAAGTAGAAGCAACTTTCTTGATTCATCACAACATCCAAATTGTTTTCTCTAGCAAGGTATTCTGCAGACTTGGAAATTTCTTCTGAAACCGTTTGAAACATCTTCATTTGAGCTTGGTTTAAAGCTTGGTAAGCTTGGTTTTGTAACCCTTGAATTTCTTCAGAAAGCTGTGCATATTGTGTCTGCAATTCTTGCTCTGCTTGTGGAGAAATGGTATCTAAGTACTCAGGCTTTTTAAGCTTTTCCATTACTTCAGTTAGTGCACGTTCCTTGCCCTCTAATGAAGCAAGCATTTCATTACGCATAGCTTCAAGCTTTAACTGTTCCCCTTGTCCAAGATAGGACTTCTCAAGGCAGGTTCTAAAGTCTACAACTCCAATCTTAAGCCCTTCTTCCGAGGTATTTGCAAATGCTAGTGTACATGCGCCAACAAATGTTAGTAACAAACTAGCTTTAATGATTTTTTTAAAATCCATTATGTTCTCCTTATAATCTTCTTGTTTACAGTTTTATATTGTTAAAAATTTCCATTCATTGAAATGAAGAATCCCTGTCTATCATTTTCATGCTCAGGGTTTATCGCATATCCCCAACCTAACATCAAGGGAAGAGTTGAAAGTGCTGAAATTCTAGCGCCAACTCCTGTTGAAGCTCTAAGAGTATCTACTTCAAAGCGGCCAATACTCAAAGAACCTGCATCCACAAATGTGAAGATATCCACACCAGGTAACACACTAAGAGAAAGCTCTTGTGATAATACAACAGATGAAATTCCTCCCTTAGGCTCTGCAAAGGCAAATTGTGGGCCTACAGAAAAAGGTCTGTAACCTCTCATGACAGTTGTATCATTACCTAAGAAGAAACGTTCTCCTAAAGGAATTGTCTCAGGAGTTGTGGGAGCAATTGGTAAAATAAAGTTGAAGTCAGCTCTTGTTTTGGCAACCAGGCGCTTTGCTAAAGGTATATAGTAAGAATTGGTGTACGCAAGAGTCCCAAAGAAGAATTTTCCTCCAACACCTGCATATTCTGCCTTTAAATCAGACTCAAGGCCGCGAGTAGCTCTATGAGGATTGTCTTTAGAGCTATATAAAAAAGAAACCCCTACTGCTGAAACAACGCCATTATTATTAGCTTGGTCATAAAGACCTTCAGGAACACCTCCATTAACATGTAGCCTCAAATTTCTAAAGCGGTAGTAAGCGTTGAAGCTTAAGTACCCATTGATGAGGTAAAAGGCGTGAGCAGTTGTTGTGAATGTATTTATGGAATAGTTACTAGATTGAATTCGGCTAAGGTTTTTATTTACATTGACGCCAATGGCCCAATTTGAATCAAAGAAGTAGGGCTTTGTCCAAGCAACAGAGTAATCGTCTAGCTTAGCTCCAAGACCTGTTTTAATTTTAAAATATTCACCAGCTCCACGCAGAGCGCCAATACCCTTTAGAGGCATGTCAGCGATACCCGCTAAATTGAAGTTTCTCTCAGTGATTTCTAAACCACCAAATACATTGTCTGCAGTACTAAATCCAAAAAATAGACCCATGTTTCCTGTTGAAGCTTCTTGAACTTCAATATTAACATCGCGCATTGGAGCTCGAATACCTTCCGTTGAAGAAGAAGGGGAGGCGTAAACATTAACGTGTTTGTAGTACTGAACGTTCTGCAAACGTTTTTGAGTATGCTCAAGCTTATTGGTATTAAAAGTATTACCAGGCTCTAGTAAAGTTTCACGCAAAATCACTTTAGACTGTGTTCTATTGTTTCCTAAAACTTTGATTAAACCTACTCGGAAAGGAGCACCCTCATCAATTTTGAAGGCTACAGAATACATTTCATCGCTTTCGATAAGGTGAGGTTCATATGCAACAGTTGCATCTATGTAACCCTTGCGGCCATAAAATGAATTAATTGCTTCAACAGTATCTTGGACTTTTTGAGGGGAGTAAGGCTCACCCTTCTTTACTTGGACAAGTTCTTGAATATCCTCATTGTTAAAATCCTCGTTCCCTGTAAAAGTGATATCTCCAAAGGAATACTCTTGGCCTCTGTCAGCTTCTATAGCAATTCGAATCCGATTCTTTTTCTCAGACTCCAAAACTTTAATTTCCACCTTTGCATTGGCATATCCTTGATTTCTCAGGAATTGAAGAATGGTCATTTTGTCGTAGTCCATGATTTCTGCATGGAAAATACCCGCCTTTGAATACCAACTTAAAAAAGGGGAGTACTTTTTGATGTTGATCTTTTCTTTGAGTTTCTTGATTTCGTCTTGGGAGAAACCTGTAAAGGTAACTGCTTGTATCAGGCCTGACATTCCCTCTTTGATTGAAATTTCAATAGCTACTTCATTCTTAGCTGGATCTTTAATGAGATCATAATCGAGTTGAGCTTCAAAGTATCCTTTTTTAATGTAGAATTCTCTTAGTTTATGGAAGCCCTTGTTAAAGCTTTGACGATTAAAAAGAGTGAAAGCATGAGTGCTTAATTCTTTTTCTAAGCGGTTTTTGTTGAAGTGAAAATCCCCTTTCCAAATAATTTGGCTGATTAAAGGACGAAGCCAAACTTTAAGGTTAATGTGGACTTCATCATCCTCTACAGTAATAGAAGGGTCTATTTTGTCGTAATCCTTCGAAAGAGTTTTGAGGTCTTGGTCAAACATTGTTTGTGAGAACGGTTCGCCAATCTTTGTCTTTAATTTGCTCTCAACAGTTTTGGTCTGAAACTCAGAACCTTTTGGAAGGTCTTTTGCTTCTATTGTAATGTTAACAATCGGTTTGTTTTCATATTGCATGTCATCTGCTTTCAAAGCGATTGGGAAGAAGAGGCTAAGTGCTAGGAAGAAGGAAAAAAATTTATTCATAAGAGTAACAAAGAGGGTAATATTAATAGGAGGACAATGCTAAAAAAAAAAGGTTATAATTACAAGTTAAAAGCCTCTTCTTCCAGAAAGGGCGCGTGAAAGAGTACTGCCATCGATATAATCAAGTGAACTTCCTACCGGAATTCCAAAGGCAAGTCTTGAAATTTTAACGTTTTTAAAATCGAGTTCTTTTTTTAGGAACAAAGTAGTGGCGTCGCCTTCGATCGTAGAGTCTATTGCGATTATAATCTCTTCAAGGGGCAACTCTTCAATTTTATGTTTAAGGGATGTAATATTAAGTGTATTTTCATCTCGATGATGCATCGGCGAGAGCAGTCCACCTAGCACATGATAGATCCCTTTATAAGAGTGTGTTTCTTCTAAAGCAAAAATGTCTTTCGCATAGGCGACAACGCAGAGTTGTGACTTTGAGCGCGCCAGATCATTGCAATAAAAGCAGTGTTCCTTCTCAGCAAGAGCTCCACAAGTCTTGCAGTAATGTATGTGAGTTTTTATTTGAAAAAGAGATTGGCTAAAGGCTTCTATCTGAGCAGAGGGCCATTCAATGACTTTAAAAGCAAAACGTTCGGCGCTTTTTTGCCCCACACCCGGAAGCTTTTTAAAATTTTCAATAAGACGGGCTAAATGAGGAGGGTACTGCATCAGTCACTCTATCAATTTTTAATTATAAAACTAACTCTCAATTTATAAAAAATACTATTCAAACAATTCATTTTTGTATAGAATCTTTTGTTGTTTTTATCATTGAATAAGGGTTAGATGCCAAGTCTTATTGTAGTAGGAGCCCAATGGGGTGACGAAGGAAAAGGAAAAGTAGTTGATGCACTTGCTACTCAAGCAGACTTTGTTGTGAGGGCTCAAGGTGGCCATAATGCAGGACATACGGTTATTATTGAGAATACTGAGTATAAGTTGCACCTTGTTCCTTCAGGAATTCTCTCTCCTCAGACCCAATGCTTTATTGGTTCAGGTGTCGTTTTAGATCTCAAAGTACTTTGTCAAGAAATTAAGATGCTTGAGGAAAAAGGCATTCAGGTTTCCAAGCGCCTTTTTTTATCCGAAAGCGCCCATCTTATTTTACCCTATCATCAACTCATGGATCGCGTATCTGAAAAACAAAAAAAGAAAGAGGCGATAGGGACCACTCTTTCAGGCATTGGACCCTGTTATGCCGATAAAATCAATAGAATAGGGATACGTTTAGGAGATCTTCGCCATCCTCAAACTTTTTCCGAAAAACTTAAAAAAAATTTGAACTATTATAATACCTTATTTAAAACAATCTATGACCAAAAACCTCTGGATTATGATTCTATTTATAAGTCCTATTTAGGGTTTAGCAATCAACTGAAACCTTATATATGCTCGTGGGAAGACTGGCCGCTGCACCAAGAGCTCAAAGACGGCAAAAAAATCCTCCTTGAAGGAGCTCAAGGCACCTTTCTAGATATTGACTGGGGAACTTATCCTTTTGTCACTTCATCAAATACAGTCGCAACAGGCATTTGCACTGGCGCAGGTTTTGGCCCAAAAGCTATTGACCATGTTTTAGGTGTCGTTAAAGCATATACTACTCGAGTAGGATCTGGGCCATTGCCTACAGCGTTTGAACACATTGAAGGATTCCCCGTCCAAACGGAGGCGCGTGAGCTGGGTACAACAACAGGGCGAACGAGAAGAATGGGTTGGTTAGATTTACCCCTGATTAAACAAGCTGTTGAACTCAATAGCATGGACCAGCTTGTGCTCACAAAACTAGATATTTTAGACAAAGTTAAAACTTTGAAATATGCTGTAGGGTATCGTTTTGAAGGTAAAGTCTTTCATAAATTTCCACAAGACTCATCTCTTATGAACCAGGTAGAACCTATTTATGAAGAAATGCCAGGATGGTGCTCTTCCACATCGGAAATTCGATGCTTTGAACAACTTCCCAAAGAGGCAAAGGCTTACATTCAAAAAATTGAATCTTTCTGTGGATGTCCTGTTACTTTAGTTTCAGTAGGGCCTAAGCGATCTCAAATCTTAAAGCGAGGATTTAAGTTTTGACCGTAGCTCTAATCGATAAGAAAAAAGAAAAAAGAAAGAGTTCCTTGCTCTCTGAAGAGGAATTAGCCAATCTCTATAGGAATGCAATTCCCAAACATGTAGCTCTTATAATGGATGGAAATAGGAGATGGGCTGAGAAAAGGCACCTCCCTATCGGAGTCGGTCATGCAAGAGGAGCCGATCAGCTCAAAACAATCGTTGAAGCTGCTATGGAGCTTGGCCTAAAAACTTTGACAGTTTATTCTTTTTCGACAGAAAATCGAAATCGCTCTCCAAGAGAAATACAACTTCTTTTCGCTTTATTTAAGAAGTATTTGATCAAAGAGCGAGAAGAGATGAAAAATAATGGTATTCGTCTAGATACAATCGGAGACTTATCCCTATTTCCAAAAGATCTTCAGGAAACGTTAGAGGTTTCTAAAGAAATGACAAAGAAGGAAACTCGATTTAACTTAGTACTTGCTGTTAACTATGGAGCGAGAGATGAGATTAAAAGGGCTGTTGAGAAAATGTTTCGAGATGAAAAGATCATACAAGGTCAAGAGATTACAGAAGAGCTGATTGAAAGCTATCTTGATACAGCCAAGTGGCCTGATCCAGAGCTTTTAATTCGAACTTCAGGAGAATTTAGATTGAGCAACTTTTTGCTCTGGCAAATCTCTTATACAGAAATTTATTTTACAGATGTTTTTTGGCCCGATTTTACACCAAAACATTTACTCAATGCGATTCACGATTATCAAAATAGAGAAATTCGGAGAGGTTTATAAATGCATGACTTGAAAAGTCGATCTATCAGTTTTATCATCAGTATTGCTGTCATAACAGCACTGCTCCTATTTTCCAAAACGATCCTCTTCGCCATTATTTTCTTTGTTGTATTAGCTTTGGTTATTTCTGTTGCGCTATGGGAATTTTACAAGATGTCTGAAAATAAAGGAGCTAAACCCCTTTACACTTTAGGGATTATAGGTGCTCTCTGTTACCTCTCTTCTGTTTTTTTATCTATTTTCTTTGTAGGCTGGACACTTGTGCCTCAGCTTGTCTTAGGGGTACTCCTATTTCTTTTCTTCTTTCAAAACTTAATACGTATTAGAGCTCCATTAATAAGCCTTTCAGTCTCTTATTTTGGAATTTTCTATATAGTCGTGTCGCTTGCCTTTATTATGAAAATCAACTTCTTTTATCCTGTAGGGGCTCCTATTTCAGGACAGTGGTGGCTTTTGTACTTGCTTGTTGTGACTAAATCAACTGATTTGGGCGCCTACTTCATCGGTAAGTTTTTTGGACGACACCCTCTTGCGCCTCTTATAAGTCCTAAAAAAACAATTGAAGGTCTCATAGGAGGGATGGCATGTTCTATCCTTGCCAGTTTCTTACTCATCTTTTTAACTCCACATGTTTATCAAGAACTGAAAGCACCTTGGGTCTTTGCTCTTATTATGGCTTTAGTACTCTCAATTTTTGGGCAATTTGGTGATTTAACAGAATCTCTTATTAAAAGAGACGCCGGTGTAAAAGATAGTAACAAAATCAAAGGCTCAGGGGGAATCTTGGACATGGTCGACTCTATGATCTTCACAAGCCCAATCTTTTATTTATTTTTAGAATATGGAACTACCTTATGATTATTGTAATTGATGGCCCCTCTGGAGCAGGAAAAAGCACCCTTGCAAAACGCTTGGCAAGTGACCTCAACTTCTCTTTTTTTGATACAGGTGCGATGTATCGCTGCGTATGTTGGTATCTTCTTGAGAAGAAGATTGATCTTGAAGATCAAGAGCAAATACAAGAATCTCTGAAAGATTTTCACTTTCAGCTGAAAAGGGAGGGGGACTCAACTCAATTTTTAGTTAACAATCAAGATGTTTCTCACAAAATACGCACAAGTGAAATAGATAAAAAAGTATCCATTGTAGCTGCCTATCCTTTCGTTAGAAAAGCCCTTGTCCACTTGCAGGAAGAATTTAGCCAGAGTGTAAGCGCAGTTTTTGAAGGTAGAGATATGGGGACAGTTGTTTTTCCTAAAGCAGATGTGAAATTCTTTCTCGTAGCAGACCCAAAAGTGAGAGCTAAAAGACGTTATGCGCAGCTTAAAGAACTCTATCCCAACGCGACCATTAATTTAGAGGAAATTGAATCGGATATACTCAAACGAGATGAGTATGACTCTAATCGAGAATGCTCCCCTTTAAAAAAAGCGGATGATGCTCATTTAATTGATGCATCTGATCTCTCCATTGAAGCTATTCTTAAGGTTATGAAAGGTTACGTTACGGAGAAAAAAGTATGAAGACTAAAAAATCTTTTTGGTTCTATAGATTTTCAAGGAAGCTCGTAGAGTATTTTTTTAGACTTTTTTATAAAGCTCGAGTTTATGGTGAAAAGGCTCACTTTATTGAAGGTAGGGCAGTTATTGCAGGGAATCATGTTTCCTATTTTGATCCCCCTTTCGTAGGAGTAGGCTGGCAGGAAGTAATTCACTATTTTGCAAGGCCTTCCCTATTTAAAAAGCCTATTTTAGGATTTTTGCTGCGCTCTTATAATGTACATCCTCTCCCTTCTGATACGCCAACTAGTGCTATTAAATATATCTCACAGCTTTTAAATCAAAATATGAAAGTCGTTATTTTCCCAGAGGGTACCCGTTCACCTGAGGATCGCATTATGGATCCTAAACAGGGATTCGCTATGATTGCTCAACGGACAAACAGCCCTATTATTCCAGTCTATGTGGGAGGCGCTTTTGAGATTTGGAATAGAAAACTGAAACGTCCAAAATTAAAGGGTCGTTTGGTCTGTGTTTTTGGATCTCCACTTACATGGGAGGCTTTGAGTCACCTTAATAAGAAAGAAGCACAAGATACGATGGTTATTGAGTGGCAAAAGGCAGTAGAGGGATTAAAGAGCTGGGTAGAGAAAGGGGCACATGGAACGCCACCTTAAAAAAGATGATAAAAAAGAATTAAATGACATACAATGGATCCGTTTCAAAAAATTAGGAGATAACGAATGACTAGTGACTTAATCAAAAAGCTATCAAGTTCAGACTTTAAAGAAACCATTCAATCAGGGTTGACTTTGGTCGATTTTTTTGCAGAATGGTGTGCCCCATGCCGAATGTTAGTTCCAGTTTTAGAAGAGCTAGCTGAAGAAAAAAAAGACCAAATGAAATTCTGCAAGGTGGATATTGATCAAGCTCAAGATATCACAACCGAATTTCAGGTGACCTCTGTTCCAACTTTAATCCTCTTCAAAGATGGAAAGGAAGTGAACCGAACAATTGGACTTAAAGATGGGGACGCTCTTCGAGCACTAATCTCTGAAAGTGTGTAGGTCTTAGATGTCCTATGTAGCCTTGATAGCAGGCGCAGGAAAAATGCCATTAAGGCTTATAGATGAAATCCATGCCTCTGGAAAAAAGGTCCTTTTACTTGGAGTAAAAGGGGTGACTCCAGAGGAATTGACTCAAAAAGCAGATCTCGCATACTGGGCTCATCTCTCTCAGCTAGGAAAAGCTAGAAGTATTTGCCTTAAGCACCAAGTGAAGGAAGCAGTTATGGCAGGCCTTATTAGGCATGAAAAAGTTTTTGGGCTTTCTCTTTTTTCTATGGACTGGCTAACTATTAAAGCTCTCTTTACTGTGAAAGATTTTAGAGCAGATACTATTTGTAATAAGATCGTTGATGTTTTTCAGGAAAAAGGAATCGCTTTTATGAGTACAAGTAAACTATTGAGTCGGTTTTTAGCTCCAAAGGGACTCTTAACACGCAAAAAACCATCAAAAAAGAATCTAGACGACATAGAATTTGGAGTTCAGCTTGCAAGAGAACTCGGACGCTTGGATATTGGACAAACCGTCGTAGTCAAAAATAAGTCAGTTGTTGCTCTTGAAGCGATGGAAGGTACAGACCAATGCTTGCAAAGAGCTGGAGATATAGCGGGACCTGGTTGTGTCGTTATTAAATTACCTAAGCCTGAGCAAGACAGTCGTTTTGATGTACCTGTTATTGGAATAAATACCATTGAAAAGCTTGCTAAAATAAAGGCTTCAGCTTTAGCGATTGGAGCTCAAAAAACTTTAATTATTGATCGCGAAGTTATTGAGCTGGCAGACAAGTTCAATCTGGTACTTCTATCTATTGATGTTTAATCTTTTATTTTATAAAATAGATGTAATAAATTGGCTACTTAGTAAGGCACAATGAATAAGTTGACAAATCGATTTAAGCTCCTAAGCCTTCTGTTTTGTATTTTAATCGCCCCTATTTCAAAATCTTTTTCTGATATTTCTAACTTTGATGAAATCCCTGAAAGTGAACGGATAAACACCTATCTTCATTTCCTTAAAACTTTTAACGATAGCTTAGGTCCCTCGGGAGACTTTTCAAAAGGTGAAATTCAAATAGTACTTGATCCTACTAAAATTTCTGAAATTGAAGCTCTTCAAAAGAAACGTCTGATGAAAAGGGGACTCTCACCGAGCGAAGCTACTCAAATGAGCCAGTGCGGAATTATACAAACTGATACTTATTGGATTTGGATGAGAGATGCGGTTATTTTTCCTTCTGGATATGAAGGGACTTATAATCGAGTAGTATGGAGATCAGCTGTAGATGGTCCTGGCAGTGTCGCTATATTACCTCTATTAAAAGATGGTCGCATTGTTCTAAATCTAAATTATCGCCACTCTACTCGCTCCTGGGAAATTGAATTGCCAAGAGGAGGACGCTGGTATGGAGAAACACCAGAAAAAGCATCTCGTAGAGAGCTGCGCTCTGAAACTGGTTGCTTAACAGATAGCCAAGTCTATTTAGGTTCAATTACACCAGATACGAGTACATTAAATACAGTGACACCTATCTTTCTGGGCTATGTGTCTGAACAGATAGAATCCAATCAAGAACCTTCAGAAGCCATACTGGGGCTCATCACTCTTTCCAAAGAAGAGATCAAAGAAGCCTTTGTTAGAGGGTTCATTGAGATTAAAATGAATGGAGAAGTTAAAAGAATTCCTTTCAGAGACTCTTTCTTAGCTTTTGCTCTTCTGCAAGCTGAGGCTAGAGGCCTCGTCTAAAGCACCTTTTTGTAGATTTAAAGCAATGTGAACTTTTAGAAGAGAATTTATACAAAATTTAGAGCGAACTTAAGAAGTTTTCAATATGCTTACCAAGGAAGACTATAATTTAACTAAAAAAGAGCTAAAAATTAGAAAAATTTGGCTTACATTTTATTGGATTCTATGGTCAATCACTTCAATTATCCTGACACTTTGTTTGATCATCATTTGTAGTGCTATAAAAAGTATTTCAGATATTGAGTTAATCTTAGGCGTAAGTGTAATTATTATACTGGCCTTTTTTGGATGGTGGTTGTTTTACTATTGTGCTTATAAAAAAAGCGGAGTTTGGCTTTTGCGTTTACAGCTCATATTTGATGCTTGGGCTATATTAAAAGCATTCTCTATCACTTCTGGAATTCTATTTTTCCTGTTCTATGGTAATATTGAGAAATATAGTAAGTATAGTAGATCGGATTGGGTTGTTCTGCTCTCTCTACTATTGATAGATGTTTTATTTTCAGCATTTCATTTTTATTTAGGTTTCAGGCTTCTTAAAATTAATAAGAAAATAAGATGTACTCAGCAAGTATCGGATGATCTACTAGCAAAAATACAACGTTTAGCTCAATTAGAAGATGGAGATCAGAGATCAGCACTTTATGGGTCACTTGTAGGAGACTATCCCTATTTAAATTGGTTAATTTCTAGAGTCTGGAAAAGGAAAGAAAAATTGATTACAGTTTGGTAAAATTGTAAATTTAATTTTTTAAAATCAATAAATTGGCAGGCCGTCTCTCTCTCCTAGAGGGACGATTCAACTAAAAAATTGAATCAATTATATCTTAAT
>CAYGMF010000004.1:33512-36077 GCA_964351075.1 uncultured bacterium
CTCTCTCTCCTAGAGGGACGATTCAACTAAAAAATTGAATCAATTATATCTTAATTAAATCTTAATATTAATAAACTAACCTTTTGGTTGGATTTTAAATATATTATTTAGGTTTTTTTATGACGATACAGCGAGAATCAAGAGGCTCAAATCTCTCCAACTTTCAAAATGGAGCTAAGAATAAAGAGCAAAGCTCTTCTTGGGCAGAGCGCGCTTATAAAGCAGTAACTGACAATCCTGGATATGCTATTTGGGGACTTTCTCTTGCGCTTGATCCTATAAAATACCTCTCTACTCAACTTGGAGTACCCACTCCTTTAAGCCATATTGCACATAGAACTTTTACTACTGAAACAGCTTCAAATTTATGGTTCGGAGGTCTATCAGCGATTATTCTTTCAGGATTTATAAGTGATGCCGCAAAACCAGGTGAACCAGAAAGCTCTAGTAGTAAAAATAGACACAAGTTAGCAGCTTTTCTCAATTTTGCTTCTTTTTTAAGTCCAAATGCTACGGGACTTCAATCACTAGCAAGTGGATTTACCGGATTTAATCTAGCGATGGACTTCTTAGTTCCTCCAAGACCCCTAAGTTCTTCTAAACCACGTTCTACAATTTCTACAAAGCCAGGTTATCAGAAACCTGCGGAAAAACAAGAGCCAAACGCTTTGAGTTTAGACGAGTTGATAGCAGAATGGAACAAACAGCTTACTGAATATGAGAGTCTTCGAAGTAAACTGGAGAAACTTAACAATGAAGTAGGAAAAATAGATATAGAAACTGAAGAGGATTTTAAAAAAGCAGTACTAAAGGAAGTGCCTGGTTTTTCTCAGAGTAGATATGCGGCTTTTAAACGAAGGTGTTTGGAATCTAGTGACTTGCAGTATCAAATTGAAGATATAGCAGAGAAACCCAATCTTCAAAGAAAAGATATCGAAAAGATGAATGCCCTATTCAAAGAACATAATCCTCTAGCGAGAATATATGAAAAGGAACTTCGAGAAGTGGTACAGGCATTAAAAGATGCAGGGTACCCTAAAAAGAGCTCAAGCAGCACTCGTAGAAATTCTCAAGGTCGCTTTGAAGATGACCCTGTAATTGACGATGTAGATGAAAGCGAGGAACTTGATCTAAGAACTAACTTACAAAATATTAGAGAGATTACCAAAAAATTTAGAGATGCACTAGATGCGAAGCTAATTGGTCAAACAGAAGCTAAAGATACCGTTGTTCGTGCTGTTATCAGACACTTAATGACTGTTAATTTAGAAGATCCAAAACGAGCAACAGTTCTTCTTCTTGGTCCTACTGGAACTGGAAAAACGACCCTTGTAAAAGCGTTGTCTGAAGTGATAGACCGCCCTTTTGTTGTGGTAGATGGATCTAGTCTTACTGCAGAGGGACTTGTGGGGAACTCCTTTTCTGATACTTGGAAGAGAATGCTGGAAGCCGCTGGTGGAGATCAGGAACAAGCAGAACAAGGTATTGTCTTTATTGATGAAGTCGATAAAATCTTTAAAAGCACAGAAGACCGTAGTAACATGAATTCGGCTATACAAAACCAACTCCTAAAAGCTCTTGAAGGTAGTGAGGTTCAAATTCCTAATACTACAGAAACAATCGATACTAGTAAGATGATTTTCTTTTTGGGCGGCGCTTTTGAAGGACTTGCTAGAAATAAGGAAGCCAATGGAGTGACACTAGATCAACTTGAAGAATATGGACTCTCTAGAGAATTTACTGGAAGAATTTCAAATATTGCTCAATTGAAATCCTTAGATGCAGAGCAGCTGCACCAAGTTTTACAACAAGAGAAAGGAGTTGCCTCTATTCCTAATTGGCAAAAAGAATTCTTAGGTATCGGAGCTGAGCTTGCCATAGACGACGATGTTCTTGAGCGAATAGTGACTTATGCGGTTCAAAGAAAAACAGGGGTTAGGGGAGTTGATTTTGTTTTAAGACAACTTTTAACGCCTCTTCTCTACAAAACAATTGAAGGTGTTTTTGAAAAACTAGATGAAGAGGAAGTAGACGATTCACCGTTTAAAGTTCATGTAACCCTAGCAGATTGGAACAACACTGAATTGGTACGGGCTGAAAAATCTAGAAATACCTTTCCATCCCTTAATGAAATTCAAGATGGATTAAGAAAGAAGGTCGTGGGGCAAGACAAACCTAAGGCCGTTATTGCTGAAGCAGTCTACAACCATCACCTCAACGTAAAGCTCGGACTGAACTTACCTAAAGGAAACGTTCTGATGATCGGACCTTCTGGATGTGGTAAAACGTATATGATGGAAGTCTTAAGTGAAGAAACAGGCCTTCCTCTAGCAAATATAGATGCTTCAAAGCTAATACGAGCTGGCTTTGTGGGCTCTAAGCCAGAAGATGCTATCGTTAGACTCTTAGAGCAAACTGGTGGAGATGTTTCCGCTGCTGAAAAAGGGATCATTTTCTTAGATGAAATGGATAAGCAGTTTGAAGATGTTGCAAATCCATTTGGAGGAAGCTTAACTGGAAGACCTATTCTAAATCAACTCTTGAAGATGATGCAAGGAGACAAAG
>CAYGMF010000004.1:36177-42984 GCA_964351075.1 uncultured bacterium
TTAACTGGAAGACCTATTCTAAATCAACTCTTGAAGATGATGCAAGGAGACAAAGTCACTGTTCAATACAAAGGGAAAAGTAAAACAGTTGATACAACGAACATCTTATTCGTAATGGCTGGGGCTTTTTCAAAATTTCCAGAGCTTTATGAGAAAGAAAAACTCGAAGACAGTGACCTATTAAGATGTGGGATTACCCCTGAATTTTTAGGGCGTACTGGCTATGTCACCCAGCTAGAGCAGTTAAATGCTAGCCACTATAGAGAATACTTAGTTGGTATGGGAGAAAATGCTCTTATTACAAACTGGATCAAAGCTTTTGAGAAAATGGGAGCTGAGCTTCTTGTTGACGATGAAGTGATTGATGAAATTATTGCAAAGGCTCTTAAAACTAAAACAGGACTTAGGGGGCTTCAAAATATCCTCCGTCAGAAACTCAGTCCTAAAGTGCTAGAAACTCAAGAGCGAATAGCTGCTGGAGAAAGTAGTCCACTCGTTCATATTGTTAAAGAGGGTAGTTCTCCTGAAGTGAGTGAAACGGAAATAGAAGAAGTTAACTAGGTAAGAGCAGCAAACTCTTGTTGCCTAAGTGCCTCATAAAGGACTATGCAGGCGCTATTTGCTAAATTTAAAGAACGCTTATTTGCTTTCATTGGAATGGTGTAAAACTGGCTTGCCCACTTTGCATGATACTCATCGGGTAAACCTGAAGTCTCTGATCCAAAAATTAAAATCGAATCTTTAGAATATTGAATATCTGAATAAGGGGCTTTAGCCTTTGAAGAAAAAAAATAAAAGGGCGCGTCTTGCTCTTCTAAGTAAGATTTTAGATCCGAAATCTGTTCAATCTTAACCTCATCCCAGTAGTCTAAGCCCGCTCTTTTTAAATAGCGATTGCTGGTTCTAAAACCCAAAGGCTTTACCAAAACTAAGTCAGTCCCTGTAATAGAACAGGTCCTGACTATGTTTCCAGCATTTTGAGGAATCTGAGGTTCAAAAAGAATGATCTTCATTCGCTTAGCTCGGATCTTCTACTTGAGCTTGCTCAGCTTGAGTTTCAAGCACTTCAATGTCAAAAATCATTAGTGCATTAGGAAGTAGAAACCCTGATGTTCCATAACCGAGTTCTGGGTGGATAAAAAGACGACGCGATTCACCTTTTTTAGCTCCGATCAAACCTTGCTTAAATCCTGCAATAGCCTCATTAAGCTCTAAAGCAATAGGCTCCATCTGCTCAGAAGTTCCAAAAACAGTTTCATCTAAGTATCTTCCTGTATAGTGAACGAGGGGAGTGCTGCCTTCAGAGATAGCAGGCCCTGAGCCCTCTTTGATGATAGAAACTTGTAGTTTACCTGGAACAATTTCTTCAACATCTTGGTTATGAGCATTTTCTTTTAAAAACTCATTCGCTTGAGAGAGGTTTTGATTGGACATCTCATCAAAATATTTCTTTTGAATTAGGGAAGCTGCTTTCTCATACTGCTCTTCAGTCAAAGGAGAAGGCTCTCCCTTTAGCTCTTCTTTAATACCAGCAACTACATTTTCTAAGTCAAACTGATAGCCTGGGTTTTCAATTAGCCCCTTAGCTATGATGTGACCAAAAGCTCTTGAAACTACAGAGATTTCAGGAAGAGCTGTGTCTTCGCTTTGGTTAGCTTCTGGAAGCGCCTCTTTTGCGTGAAGTGAAAGTAGTGGAAGTAGTGCGCAAACTAGCAGCAAAACGAGAGATCGTTTTTTCATAATAGACTCCTTAATTTTGTATTTCTATTTGTAATTCATTCAACTGGACTTGGTCGACATTAGACGGGGAGTCCAACATCAAATCACTTGCTTTTTGAGTTTTTGGAAAAGCAATCACGTCCTTAATATTATCTGTATCTAGAAGGATCATCAACATCCTATCAAGACCCAAAGCTATCCCCAAATGGGGGGGAGTTCCAAAAGAGAGGGCCTCCACAAATGAACCGAACTTCAATTTAATCTCTTCATCCGTTAGCTTTAAAAGAGAGAAGATCTTTTTTTGGATCTTTGAATCATGAATTCTTTGTGAGCCTGAGGCAAGCTCATAACCATTTAGAACCAGGTCATAACTCATCGACCTTGCTTCTAGAGGGTTTTCATCTAAAAGAGCAGAGTCCTCTGGATGAGGCGCTGTGAAAGGATGGTGGCACGCTTCTAATTCGCCTTGATCACCCTTTGTGAAAAGAGGAAAGTCGGTGACCCATAAGAAAGCAGGCTTCTTAGTGTTAATGAGATTTCTCTCTTTGGCGAGGTGCCTTCTTAACTGATCAAGCGCTTGATTAACCTGAGGCTCTTGATCTGCCACAAAAAAGATAAGGTCCTCTTCTTTCAACTCAAATAGATCAATAATCTCCTTTTGCAAAGCATCATCAAAAAATTTAACTATACTTGAGTTTAATGTTCCTTTTTGAAATTTCATCCAAGCTAGGCCCTTAACTCCAAACTGAGAGACGAAGCTTGTGTACTCATCAATTTTTTTCCTAGAAATGCTTGCCCCTTCAGGAACTCGCATCCCTTTAATCGTTCCCCCTTGCTTCAATTGATCTAAAAAGACTGAAAAAGTAGATCGCTTAGCTAAGTCATCAAACCGCTTTAGAATCATAGGAATTCGAAGGTCGGGTTTGTCGGTTCCATAGGACTCCATACAGGTCGCATAAGTCATATGCTTAAAAGGAGCGCCCACACTTTGATTTAAACAAGTTGAGTAAATAGACTTGAAGAGAGACTCGATGATTGAAAAAAGCGTTTCAGGCGTATCAAAACTCATCTCTATATCAATCTGAGAGAACTCCGGTTGGCGATCAGCTCTAAGATCCTCATCTCTAAAACAGCTACAAATCTGAAAGTATCTATCTAAACCCCCAATCATTAAAATCTGCTTAAACATCTGGGGAGATTGAGGCAGAGCATAAAAAGTTCCTGGATGGATTCTAGAGGGGACTAAGTAGTCTCTAGCCCCTTCAGGTGTGGATTTACACAAGATAGGCGTTGAAACTTCGCAGAAACCCTCTGCACTTAAAAAAGTACGGATAGCAAGCATCGCTTTATGCCTCATCCTTAAATTGTCTAAAAGGGGGCCTCTACGCATATCGAGATAACGGTATTTAAGCCTCAGCTCCTCACGAACCTCTTCCTCATCACAAATAGAAAAAGGAGGGGTCTTAGCTTGAGAAAAAATATTTAGGTGCTGAGTTTTAATTTCAATGTCTCCAGTCGCCATCTTAGGGTTGGCCATTCCTTCGGCTCTAGAAATAACAGTGCCTTCTACTTGAAGGACCCATTCAGAGCGTAATTGGTGCGCCTCTTTATGGCTCTTAGCATCGACATTGGGATCGAAGACCAGTTGAGTGATCCCTGCAAAATCTCTTAGATCGATAAAGATAAGTCCACCATGGTCGCGTCTTCTATGCACCCATCCACATAAGGTTACCTTTTGACCCACGTCCTTTTTTCTTAATGCCCCACAGTTATGGGTTCTCATTTTATCTGCCATGTTGAACTTTGTTTACCAAGGTTAAGATCAGTTGGTCTAAAGGGATTGTCTCTTCAGTTCCGGTGATCATGTGTTTTAATTTGATTTCTTCATTTAAGAGCTCATCCTCTCCGATAACAGAGACGTAGGTGACTTTCTTTTTGTCTGCGTATTTCATAATGTGTTTTAGCTTTTTTAAGCTAAAGTCCATTTCTGAGGGGATGTTATGGAGTCTGAGCTGCTTTAAAAGCTCAAAACACACTTCTTTAGAAGGCTCTCCTAAAGGAACGAGTAAAATTTGGGGTACAGGCCTTGGTTTAAAAGAACACTTTTGAGTGTGCATCACTTGCAAAACGCGCTCTAAACCAAGAGCAAAACCAATTGCAGGAAGTTCAGGTCCACCTAAAGATTTAGTGAGAGAATCATAACGGCCACCTGCAGCTAAACTATCTTGGGCTCCTAAGTCTCCACAAACCACTTCAAAGACCGTTTTATTATAATAGTCTAACCCTCGTACCAATCTGGGGTTTACCTTAAATGGGATCTTGAAAATACGAAGCCACTTTTGAACTTCTTCAAAATGCTCTTTTGAGTCCTCTTCTAAATAATCTAAAATAGAAGGAGAGTCTTCCAAAACATTTTGATCACCCTTATTTTTAGAATCTAAAATGCGAAGAGGGTTTACCTCTAAGCGTTTTTGACTCTCAGGAGACAATTTCTCTTTATGAGGGGTGAGGTACGCTACAAGAGCATCTCTATAACGCTTGCGGCATTCTTTATTTCCAATTGAGTTCAAATGGATGGTGAGGTTTTGGATTCCTAAATTTTGAAACAGGGTACAGAGTAAGTCGATAATTTCTACATCTTGCTCAGGAGAAGATACACCCAAAACTTCTGCACCATATTGGTAAAATTGGCGATAGCGACCCGCTTGTTGACGCTCGTATCGAAACATCGGTCCTAGATAAAAAAGTTTATGGCAGTAAGATTCATTGTAGAGCTTACGATCTAGAAAAGCTCTGACGACAGGGGCTGTCCCTTCGGGTCTTAAAGTTAAAGAGCGCTTTCCCTTATCCAGAAAAGTATACATCTCTTTAGAAACAATATCTGTTCCCTCGCCTATACTCCTTGTAAAAAGCTCTGTCTTTTCAAAAATAGGGGTGACAATTTCTTCAAAGCCATATTCAGAAGACAAGCGACGCATCACTTCAAGAACGTGCTGCCAATGGTGCACCTCTTTCCATTGATCTTCCGGTTTGTTCTCCGTTGGAAAAATATCAAATACACCTTTAGGAATTGAATATGTCATAGTTTAAAACTTAAATGATAAAACAGGGCATTCTAAACAATTTAGCAATTAAAAATAAATAAAAGGTCTCTTTTTTTCAAAGAGAGACTCTCTCATTAAAATTTTTTATTGATATTTTTTATTCAAACTCCCTAAAAAGGGGGGATGAAGACGACAATCCAAGAAGTTTCAGAGAATCAATATCGCTTTTTCTTATTACTCATTTTTTTTGCGCTCGGAATAGGAGCTCTTCCAGCAGCTTCGACATTCTATATTTTAGGGGACTTAGGAGGTGGGATTGAAACCGCGTCCTTTGCTGTCTCTTTTTTTATCTTAGGTGCAATTATAACAAAACCGTTGGCTCTGACCCTTGGAAATAACATCGGAAAAGTTAGACTTTTGAGAATATGCTTATGGGCTATGCTGATTTTTACAATCCCTATGTTCTTCGTGAAAGGCTACTATAGTTTTCTAGCTCTAAGATTTTTAGTTGGATTTGCTTCAGGACCTGTTTTCTTAATAGGAACTTCTATGGGAGGCGGATTAAGGGCTAAAGAAAAATTAGAGGGCTTTATTTTTAGGCTCATTTTGCTCATGCTGATCGTCCCAATTTTTAGCGCAGCCTTTGGAGCCTTTATTTCTTACCAATATTCGTGGCAACTCTCCTTTGTTATCTTTAACTTTTTTTTAATTCCTCTCATTTACTTTTCATATGCCTGGTTTGAGAATCAAGAAGCTCCAATTGTTAAAGCCCCTGTTGATTTTATTGGTTTTTTTGTCTTTACGATCACTTTGATGTGTCTAGGGTTTTGTCTAGTTGCAGGGCAGATTGTAGATGGCTTTAGATCTATAGCGTTCAATTACATTTTTGCTCTGGGATGTGTCTCTCTTCTTTTTTTGATTTTTTGGAATATTTGGCAGCCCTACCCCATCTTAAAATTTAAAATTCTGAAAAATAAAAGATTACTATTCAACCTGACTAATACGCTCGCACTCTTTCTTTTCTATTATGCCATAATAGTCCTCTTGTCCTTCTGGCTCCACCTCTATGTCAACTATTCTCTTAACTGGGTCGCTTTAGGACTACTTGGTACTTTGATCGGCCCCCTTTTTCTCTTGATAGTTTTTAAAGACCGCTCCAAACCAATTGCGATCGGACTACTTACTGTGGCACTTCTCCTCCTTTCAGCTCTATCCTTCTATATCTCTTCCTTTAATTCAGAAGTTAACTTTGGGAGGATAATATTAGCAAAGCTTGTTTCAGGAATAGCCCTTGCAATTGCCTTGCCTGCTATCATTGCTAATATACAAAGTGCTGTTGCAGATGAAGACTTCTCTTACGCTTTTTGTCTCTTTGCTATGTTTCGTATGTTAGGGAGCTTTATAGGGGTAGCTTATTTTGTGATGCTCTGGCAAAGGCGGGCTGTTTTTTTCTATAGTCGTTTAGGAGGTGAATTAACCCTTTTCTCTGAACAGACTAAGCTTGTCCTTATGAAGCTCAATCGCTTCGGGTTTACCCCCGCTATGAAAGAAGCAGGTCTTGATGATGCTCTTATCCGGCAAAGCCAGTCTTTGGCCTTAGATGACTGTTACTATCTAATAGGATGGATCATGCTAGCAGTTGCAGTTATTTCCCTATTAGATTTATGGCCTTCTAAAAAAGGAAAAGAACTCCTTTCTAAAACAGCTGGAAATTAGTGGGCTTCAAGCGTTTTTGAACGGCCATTTAGATCAAAATTAGACTCTGGATTGCTCTGAGACTTAATGAAAAAAAATAAGGAGTTATTCCGGATAGGCTTAAATAGAACGTGATCTCTTAGAATTTTGGAAAATGTAATTTGCTTACGGTAGCTTTTAGATGAAAGATTAGACTGAATAGTCTTTTTTTGAATTTTAGAGAGTAAAAAGGTCACACTGATCAGTAGCATGAGCACAATCACCAAAATACCAAAGTAAATGCTGCCTCTATCTGAAAACATAACCTTCGCAGAAGACAAATATTCAGTCTGATTCATAATTTGAGAGC
>CAYGMF010000005.1:0-1373 GCA_964351075.1 uncultured bacterium
TAGAACAAAATTAAAGAATAAGATATCCCTTTGAAAGATTTAAAATTTGAATTATGAAAGTAATCAATTTGATATTAAAATCATAATTCACTATACTTGTACTTCATTCTGTGAGAATTTAAAATATTAAATTAAAACCTTTAGGTAGCTATGAGCTCTATCTTAGACATGATTAAGCCTTCTGAGCATATCGAAGAACTCCAAGATAAGGAAGTCGTTAAAAGGAAATACAAGTACTGGCGTATACGTATTTTCTATGCTATGTACATTGGATATGTCTTCTACTATTTTACCCGAAAAAGCTTAGCTTTCGCTATGCCGATGATGATCAAAGAACTTGGATTTGATAAAAGTCAGTTAGGCCTTTTAGGGACTGTTCTAGCGCTTTCTTATGGTCTAAGTAAGTTTGTGAGCGGAATCCTCTCAGATAAGTCAAACCCCCGTTTTTTTATGGCTTTTGGCCTCATCATTACAGGTGTGTTAAATGTACTTTTTGGGCTTTCATCCTCCATCTTTTTCTTCGCAGTTTTTTGGGGTCTCAATGGGTGGTTTCAAGGATTTGGGTGGCCCCCTTGTTCTAGACTACTCTCTCACTGGTATTCCAAATCTGAAAGGGGCACCTGGTGGAGCCTATGGAGCACTTCCCATAACCTAGGAGGAGCTTTAATTCCATTTGTAGCCTCATTCAGCGCTCTTTACTTTGGATGGAGATTTGCCATGTATATTCCTGGCGCCATCTGTATCTTCGCAGGATTTTTCCTCATGAACCGCTTAAGAGATACTCCCCAATCTTTGGGACTTCCTACGATTGAAAAGCATAGAGAAGAAGGAAATATCTCAGAAGAAGAATCCAAAGAGATGAATAGAGAGCTCTCTTTTAAAGAGATGTTGTTCAAATACGTGCTCACTAATGGCTATATCTGGATGCTTGCTATGGCTTCCGTTTTTGTCTATATTGTGCGTACTGCAATGAATGATTGGACAACACTCTATCTCATAGAGGTTCGAAAATTTGGACTAGTTGCAGCAGGCTCTTGCGTCTCCAGCTTTGAGATCGGAGGATTTGTTGGAATGCTAGTAGCTGGGTGGCTATCTGATAAACTCTATGCTTCTAGAAGAGGGCCAATGAACGTTCTTTTCTCTTTAGGGATGCTTTTATCTCTGTTAGCTTTTTGGCTCTATCCAGGCACCTCTTTGCTATGGAGCTCTGCTATATGCGCTCTAATTGGGTTTTTCCTCTTCGGACCTCAAATGCTAATTGGGTTAGCTGCCTCTGAATTGTCCCATAAAAACGCTACGGGTACTGCTACTGGATTTGCAGGATGGTTTGCTTACTTAGGGGCTGCCCTTGCAGGATACCCCTTAGGATTAGT
>CAYGMF010000005.1:1473-6689 GCA_964351075.1 uncultured bacterium
ATGAAGAAGGCTATCACAATCTCGTTAAACTCTCCTCAATGGGCTATGTAGAAGGTTTCTATTACTTTCCACGTATTGACAAGGAAGCCTTAAAAAAACATTCTAAAGGGCTTCTATGTATTTCAGGAGGGCTATCAAGCAGACTTGCACACTATGCTCTTCAAGGTACAAAAGAAGAATTAGATGCAGAGATTCAAGACCTAAAAGAAATATTTGAAGAAGATCTTTACTTCCAGCTTAATCGCTTTGAGATGCAAACGCATCAGATGGAAGAAGATGGAATGTACCAAGAAAGCTGGCTTGCTCAAAATTATCAGGAAGCCATTGAAAAGCAACAAAAGCTAAATACAATTCTTGTTCAAGCGTCAAAAGATTTTTCAGTGCCCTATGTTGCCACTCAGGATATCCACTACCTTAAACGAGAAGACTGGAAAGCTCATGAAATATTGATTAACATCCAGTCTGGAGAACCTTGTGAAATCTGGGAAAAAGACTCTCTAGGAAACCTCAAACAAAAAATTCCAAATCCTAAAAGACGAACTTATTTTTCACATGAGCTCTACTTCAAATCTCCTGAGGAAATGAGTGAACTCTTTAAAGACCTTCCAGATGCTATTTCAAATACACAGCTCGTTGCAGATAAGTGTAACTTTGAAATAGATTTTGAAATAAAACACTATCCTGTCTTTGTTCCTCCATCTCTAGAACAAAAAGAGTTTGAAGAAAAGGACCGTGTTAAAGCAAGTGAGCAGTTCCTTAAAGACCTTTGCTTTGAGAACATCCCTCTAAGGTATACAGAAGATAGGCTTAAAAAAATTCAAGAGCACTACCCTGATCAAAAACCTCTAGATTTGATTCATGATAGGCTCCAAATGGAGCTGGAAATTATCATTAGCAAGGGCATGTGTGATTACTTACTCATTGTTTATGACTTTATAGATTGGGCTAAAAAAAGTGGGATACCTGTTGGACCAGGAAGGGGATCGGGAGCAGGTTCCATCATTCTCTATCTGATTGGGATTACAGACATCGAGCCTATGCGCTTCTTTCTTTTCTTTGAGCGATTTATAAATCCTGAGAGAAGTTCCTATCCAGATATAGACGTAGATATCTGTATGGAGAAGAGAAATCAAGTTATTGACTACACCCTCCACAAATACGGGAGGGACAACGTTGCCCAAATTATTACTTTTGGAACTATGAAAGCTAAAATGGCTATTAAGGACGTAGGTCGTGTCTTAAATGTTCCACTTGCCAAAGTCAATCAAATAGCCAAACTCATCCCGGATGAACTTAATATTACCATTGAAAAAGCTCTCGATGTGGATCCTGATTTGAGTGAGCAATATTCGCAAGACTCTGAAACAAGACGCGTTTTGGATATGGCTCGTATCTTGGAAGGATGTGTACGCAATACAGGTGTTCATGCTGCAGGGGTCGTGATCAGTGGAGAGCCTCTAGTTGAGCACATTCCAATCTGCCAAGCAAAAGACTCAGATTTAGCCGTTACCCAGTTTTCAATGAAACCTCTTGAAGCTGTTGGTATGCTTAAAATGGACTTCTTAGGCCTCAAAACTCTGACCTGTATTCAAAAAGCTGTTGAGATGATTGAGGAGACCTCTCAGGTTAAATTAGACTGGACCAACATTCCCTTAGATGATGCCCAAACATTTGACTTACTTCACCAAGGAAAAACCCTTGGGATTTTCCAGCTAGAATCAGCTGGCATGGCAGACCTAGCACAGAAGCTACGCATCGATAAATTTGAAGAAATTATCGCGGCGATTGCTCTTTATCGCCCAGGTCCTATGAGCATGATTCCCTCTTTCATAAATCGAAAACATGGAAAAGAGAAAATAGAAATCGACCATCCTTGGATGGAAGAAATCCTCAAGGAAACCTATGGAGTCATGGTCTATCAAGAACAAGTGATGCAAATAGCAAGTAAACTTGCTAACTATTCGCTTGGAGAAGGAGACGTTTTAAGACGGGCTATGGGGAAAAAAGATGCTAAGCAAATGGGAGAGCAAAGAGAAAAGTTTAAAGCAGGAGCTCTTTTAAATGGAATTGACGAAGAGACCTCTACTAGCATCTTTGATAAAATGGAAAAGTTTGCCTCGTACGGCTTTAACAAGTCCCATGCGGCAGCCTATGCTTATTTGAGCTATGTCACTTGTTATCTCAAAGCCAACTATTCAAAAGAATGGATGGCAGCGCTTATGACCTGTGATTCCGATGATGTGACTAAAGTTGCTAAATTTATTCAAGAATGTAAAAGCTTGAATATTGAAATTCTTCCCCCCGATGTGAACCAAGCTGGAAAAGAGTTCAGACCTACTGAAGAGGGGATACGCTTTGCTATGAATGCCATCAAGGGAGTAGGAGATGGGGTTGTAGACACTATCATTGATGAAAGAAAGAAAAATGGCCCTTTTGAATCTCTCTATCAATTCTTTCAACGAATAGATTTAAAAAAGGCAGGTAAAAAAAACTTAGAGGTACTAGCGCTAGCAGGATGTTTTGATTTTTGTGGGTGGACTCGGGACGAAATAGCAATGAGCGTTGAGCCTATGTATGAATCTGCCCTTTTAGATCAAAAGGAAAAGGCGCAGGGAGTTATCAATTTTTTCTCACTGATGCCTTCTGAAAAAGGAAGTAACTTCTCAAATCCTCCCAAAGTGATTGAGCCTAGGACTAAACTTGACCAACTCTTTTTAGAAAAAGCTCTTCTAGGCTTTTTTCTAACAGAGCATCCTCTTGAAAATTACAAAAAGCAGGTCACATCCCTCAGTTGTGTCCCTTTAAAATCAGTGGATTCAATGGATGTAGGGACCGTCTTTAGAACTTCTTTTATTATTGAAGATGTGAAGACCCGTATTGCAATGGCCTCTCAAAAGAAGTTTGCCATTTTAATGGTTAGCGATGGAGTAGAGCGTTTTGAACTTCCTATTTGGAATGATCTCTTTGAAAAATCGCAGCCCATTATAGCTGAAAATCAGCTTGTTTGTGCGATCTTGCGTATAGATGAGCGCGATGGGGTAAGGAGGCTTCATTGTCACTGGATAGAAGACCTTAATAAAGATATTAATCAACTTATCCGTGAATGTGATCAAGCCTATGATCAAACTAAACTTTTAATAGAAAGAAGAAAACGTGCCAAGGAAAAGAAAATGGCTGCTCCAATAAAACCCCAAGAAGAATCCTCACTAAAATTAAAAGTAGATGCGGATCAGATTCAAATGAGTCAAATTCTTACGCTTAAAAAACACTTTAGAACCTTCCCAGGAGAATGCCCTTTGCAAATAGATTTTTGCTCAGAGCAAAAAACAATAGCGACACTTCAAATCGAAAAGAACTGGGGAGTGGAAATCAATCAAACTCTAAAAAGGCTGATTCTAGGCGTTTCTAATGGAATTCAAATTGTTGAATAAAGCTTAATGGCTGTAATTCAAAATAAATTGGTTAAATACTGCAAATGTTGAAGAAAAAAGCACCCTAAAAAATCCCCAAAGATTATAGTATTCTTTTTTCGCCTATATCAAACTAAGAGAGATCTTTCATGAAACTATTTTTTAGACCCCTAGCTATCACATTATTTTTAGTCTCCCCATTATCAGGAGCCGTTACCGTTCAAGCGGGGCAAGTCATACGCTCTGAATTTGCTCCCAAAATGAGCGCAATGGAACACTATAATGCTGGAATGCAGGGAATGGAGCATAAAAGTTGGAGAAGTGCCCTTCGAAATTTTATGATTATAGGCCTTCACTATCCAGAATCTCAAGTGGCGGAAGATGCCTTTTACTTCCAAGCTGTCTGTAATTACCATCTCATGGAATACGATATTGCAAACAAAAATTTCTCAGAGTATCTCGCTCAGAAAAATAGACTTCGTTATTTTGAAGATGCTCTCTCCTACAAGTTAGCAATTGCTGAAAAATTTAATACTGGAGCAAAAAAACACCTTTTTGATTCTGAAAAGTTTCCTAAATGGGCGACAGCTAGAGAAGACTCCATGGAAATTTATGACGAAGTAATTGCAACTGTTCCGAATCATGAACTTGCAGCAAAAGCTTTTTATGCAAAAGGGTCTCTTATCCAAAAGATGAGAGATTACAAACCTGCTATTGAAACTTATCAAACTCTAATTAAGAGATTCCCCAAGCATCCTCTTGCTTCAGATGCCTTTTTAGCTATTAATGAAATCTATTATGAGCAAAGTCACACTGAATTTCAAAACCCAGATCTTTTAGAACTTGCACGCCTTAATCTAAAGCGCTACATCCAGAGCTTTCCACGAGATGAAAAAGTCGAAAAAGCTAAAGAGTTTCTCTCTGACATGGAAGAAATACATGCAAGGGGACTGTATGATACAGGGATTTTTTATGAGAGAACAAAGAAACCTAAAGCTTCTGTCATTTACTATGTCACCGCTTTAGAAAAGTTTCCCAACGCTCCCTCGACAGCACTTTGTAAGTCAAGGCTATCCAATTTAAAGGATGCTGCCCTAGAGCTTCAAGTTGTTGAAGAGTTTAATCCGTGATAAGACTCCTCTACCCGATTTTAGGACTTTTTCTACTAACGGGGTGTGGATATCGTTTTTCTGATACAGCTAAGACAACAGCAGTTTGTAGAACCATATCCATTCCTTACATTGAGGGCGATCAAGATGGTTCTTTTACCTCTACGTTGATCCACACCTTGGCAGCTTCTGGAAAATGGAAGTATCACCCAAATCTTGGAGAATTGACTTTAAAGGTCTCTCTGGTCGGAACTCGAAATGAGGAGGTCGGTTTTACTCGCTCCGTTCAAAATGGACAACTTAATAAATGGATTTCTCCAAATGAAAATAGACTCTCATCCCTTGTTAAAGTAGAGCTGATAGAAACAGCCTCGCAAAAAACAGTTCTTGGACCTGAATACCTATCTGCCGGAGTTATCTATGACTATGATCCCGATTTTAATGCGGATAACTTAGTTCAATTTTCCTTAGCTCAATATAATTTCCAAGAGATTTCAAACCGTATTGCCAAAGCTCCTTTAGATGAAAGACTCTCCCAAATTATTGTCGAGTATGTTGAGAATGCGTGGTAACTCTTGACTTAATAATTAAAATTTTAAGATACTTACTTTTCCGTAATTTAAATGGGAAGGTATGTAATGAGTTTTCCAGAAGGTCTATCAGGTATCTCAGCAGAAGGTTATCCTGTGTTTGGTGA
>CAYGMF010000005.1:6789-39234 GCA_964351075.1 uncultured bacterium
GTTTTCCAGAAGGTCTATCAGGTATCTCAGCAGAAGGTTATCCTGTGTTTGGTGATGAAGGGAGTAGTGGCTCAGTTAGCCAGCCAGAAGCAACATTTGAAGGTGCTAGTGGTCCAACAGAAGGAGCAGAAGCAGGCCTTTTTCCACTCAGAGCTTTTGGAAGCAGCGAGAGAATAGCTTCTTCATCAAATATGCAGGAAGGCTTGAACGGTTTGTTGAGCAGTTCTGCTGAACTTGGAGAGCGCCTAAAATCTGCAAATGGCTTTTGGCAAAATTGTGTAGCCAGTCACCCAGGTGATACCCGTATAGTGGCAACATATCACCCTGATCTTACTCTTGAGGAAGTCAATACTCTGACAGACGAACTCCGGCGTATTACGGGGGTTATTGGCCAATTTTCTAGAGTTCAGTTTACCACTCCAGATAATGTCTCACCACTTGTAGCCGGTAGCCGCTCTGAGCGAATAGAGTTTACTGTCAGAGCTATAACCCCTATGTCTCCCCAGAGAAAATCTAAAGGTCGAGTTCCTGGTAGTCCAGGGGCTATAGCTCAATATTTTACAACTGCTGAGATAGGGAGCGCTAACTCAACTCCTACCTAGATCCTTATCTAGGGCTTCCTTGGCTAAAAAAATAAAAGCCTGAGATGATGGTGCATCTGCGATCTGAATGACCCTTTTTTAACTTTTTAGAAATATAATGCTTTGATGAGCGGTGAGTAGGGGGTTGAAGGCGGGATTTTTTGGGCTTATAAGCCATTTAGCAACTCCTTTATCTTCAAAACTGACATAAACTTATGGATCTTAAAAAGATAAAAAGAGTGCGCGTGTGCACACTCTTTTTATTTCAAGCGATTAATCGCTTTGTCATTATCCTGAATGTCTTGCAAAAGTTTTTGCAAGATCTTCAGAACAAGCCTTGGCGTATTGTATGGCCCCCCGATAGAGAGCACCATTTCCAATTGGAGATTATCATCATGTTGCTGGGCTATTAACGCAAAGGTGACAGGAACATTTTCAACAAGATCCGGAACAATCCAAATAACAAACTCATCATTGTAAAGAGAGATTTTATCTGGAGATTCAATAATATTAAACATTTGAGTGAGTTCTTGCTCGGCATCTTCCATTTCTAACTCACTACAATGGAGAAGACTAAGATTTTGGAGAAAGGATAGGTCTATTTTTACAATCCCATCAGGAGCCCATTTTGCAAGGTCTTCTGTGTATTTCTTATAGTGCTCTTCGAGTTGTGCTGGGTTGATCATCTTTATTTCTCCAAGTGTCTAGGGAGGTGTGTGTATTATTTCTATTATCCCCTCTCAATTCCATCTCTTAGGTGACTTTTATATTTCTGTCCAGTTAAGATTGAGGTAGAAACAAAAAAAAACTTATGTTATTGATAACTAAGGTTTTTTAAAAATAAGCTCTAGGGGCTATGGTTATAAGCCCTTGATTTTAAGATGATAGGAGACTGTAATGAAACTAAGATCGCTTACTTTTTTGATTTTGGGCTTAATAGGGACATTTTTTCCACTACAAGCAGGAAGTTTGAAAAATCTAAAAGTCCATTCTTACTCTGCAATCTTAATAGATGGAGACACTAAACAAATTCTCTTTGAAAAAAATGCATTTGAAAAACTTCCTCCAGCAAGTATCACAAAAGTCCCAACACTACTTTATGCTCTGAAAAAATTAGATGGGAAGTTTCAGGCCAAAGTCGTCGCCGATCAAGACTGTATAGGAAGTATCAGCAAAAAATATAGCTTAGACATGAAATATAATTATCCAGCTCATTGGATGGTTTTAGGAGGAACCCATTTATCAATTCATAATCAAGAAGTAATGAATTTAAAAGATTTGATGTATGGGATGATGCTCGTTTCAGCTAATGATGCTGCTAACATTGTAGCCAAACACACAGGGGGAACTATTCCCGGTTTTATGGGAGGATTAAATAAATATCTGAAGAGCATTGGATGTCAAAATACTCACCTAAAAAATCCGCATGGGCTGCACTACCCAAAACATTTAACGACTGCTTATGATATGGCTGTCATTACGTCCGAAGGGTTAAAGGATCCTATTTTTCGAGAAATATTTAAAGCAAAAGAGTACCATTTACCTCCTACAAATAAACAAAATGGCAAGAAAATAAAAACCTTTAATAAGCTTTTGCGCAAAGATCATACCTACTACTATCCTTTTGCAATAGGTGCCAAAACAGGTTTTCATGACCAAGCTAAAAATACGCTCGTAGCAGCTGCTAAAAAAAATGGGAAAACATTGATACTTGTACTGCTTAAATGCCCTCAACAAAACCAAAAATATGAAGATGCTCATTTATTATTTAAAGAGGGATTTCAAGCTCTAAAATAATACGCGCATAAGCTATACTGAAATTTTCAGTTTCGATTTAAAAGTAATGACTAAATTCTGGGCAATTTTTTTTTCTTCTCTCCTTTTATGTAGTGCATCATGCGCTCTAGATCTCAATTTAGAAGCTGAGTCAGCTTTAGTAATTAATGTCGACACCCAAGCTATTCTCTTTGAAAAAAATGCAAATCAGGTTTTATTTCCATCATCCATTACCAAAATTGCAACAGCTCTTTTTGCACTAAAAGAGGTCGGAGATGATCTTGATGTTATACTCACAGCTGACCAAGACTGTGTAGGTTCTATTACAGAAGAGATGCAGAAAGCCATGAATTTCAATCACCCTCCACATTGGCAGGTGATCGGTGGGACTCACATGCAAATAGCTAAAGGAGATAAGCATTCCTTGGAAGATCTCTTATATGGGATGATGCTTGTCTCAGCTAATGATGCAGCCAATATGATTGCTAAATACACCTCGGGAACTATTCGACAGTTTATGACTGATCTTAATGATTACTTAGAAGAGTTGGGATGCGAAGATACTCATTTTTTAAACCCTCATGGGCTGCACTTTCCTAAGCATGTAACAACACCAAAAGATATGGCTCTTATTGCTTCTGAAGCACTCAAATATCCCTTTTTTAGAACCATTATACAAACTCAGAAACGGGGTTCTTTGAAAAACTCTAACTTCTTAATCAGAGAAGATTCTTCTCACTACTATCCTTACGCTATAGGAGTGAAGACAGGCTTCCACTCTAATGCAAAGTATAACTTGGTCTCAGCTGCTGAACAAGATGGACGAACCTTATTAGCTGTTCTAATGAGATGTCCCTCAGCAGATTCAATGTTTGAGGATGCAAGAAAAGTATTTCAAGCAGCTTTTGCAGAAGAGCTTCATCAAGAAGTTTATCTAGAAAAAGGACAACAACAATTTAAGTATAAAATCGAAGGTGTCCGTAAGCCTTTAAAGACCTATTTAGAAGAGTCTGTCACCCTTCAGTATTACCCCTCTGAAAAGCCACAGGTGAAAGGGACCGTCTATTGGCATCCACCGGCTCTACCCATTTTAAAAGGAGATGTGGTAGCAGACCTTCTCCTAAAAGATGAAAGAGGAGTTGTTTTAAGAGAAGTTCCTTTGAAAGCTTATCAAAAAGTTGCACCTCTATCCTTCAAAAAAATAGGAATGTTTTTTGTTTGGATGTTCGCTATTCTACTCTTAGGAACTCAAGGGATGAAGCTCTTCAAAAAGAGTCGTCCAGGACGTAATATCTAACTCTTCAGGTCTTGCTTTTTCTGATAAACCAATCTCTTTTAAAATAGCTTGGACCTTTGTCTTTGAAAAAGGAAGAGTCGAAGTAAGCATTTTTCTCTTTTGTTTGAAGCTTGTTCTTACCATGTTAAAAAACTCAGCCTCATTTTTTAAAAGAGGGGAGTGCATCTCAAAAAAGAGAGCAGAAGAGGTAATTTTTGGACGAGGAAAAAAACAAGTTGGCGAGATATTAAAGCAAAAGCTTGGTGTTGAATAAAAATGAGAAAAGACTGTTAGACTACTAAAAGCTTTTGTTTTAGCCTTCGCAAGAATACGGTCAGCGACTTCTTTTTGCATAATGAAAAGACAAGAAGCAATCTGAGAAGATCTCGGAAATAACCTGCTTAAAATGGGGCTTGTGAGTTGAAAGGGAAGGTTAGAAATGACTTTTATTTTTTTGTCTTTAGGTAAAATTTGATCTAAATCACAAGTTAAAAAATCATCTAAATAAATTTGAATAGAATTAGAATTAAGATACTGATCTTTTAAACCTTGCGCAAAAGCAGGATCCTTCTCAACAACAATGAGCTTAGCTCCACTTTTTAAAATCTCTTGGGTAAACGCACCTGGACCAGGGCCTATCTCTAAAACAATGTCATCTTTCGAAAGAGCTGCGCATTTGACAAAGTTTCTGACAATATTTGCATCAATCAAAAAGTTTTGAGAAAGAGCTTTCTTAGGCCTTATATCGAGGGTTTTCAAGTACCCCTGAAGAGTGGATGGATGGGCGAGAGAGGTCATCTAATCAAGAAAGGTTCAAACTGACTAGGGATCACTTCATCAATTGCCTTTTGAGTCACTCCAAAACGCTCTCTTAACCCTACAATGTATGTACTAATCTCTGAATCCACTTTAGATTGAATTAAAGCTTCTTTAAGAATGTCTTCCACTTCTGAAAACTCAATCTTTCCACCAGGAATGTGCTCTGATAAGTAGAAAACGCGGTAGACTGACTTTTTATCTACACGACTAACTTCCTCAAAAGCGTCACTAAATTTTTGAAGAGGTGTTGCTTCAAGGATGTTTTTATGAGTATCGGAAATCTCAGAGTCCTTTAATTTGAACGCTTCTGAAATAGAAATTTGCTTGGATTCAAAGTTTTCAAATTGCTCCTTGAAGAGCATTGCCAAAGCTCCAAAATCTTTTGCATTTTGATTTAAATTTTCTAAAATCTCTTTAGCCATCTGTGCATTTTCATAGGCATTGGGTCCTCTGAAAGAAAGCATGTGATAGACCCAATGATCGGGCTTTTTGTTTTTATGAGCATATTCATCAAAAGCAGTCAAAAGATCTTCAGGAGAGGTGTCATAGGCGCCCTTTAAGTAGAGAATGGAGGACATCATACGTCTTACGTAGATATCTTTTTGAGTCATCTCCCATGCCTCTTCGTAGCTTAGGCCAATCTTATCTAAATTAGTAATAATTTGAGGACCATAAAGACGGTCTAATTCCTGGCGGATATCACCTGTAGTTACTTCAACCTTTCTAGTCTTAGCATCGCTGCAAATAAGCTCGTTGTTGACCATGTCATCAAATACATAGTTCCAATGTCCTTTATAAAACTGATACCTTGCAATGTCTGAATCAACTAAGTGTGGGTAATCTCTGTAAAAATAAGTGTCCATTTTTTTCATCACATCCATAACAGATATTGGATGGTTGTTGACATTTGCTAAAACTCGGTTGTCGACAATAATTCGAGAAGGGCGAGCATTTTTTTCAACGCGGGTGAGTTCAGTCGAATTCCAATCTGAAATTCCGTTTAGAGCGAAAGGGGCAAGAGCGATAATTGGGGCTAATAAGTACTTCATAGGGACCTTAGTTTTTAAAAAAAATCATGTTAGCAAAAAGTTAAATTTTGCAAAAGCCTTACTTCATAGAGAATACTGCACCAAAAAAACCATCCATTTGATTAGAAGTTGGTGCTGTACTTAAAACTTTCTCTGAGAGCTTAAGAGGATGGTTCTTTAAGAAGAACTCTACCTGGTCTTCATTTTCCTCTTGAAACAGACTGCAAGTGGCATACACTAAATGACCATTTGGCTTTAAGTAAAGTAGTGCACTCTTAACAATTTCTCTTTGAATTAAGACCAACTCCTCAAGCATCTTTTCAGAAAATTTCCATTTCAAGTCAGGGTTTCTACGGTAAGTTCCTGAACCACTACAAGGAGCATCTACAAGCACCCAATCCATATTCCCTTTGAGTGAGTGAAGTTTGGGATCTTCTGATGAATAAATTTGTGCATTTTGTACGCCAGCTCTTTTTAATCTCTTTTTTGCCTGCACTAAAATTCCAGGGCGTATGTCATGCAAGTAGAGCACACCTTGATTTTGCATTTGAGGTGCAATAGCTAAACTTTTTCCACCAGATCCAGAACAGTAATCAAGAACCTTTTCTTTAGGCTGAACCTTTACTAAATTTGCAATCAGCTGGCTCGCTTCATCCTGCATCTCAAAGAGACCCTGTTTAAAAGCCTCTAACTGAAAAAGAGAAATTCTCTTTAATACATTCACAGCATTTGGCGCTTCAGGGCAAGGTTCCATTTCTATCTCATCAGCATAGCGTTTTAAAAAGTCATCTCGAGAGATTTTTAGCGAATTGATCCGTAAGGTAATAGGGGCTCTTTCGTTACTCTTTAAAGCAAGCTCCTCTGCTTTTTTTTCTCCATAGGAGTCAATCCAGTGTTTAAGAAGGATTTTGGGGAAGCTTGTGCGAATGTGCAGAGGAATACTTTCATCTTTGACTGCCTCTTCCAAATTAATTTTTTGATATACTTCAAAGCGACTTTCCCAATCTTTATTATCAGAGATAAAATAATCAAAGAGCCCACTCCAGCGAACAAGGTGATAAAGAATTTCAGCAATCTTTTTGCGGTCTTTTGAACCTAGAGCCCTGTGTTGACGAAAATATCGGCTAATTGTTAAATCCAAAGGACACTTATCACGCTTCATAATTGCGAAGATTTGAAAGAGATGATATTGTCTGAAAGGTAACATTTATAAATTAGCTGGTTGATTAGATAAATGAATTCACAAATTCTATACTATTTTAAGGAAAAGAGTCGATTTTTCATAGCTCTAAGTACATTAACTTCCTGGGGCCTTGTCGCCTTTGGACAGCCCGCCTGGAGCCCTCTATTTGGAACCCTAACCAGCCTCTTTGGTTTCACCCTCTTTTGGGCAGGACTCTTTCAAGTAAATTCTAGAAAACATAGATTTTATCTTGCAGCCCTCTGGTTTATGGCGGTTGAGGCCATTCACCTATCCTGGATGATGGCTACAGAGTACCAAGGTAGCTACATCTATCTTCTCTATACCATTGTTCTAGTTGGAGAAGGCGCTCAGTTTGGCTTGTTAAGCTTGTTTTTGACAAAAGATAGAAAGCTCCCTATTTCAAAAATACTCTTTCTATCAGGATTTTGGGTCTGGATGGAATGGCTGCGCCTCTTCTTTATGAGCGGATTTCTCTTCAATCCAGTTGGGCTTACCCTTTCCTCTACCCTTTATGGAAAACAATGGGTCTCTATTGGAGGAGTTTACTTTCTCTCTTTTTGGGTTATTTTAACGAACTTACTAGCTCTGAAATACGTCTTCTCTCCAAAAAAATGGAAACACTTAGGCCTCTTCTCTCTGATTGCCTTGGCTCCTTATTTTTATGGCGCTTTTCAAGTCCATTATCATGGACCTAAAATGGACGCTTATCCGGGACATTTTAATGCACTTTTAGTTCAAACAGCTCTTTCTCCAGAAGAAAAAACAGGGATGAATGGATTTGATAAGATGATGCCTCCTCTGCAGCAATGGAGCGCCATTTTCAACTACTTAGCCCCTTACAAGTCTCATCCAGTAGATCTCATCGTTCTCCCAGAAAGAACAGTTCCTTTTTCTGATCGAACTCTTCTCTATCCAATTGAATATGTCGAAAAAGTGGTTAAACATTTTTTTGGAGAAGAAGGGGTCAATCAACTCAACTCTTATCAAGAAGAACGAGAGGTGGTAGACAACTTATTCCTATCTCAATTTCTCTCTGACTATTTTAATGCACAGGTTATTGTAGGCCTTGAGTACCTCGTAGATGAATCCGAAGAGAACTTTACGGCCTTTTCATCAGCCTTTAGCTTTAGGCCTCAAGAGGCTCCTGAAATGTACCACAAAAGGGTCCTCCTACCCATTGTAGAATACCTCCCTTTCAAATGGTGCGTGGATGTTGCAAAAAAATACCATATCTTTGGCTGGTACCAAAGGGGGACTGAAAACAAGGTTTTTTCAGGAGATTTAGCTGTTTCACCTAATATCTGTATCGAAGAGCTTTATGGCCCCCTTATGAGAAAAAATCGCTTGCTTGGATGCCAAGCCTTTGTAAATATAACCAATGATGTCTGGTTTCCAAATTCAAGGCTTCCAAAACAGCACTACGATCATGGCCTTCTAAGGTCTGTGGAAAACGGGGTCCCATCCCTAAGATCTTGTAATACAGGGGTTACGGCTGCAGTAGACGCCCTTGGGCGAGAGGTGGGCACGTTCAACCCGAATCACAAAACATCTCAATGGAAAAGAGGAGCCCTCTTCGTCTCCCTCTCTAAATATCAGTTCAAAACCCCCTATTTATTCTTTGGTGAAATTTCGATTCTCCTCGCTTCTCTAGCGATGATTTTGTTTCCTTTTTTAAGAAAAGTAAAGATAAAATTTTAATCTGTCTTTTTTCTACTTGCAAATCCATTTGAATTTAAAAAAATATCTATAATAACACCTTTATTTGATCTTAATGAAAGTTCGATAAACTTGAGCTTACAAAATTTTAAGAAGGGAATAAGCATGTTAGGTACAGGATTTGGAGCTCAACGATTAGCAACTGGTGCAGCATCTCTTGCTGGTGCAGCATACACAGCATATAGTTCAGGGATGGGCTTTACACCACTTGGATTCGCAGCAACAGGTATGATGGCTATTAATGGCGTGAGTTTGAAGTCTGTGGGATTAAGTGCACTAGCAGGTGGAGCATATGGAGCGCATTGGCTCTACCATGGTGGACTTGGGGATTCCATTGGAAGTATAATTGGCAATACGATTAGAGCAGGTGTAAAGGGAGTTGATCTTGGAGAAATAGGACGTACCTTTACAGCTTCATTTGGAGACGGTATTGACGAAGGGATGAAAGGGCTAAACTTTCAAAAACTGGTAGATACCTGGTATAAGGAGTATGGAGCAGTTTCAATTGAGCTTTTTAATAAAGTTATTACTGAAACAAGTAAGGTTGTTACCGATATCATAAGAGATAATACACAGACGATTTTAACAAGAGTCGTCCCTTTGGTGGCTTTAGGAACTGCTGTTACAGTAGGAACTCCACTTGCAATTTATTACGGGTATAAGCGACTTGTACACAATATAGGTAAGCCTAAGCTTGCACAGGAAATAAAAAACTATAATCCTCTTGATCGAGCTTATGAGATAGGTGTAAATATCCTAATGGCTTCGGGAAGTAGTATGAAAACGTACTATAAGTGGTTGTTTGGAACACACTTAGCAACACAGGCCTTGACAGCTTTAACCGGATTGGCCTATGTGGCTAAAAACATCTATTTTGAAGAGCCTTATGGAGGGAGATGGGCTACTGATTTTTTAGGAGACTCAATGTGTTACGCTGGTCACTCACTGGTAGGAGAATTGCAGTATGCTCATAGAAGATGTAATCTTTCAGCTCACAATGTTTTAAGTTATGAGGCTGTTACAACAGCAACTTTAGCTATCGCTTTTGCTGCTACAGCATATAGAGCTGGAACAGACCTATATGAATATGTTAAAGAGAATTGGGGAGTCACAAGAGGTAAGCCTATTTTCAATGACTCTATAAGAGAAACTGTTGATGACGTGATTGAAGCAACTAAAAATCTACAGCGAAACGGAGGTTACTTCCAAAACATGATCCTTTATGGACCAGGTGGAACAGGAAAAACCATGATCTCCAAATACATCGCTCGAAATTCAGGAATGAACTACATCATTATGTCTGGAGGAGACCTTGCCCAGTACATTAAGCGAGGAGAACACGTAACTGAGCTGGTTAAAATCTTCGATACTGCAAAAAACTCTGCAGGGGCAACCATCCTCTTCATTGATGAAGCTGAATCTCTTTGCCGAGATAGAGGTAAGATGAATCGCGATGAACTCTTAGAACTTTTAAACTCTTTCCTAAACCAGACAGGAGAGCCAAGTCGAAAAGTAATGTTAGTTTTAGCAACGAATAGACTTGAAGATATTGATGAAGCTGTCCTCTCTAGAATGGATAACAAAGTATTTGTTGGACCACCAGAGTTTGAACAAAGAAAACAAATCCTTTCGATGTATGCTTCGCACTTCTTTACCAAGTTAGAAAGAAGAGCGTTTTTCCATGAAGAAGCTTTGAATGAATTGAGCACTAAAACAGATGGGCTCACAGGTAGAGCTCTCTTCAAAATGTTAAATGCTCTCTCAACGAAGCAGAAGTGTACAAAAACAAACCGTTTGACTCAAGATCTCGTAAACCTCGTAGTAGATCGCTTTGTGAAGCAGGAACTCGAAGTAAAAGAGAAAAGAGAAGCTGCTAGAGTAGCCGCTGCTTAAGAAGCTTGATACTTCTGAAGAATTAAAAAGAGTACTTCTAAAGTGCTCTTTTTTATTTTAAGAGTTTTTTTCAAAAATTAGATTTTAGTTTTACCTAGCGAAATGAATTGATTAAAATTGATTTCTTCCATATAACTTGTCCTTCAAAATGAACATCAGTATAAACTTAATTTAAATATGACTGAAACCGCTATCGATTACACAGAAAAGCTTGATGTCAAAACCCGCCCTCAAAATACCCTCAAAAAAGAGGTTTCTTTTACAGGGATAGGGATCCATACAGGTCACCAGGTCACCTTGACCTTTTGCCCTGCTGAAAAGGGATCAGGGATTTCTTTTCAAAGGATAGATCTGCCCTCTAAACCCATTATTCCAGCGACAGTTGAGTATGTGCAAGACACCTCTCGAAATACCACAATTGGAATAGGAAACACTAAAGTGCACACGATAGAGCATGTCTTAGCAGCTCTGAGCGCTTACAAAATAGATAACCTCCTTATTCAAGTCGATGGCCCAGAGCCTCCAGTCGGAAATGGAAGCTCAGATGTTTTTGTACAACTCATCGAAGAAGGGGGGATAGAGCAGCAATCAGCTCTTAAGCCTATTTTAGGCATTAAAACGCCCATCTATTACTCCAAAGACTCTATTCATATGGTGGCGCTGCCTGCTGATGAGTTCAAAATCAGCTATACTTTGCACTACCCACAAATAACTTCCATAGGTTCCCAATACCACTCAATCGTAATCACTGCAGACTCTTTTAAAGAAGAACTCTCCGAATGTCGCACTTTTGCACTCTATCGAGAACTCAAAATGCTCATGGACGCAGGTCTCATCAAGGGAGGAAGCTTAGATAATGCTGTGGTGGTTCATGAAGAAGCTATTTTTAGTAAAGAAGGACTCAAATTTCCCAATGAAATGGTCCGACATAAAATTTTAGATGTGGTAGGGGATTTGTCCCTTGTTGGGTTTTCAATAAATGCCCATATCATTTCTATTTGCTCTGGCCATGCTACGAATGTTGTGTTTGCCAAAAAATTATTAAACCATATTACTATGGAGAATGTTTAATGGAAGATTCATTAAATAATCCATCGACAAAAACTTTGATCAGTATAAAGGAGATATTGGATATTCTTCCTCATCGCTATCCTTTTCTACTCGTTGATAAAGTTGTTTCGGTAGATTTAGAAAAAAACCTAATTGTGGCCCAGAAAAATGTCACCTTTAATGAAGAGTTTTTTCAAGGTCATTTTCCAGAGGCTCCCATTATGCCTGGAGTCCTCTTGTTAGAAGCCCTAGCTCAAACAGGCGGTATTTTGGTCCATCAAAATGGATTTACAAATAAAAGTGCCGTGATCTTGAACGTCAACCAAGCTAAGTTTAGAACCGCTGTGAAACCTGGGGATATCTTAATGCTGTATGCAGAAGCTTTGCATGTTTCAGCAAGAGGAGGCCGTATAAGAGGCAGAGCGATGGTTGGAAACAAGGTCGCAGTTGAAGCAGAATTGGGCTTTGCCCTACGTGATAAAAATCAAATTTAACCCCATAGATCTCATGACAAAGATACATCCAACTGCCATCATTGAAGATGGTGCACAAATTGGGCAAGACGTTGAAATTGAGCCCTATGTAATTATTAAAAAGAATGTTGTGATTCACGATAAGGTCGTTATCAAAGCTCATGCCTATATTGAAGGTCATACAACAATTGGTGAAGGGACTGTAATATGGCCCTCGGTCAGCATTGGGACCCAAACCCAAGACCTTAAATTTACTGGAGAGCGTACGTTTGTAAGAATTGGAAAAAATTGCCATATTCGAGAGTTTGTGACAATCAACTCCTCAACTCAAAAAGACTCTGCTGTCGAAATTGGAGACGGTTGCCTCTTAATGGCCTACTGCCATATCGCGCATAATAGCAAAATCGGAAACCATGTAGTAATGAGTAACTGCGCAACACTTGCAGGACATGTGACTATAGGAGACTATGCTATTATTGGTGGCTTTGCACCTATTCATCAAAATGTTCGAATAGGGGACTACGCCATGATTGGTGGGATGAGCCGGGTTGGACACGATATCCCTCCCTTTACTATAGGAGGAGGAATCCCATTCAAAGTAGGTGGAATTAATATTGTAGGTTTAAAGAGAAAAGGCTTTTCACTTGAGGTGAGAAGTACTCTGTCTAGAGCTTTCAAAATTCTATATCGCTCAGATTTAAAGTTAAGCGATGCTCTTCAAGAAATCCAGAAAAGCTGCGAACCTATTCCTGAGATCGATAGCTGGCTTGAGTTTTGTAATAACCCTTCTTCTAGAGGAATAATGGGATTTCAAGCCCAAACCTAAGACCTTATGAAAATTGCTTTTTTTGGAACCCCTAAATTTTCAGCTGAAATTCTTCAAGACCTTATTGAAAAGGGAGTGCACATTTCAGCTGTTATTACTCAGCCAGACAAGCTTCAAGGGCGCCATCTAAAACTTCAGGAATCTTGTGTAAAAAAAGTAGCTAGAGCTCTTCTGCCTCAAGTTCCTCTTCTTCAGCCTGAACGTATTTCGCATGAAACATTTGTTCATGCGATCTCTCAAGTGGAAGCAGATCTTTTTGTCGTAGTCGCTTTTGGTCAAATCTTTCCCAAATCGTTATTAGAGATGCCTAGGCTTGGATGTGTAAATGTCCATACAAGCTTACTCCCAAAATATAGAGGAGCAGCTCCCATTCAGCGCTGCTTGATGGAAGGAGAGACTGAAACGGGTTGCACAATCATGTATATGGCTGAAAAATGCGATGCCGGCGACATCTTAGCTGTGAAAAAAATGCCTATTCCACCTGCAATGAATGCAGGGGAACTTACTTTAGCCTTATGCGAGATTTCTAAAGATCTTCTTTACCCTACTTTATTAAAACTAGTTGATGGAAAGATTAAACCGCAACCTCAAGACTCATCGCAGGTGACTTTTGCTAAAAAAGTGACCCCTGAGGGGGCCCAAGTTCTCTGGAATCATGATGCTGTTTATCATTATAATCAATTCAGGGGAGTCACCCCAAAGCCTGGAGCTTGGTGTTTTATACACGTCAAAGGAAAAAGATTACGTCTAAAACTTATTGAAGTGGAGCTTTCCAATCTCACTGGAGCACCCGGTGAGATACTCTCCTATGAGAATGAGGGAATTGTTGTTGCTTGCAAAAACAAATCCCTCTCCTTAAAGACCATTCAGCTAGAAGGCAAAAAACCTCTAAAGGCTCACTCTTTTATTAGAGGTTGCTCACTAAAGGAAGTTTCATTCCTAGAATCTGAGTGAGCAGCACTTTGAAGATGCCCCTTAATAGGGCTGACTATCCAATCCATATCAAACTCAGGGATGACTTGATTAACATTGCCTCTAGGCGGCATAGGGTGTCCTGCAGATGAAATAATGCCCTCTTTAGGATCAATTGCGTAGTATTCATGACCAGAAAGCTCGCTAATCATTTGGTAGTCCATTGCAAACGCTCCTTCAGGGAAAATCTCGAGAACTAAAGCATTATCAGGTAAAAAATAGGAGTGAGTGAGGCCATTTCCATGGGCTCCAATCAAAATATCAGTGTTACGGATAATTTGTAGTTGCTGTGCAAAAGAATGCTTCTCAAACCAAACTGGTTGAATTTTATGATTAGGAAATTGTTTTTCTAGAGTGAGTAAAAACATTTTTTCAAAATCTTGATCCAAATAGCGTCTGTTTTTTCTTTTAATATAAGTAATTGTCGGTTTTCTATTCGGATTCTCATAGGTCTTGAGTTTTCCTAAAATAGTGTCCCTCATTTCTTTCAAATATTCACTTTTGATGAGTTCTTTATGCCCCATAGCCATCTTATTATAGGTGGAAACAGCCTCAAGGTTATGGCAGCCGTGTCGATCCACTAAAATGGCATTTTCAAACTGCAGTAAATGATGATCAGATAAAGTCTTTAATTGAGACTTATTCAAAACGGTGACGTTAGGAATTAAGGCCTCCATAACCTGCTTATTGAGCTGATTTGTCCCTTCCCAATGATCAATATCAGGGAAAATCACAGTTGTCATTTGCGCGGTTTCAAGCCCTTTATGAGCCGCCCAACCTAAAATAAACTCTTCAAGGAAGTGAAAGTAGTGAGGTTGAAGATTTTTCATTTCTTTTGAAGAGGCTAAAATAAGGGTAGTGCCTGGAATTTTAAAAGTTTGAGCGGATTGAGAGCTTTTATCAAACAGGGCTTGATCTAAAGAAGCTACCTTATAGGCATACTCTCCTTCGCCAAAGAAATTAAGATCCTTAGAAACAAAGTTTTCCTGAGAATCATCAGAGGCTAGATAGAAGTTATTAGCGCGATAGTATAGATTTGAAAAAAAGTTTACACCATCTTCTCCAAAGGGGGCTCTTTTAGTGGGATGAAAGTCCGTAGCTGGAAGATTTGCGGTGAAAATAGAGAGGTCTATAGCATTTGGCATTCTATTCTGCTTTTTTGCTTTCGTGAATTTTAATGAAAAAAGTAGACAAACGGCTAAAAGGGTCAAAATAAGTAAAATAATTTTTTTCTTTATTTTAGTGGGATTTGAGGGTGTTGAGTGCTGGGTCATAGGATATCCTTGCAAGTAAAGTTTAGAATAAAAAAGAATATAGTAAGAAGTTCAAAGGTTATTTGCATTATATTTTAGAATTTCAAGGGGAGATAAAGTGATAAAGATAAGCTTTGATTTATTTTAGAGGTATTGCGTATACTCCTCTTCAATAATTTAAGAAAGATGGTAAAATTTCATTTTTAAACGAATTCCAGAAAGAAGTTTGAAATTTAGTTGTTTTAAAATTGAATATTTTGTTACATTCTTCGTTTCCAATTGCAATTTGGATCTTGGCATTAGTCATCTTTAAAATAATTCAGCAAGCCTAAGAGGTGAGAGAAATCGGATGAAACAGAAACATAGACTAAAATTAATGGGCAAGAAAGTGGGAATGACCACCGTCTTTGATAAAGAAGGCCAAACCATCCCTTGTACAGTACTACACGTAGAACCCAATGTCGTAACTCAACTTAAGACTATTGAAACAGATGGTTATGAAGCTGTGAAATTAGGTCATGAGAAAATTGCAGGAAAGAATCTTAAGAAAATAGAAGCTAAGGTAACAAAGCCTCTTTTCGATGATTATAAGAAGAAAAACATAGAGTCGAGAAGACGCCTAAAAGAAAGTCGAATTTCTACAGACGGTTACGAGGTGGGTCAAGAAGTTGACCTCTCTTATTTTGAAGATGAAAAGCATATCGATATCCAGGGCGTTTCAAAAGGAAAAGGTTACCAGGGTCTAATGAAGTTGCATAATTTTAAAGGGGGGCCAGCAGCACACGGTTCAGGCTTCCATAGGCATGCAGGTTCAACAGGTATGCGCTCGACTCCTGGTCGTTGTTTTCCTGGAGGGCCAAGACCTTCTAGAATGGGTGGAAGAACTCATACTCTACAAAGTTTAAAAGTTGTTTCTATTCAAAAAGAAAAAAATCTTCTACTTGTTAAGGGCGCTGTCCCAGGAGCAAGAGGAAGTTTAGTATATCTCAGTAAGGCAATTAAGAAGGGTCAATAAGAAATGAAGCTTGAATCATACAATCTAGAAGCGGAAAAGCTCAAAGACGTCGAGTTTAACAAAGTTAAGAGAGAAAAAGAGCTGAGTCTTCAACTAGTTAAAGATTATATCGTCGCTTACCGTAGAAATCAAAGGCAGTGGTCGGCAAGTACTAAAGGGCGCTCAGAAGTTAATCACTCAAAGCAAAAGCCGCACCGTCAAAAGGGTACGGGTAAAGCGAGACAAGGGTCTCTTGCAGCTCCTCAATATAAAGGTGGTGGAGTCGTTTTTGGGCCGCGGCCTAAGTTTGACCAGCATATTCGAATCAATCAAAAAGAAAAAAGAGCTGTCATTCAGTATTTAATCGAAAAGAAGATTGAAGATAAGAAGCTGATTCTTCTCGATAAGACTGAGATGAAAGCGCCAAAAACTAAGACGCTAGCTAGCTTTATTGAAAAGCGTGGTCTTGATAAGAGAACTCTCTTTATTGCAGAAACTGCAGACCAGATTACAAAAGATAAAGCGCCATCTAAAGCCAGTCACCTAAATTTCAAAAAAAGCATCCATAACCTTAAGAAAGTTGAATTTTCGCTAGTTAGCCAAATGAATGGCTATCAGCTGCTCAAAGCAGAGCATGTGGTTATGACTGAAGCAGGTCTAAAACAATTTATGGAGTTCAGTAAGTAATGAGTAATTTAGAAAACTTTATAAGCCCATTTAGTATTGTTAAATCGCGCTATATCACTGAAAAAGCGATGATGCTTGGTCAACTGCATTCTGCAGAAAGTAATGCTTGTTTAAAGAAGTGCCAGACTCCAAAATATGTTTTCATCGTTCATAAAAAAGCAAATAAGAAACAGATTGCAGACGCAATTGAAGAAATCTATGCAGACAAAAAAGTGAAAGTTATAGGTGTCAATACAATTATTACTAAGCCGAAAACTAAAAAAATGCGTGGTCGGTTCAATGCAGGAAAAACAGCGTCAATAAAAAAAGCCATCGTCACGTTTGATGTGGGTAATACCCTCGAAGATTAAAGGATTAACTATGCCAAAAAAAATTCGCCCAACTACACCAGGTCAAAGAGGTTTGATACTTCCCTCTAACCATGAACTCACACGAGAAGACCCAAAGAAAAAAGCTTTGGTTAAACCTACCAAAAGTCTTTTAGTCTCTAAAAGAAGAACAAATGGTCGTAACAACCAAGGTCGCATTACATGTAGACACAGAGGTGGTGGGCATAAAAGACACTATAGAATAATTGACTTCAAAAGAGATAAAGTGGGCATACCTGCTAAGGTTGCCTCGATAGAGTACGATCCAAATAGATCAGCGCATATCGCTCTACTCAACTATGTGGATGGAGAAAAGCGTTATATTTTAGCGCCACAAGGTCTAAAAGTGGGAGCTACTGTTGCCACTCAAACAGGAGCCCCTTATAACGTTGGCTGTTGCTTGCCTTTAGATAAAATCCCTCAGGGATCAACAGTACATAATATAGAGATGTATCCAGGACGTGGTGGACAGCTTGTAAGAAGTGCAGGTTCATCAGCTCAGTTAATGGCGGTTTCATCTGGCTATGCAACACTAAAAATGCCTTCAGGCGAAGTGAGAATGGTCAAAGCAACATGCAGAGCAACTCTTGGATCCCTTTCAAATTCTGAGCACTTTTTAAGAGTAGATGGAAAAGCAGGAAGAACAAGATGGAAAGGATTTAGGCCTACAGTCAGGGGAACAGCTATGAACCCTGTAGACCACCCACAAGGTGGTGGAGAAGGTCGTCAAAATAGTTACATTCCTAGATCTCCATGGGGGATTCAGGCAAAAGGGTATAAGACTAGATCTAAAAGAAAGTCTAAAAAACTGATTATCAAAGATAGAAGGAAAAAATAAGGATAATACATGGGAAGATCACTGAAAAAAGGACCATTTGTAGACCACCACCTTCTTAAAAAAGTAGATGGTCTAAATGCCAAAGGAACAAAACAATCTATTAAAACATGGTCGAGACGATCTATGATTATTCCAGAAATGGTAGGACACACCTTTGAAGTCCATAATGGCCGCAAGTTTTTAAGCGTTTTTGTTTCTGAAAACATGGTAGGTCATCGTCTTGGAGAATTTTCTCCTACGCGATTGTTTAAAGGACATCAACAGGGTAAATAGAAAAAGAGTTAAATTGTATGCAAAAAGCTAAAGCGATAACAAAATACATTAGAATAAGTCCTCTTAAAGCTCGATTAGCAGCGGATATGATCCGAGGCAAGGGCGTTGTAGAGGCTAAAGCTCAGCTTCAGTTCAGTGGACTGAAAGCGGGTAGGCTCCTCAAGAAAACTCTTGATAGTGCTGTAGCCAATATGGAGCTGCAGTCAGAAGTCAAAAGAGAAAACATGAGAGTCTCAGAAGTGAAAGTAGATGAAGGCCCTCGGATGAAGAGAGCAAAAGCCAGAAATAAAGGCGGAAGAAGTCCCATCTTAAAAAGGATGAGCCACTTTACTGTCGTCATTGAAAGTGAATTAAAGGAGTAACAATGGGTCAGAAAGTCTGTCCAATCGGATTTCGTTTAGTACGTAATAAGAAATGGAGTTCTGTTTGGTTTGCAAATAAGGGCGAATACGGAGATCTTCTAATTGAAGATTTTAAAATAAGAAAGTTTCTGAAGAAGAAATCGACTTGTGAAGGAGCCTCTAAAATAGAAATTCGAAGAATGAGTGACAAAATTGAAGTCACTATTCATACAGCGAGACCTGGGCTTGTCATTGGGAAAAAAGGTGCTGAAATAGAGTTGATTAAGAAAGAACTTTCAAAACTAACTTCAAAAGAAGTTTGGGTAGAAGTTGAAGAGATCAAAAGGCCCGACTTAGATGCAGATCTAGTAGCAGAGGGCATTGCAAAGCAAATTGCAAGACGAATGGCTTTTAGACGCGTCCTAAAAAAAGGAATTCAGTCGACTATGGATGCTGGAGCCCATGGAGTTAAAATTCAAATTTCTGGTAGGTTAGGTGGCGCAGAAATAGCAAGAAGTGAGTGCTATAAAGAAGGTTCTATACCTCTACATACCATCAAAACTGATATTAACTATGCAACAGCGCGATCAGAGACCACATATGGTACGATTGGTATTAAAGTTTGGATTAACCGCGGAGAGGAAATCCTAACAGAGAAAGGGGGAAAGTAAGATGGCCTTAATGCCTAAGAAAACAAAATTTAGAAAACAACAAAAGGGCCAGCATGCTGGACTTAGTAAGGGTGGAAACTTTGTTGATTTTGGAGACTTTGGGATTCAAGTTGTCGACAGAGGCTGGATTACCAATACTCAAATTGAAGCGTGTCGTATTTCTATAAACAGGTTTTTTCAAAGAAAAGGTAAAGTTTGGATAAGAGTTTTCCCAGATAAACCAGTTACTAAAAAACCTGCAGAGGTTCGAATGGGTAAAGGGAAAGGGTCTGTTGATAAATGGGTTGCTGTAGTTAGACCTGGAAAGATTTTATTCGAAGTTTCTAATGTTTCTAGAGAAATGGCTCAAATGGCTCTTGGTCGGGCAGCTGCAAAACTAGGGATTAGAACAAGATTTGTTGAACGTTTAGAACGAGTATAAGGATTTAAGGTCATGGCAAAAAAAGAAAAGACATTGTTAGAGCACTCAATAGGTGAATTGCATGTTAAATATGAGAATACTTGCAGACAACTTTTTGAGCTGAAAAACGAGTACCGTTTAAACAGGCAGTTAAAGAAGCCACATCTTTTAAAAAAGACAAAAAAAGATATAGCGCGCATTTTAACTGTAGCTCAAATGAAGAGAAATCAAGAAATAACAGGAGATAAGAAGTAATGCAACAGGAAAAGCACTCTACCTCTAGAGGCCAAAGAAGCGAAAGAGTTGGTCTCGTTATCTCCAACAAAATGGATAAAACTGTAATTGTCAGAGTAGATCGCACTTATCGTGACCCAAGATATGAAAAAGTTATTACTAGGGGACGAAAGTACTATGCTCATGATGAGTCCAATGCGCTAATATGTGGGGACAAGGTTTTAATTAAAGAGTCCAAGCCATTTTCGAAAACAAAAAGATGGCTAGTCGTTAAAAAATTAGAAGGAAATCAATAAGATGATACAACAGGAATCTGAACTTAAAGTAGCTGATAACACAGGCGCTAAAAGAGTTAAGTGTTTCAAAGTACTAGGTGGATCGAAGAGAAGATATGCATCAGTAGGCGATGTCATCATTTGTTCGGTAAAAGAATCTGACCCAAAAGCAACTGCTAAAAAGGGAACAGTAATTAAAGCCGTGGTAGTGCGATCAAAGTACTACATTAAGAGAAAGGATGGATCTAAACTTCGCTTTGATCAGAATAGCTGCGTCATTATCGATGATAAAGGAAATCCTAAAGGAACAAGGATCTTTGGCCCTGTCGCAAGAGAAGTAAGAGATCGTGGTTACCTTAAAATTAGTTCATTAGCACCAGAAGTTATTTAGGAGTCCTTATGAGTAAAAAGATTAGATCAGGAGACACTGTTTGTGTCATAGCGGGAAACGACAAAGGGAAGACAGGTACTGTTTTACATAAATCTACAACAAAGATTCTTGTTGAAGGAATAAACATTAAAACAAAGCATATGAAACCGCAGGGTCAAAATAAGCAAGGAAAGATCGTTAAGATTGAAAAACCTATCGATATTTCAAATGTTAAGCTTTGTGTAGATGGAGATAAACCTATAAAGGTCAAACTCAACAAAGCAAATCAAAAAGATAAAGAGCTTGTTTATCAGTCTAAAGGTAAAGCTGTTGTCTATAGACAGATACTAAAGCCCGCTAAACAAACTAAGCCTGCAGCTAAAACAAAAAAATAAAAGAGAAAGCCTCAAAGTATGAGTACATTTGAATCCACATATAAAGAAAAAATTATTCCAGCTCTAAACACTAAGTTTGGTTACAAGAATGTAATGCAGGTACCCAAGCTCAGAAAAATTGTGATTAATATGGGTATTGCTAAAGGAATTAAAGATAAAAATGCAATTGAAGACTCTATCCAAGAGCTTACCATGCTTTCAGGGCAAAAACCAATTGTCACTAAAGCTAAGAAAGCGATTTCTAACTTTAAATTAAGAGAGAACCAAGTTGTTGGTCTAAAGGTCACTTTACGAGGAAAGAGAATGTATGACTTTCTCTATCGCTTTGTCCATATTATTGCTCCTAGAATTCGTGACTTTAGGGGATTTAATAGGAAGTGTGATGGAAAAGGTAATTACACTTTAGGGCTAGATGATCAGCAAATCTTTCCAGAAATTAACTTAGATTTAGTCAAGAGAACTCAAGGGATGCATATCACATTTGTAACATCAGCTACAACTGATCCCGAATGCTTAGAGCTTCTTAAACATTTTAAAATACAATTTAAAGATTAATACTTTTTAGGAACATATTATATGACAGATCCGATATCAGATTTATTAACAAGAATACGAAACTCTTCAACAGCGCAGAAGAGATACGTTAATATTCCTCATTCTAAGATTAAAGAAGAAATTGTAAAAGTTTTAAAAGCTAATGGATTTATTGTCGATTATAAGACAATAGAATTAGAGGGACGTAAAGCCATAAGAGTCTTTCTTAAGTATACACAAGATCGCACGCCTGTACTTAAGCACCTAAAGAGGAGGTCGAGACCTGGACTTAGAAAATATGTGAATAAAGAACAAATCCCAAGAGTGCTTGGTGGAATGGGAATTAGCATTGTTTCTACCTCCCAAGGCATTTTAGAGGGAAATGAAGCGAGAAATAGAAATTTGGGTGGTGAGCTACTTTGTGTAGTTTGGTAAAGGATTTAAGGAGTAATTCATGTCAAGAATAGGAAAACAGCCCATAGAAGTTCCAAAGGGTGTAGAAGTAAAAATAGAGAAGAAAAATGTTCGCGTCAAGGGACCTAAAGGAGAACTTGAGCTAGAAATACAAAAAGAAATATCTGTAAAGCAAGAAGAAAATGTACTTACTCTTGTAATTGACAACCCAACATGTCCATCAAAGTTTCAGGGTCTCTACAGGGCTTTGATAGCAAATATGGTAAATGGAGTTAGTAAGGGATTTTCTAAAGACCTTGAGTTAAAAGGGGTTGGGTATAGAGCCGCAGTACAAGGGCAACAAGTTAACTTGCAACTTGGTTTTTCCCATCCAACTTTAATTGACATACCGAAAGGGTTAGAAGTTAAAGTTGACAAAAATGTTCTACTTACAATTTCTGGTGCTGATAAACAACAAGTTGGCCAATTCGCTTCTCTTTTGCACCACTTAAGAAAGCCTGAACCCTATAAAGGGAAAGGAGTTCACTATGTGGGGCAGTATGTTAGAAGAAAAGCAGGTAAATCTGCTGCTAAAAAATAAATTAGGATGAATTAAATTATGGAAACGAGCACTCTTAAAGCTTCTAGAAGAAAAAAGAAAAGAATACTACGTATTCGCAAAAGAGTAATAGGATCAACAGAAAGACCTAGACTATGTGTTGTAAAATCAAATAACTATGTCACAGTTCAAGTTATTGATGATTCAAAAGGCTTAACACTTACTAGCCTAACCTCTTCTTCGAAATCTTTTAAAGAGGCCAACAAAAAGTCAAATAAAACAGATATAGCGAAAGCTATGGGGCAACAAGTTGCTGAAGCGTGTGCTGAAAAAGGCGTCAAATACGCAGTTTTAGATAGAAGGGGATCTAAATATCACGGAATTATCGCGGCTTTTGCTGAAGGAGCTCGTGACAAAGGACTACAATTTTAATTAAGAGAAAGAGCCAAGATGTCAAATAATAATCAAAGACAAACAGTAGAAGATTTTTCAACTGAATTCGAAGAGAAAGTACTCTTCATTAACAGATGTGCTAAAGTTTTGAAAGGTGGTAGGAAGTTTAGCTTTTCCGCTTTGATAGCAGTTGGTGATCGAGAAGGTCATATCGGATATGGCTTTGCAAAAGCTAATGAACTCGCAGACTCAATACGAAAAGGTGTTGATGCAGCCAAAAAAGATATAATGACTGTCAAAATGACAGGAACTACAATTCCTCATGAGATAATAGTTCGTTGGGATGGAGCTGTTCTCTTACTAAAACCTGCAAAGAAAGGATCTGGTATTATTGCTGGATCTAAAGTAAGAGCAATTTTGGAATTGGCTGGTATTAAAGATGTAGTAGCGAAAAGCTTAGGATGTAGTAATCCTATGAATCTCGTACACGCAACCTTCAAAGCACTGGATTTATTTAGAAAAAAAGAAGAATGCCTAGAGATGAGAGGGATCAGATAAAATGAAACTCAATACATTTAATGCAAAAATTAAGCCAAAGAGAAATAGGCTAGGAAGAGGCCCAGGTAGTGGTCTTGGTAAAACTTCCGGAAGAGGAGAAAAGGGAGCAGGTTCTAGATCAGGTTACAAAAGAAGACATACCTATGAAGGTGGTCAATTTAGACTTTTCCAAAAACTACCTACTCGAGGGTTTAGCAGAGCTAGATTTAGAAAACCTCTTGATCCAATTAACCTTAACCAAATAGACCTTATCTACAAAGATGGTGAAACAGTAAGTTTAGAAACTCTAAAAGCACGTGGACTACTAAGTGGTCACTCTTATGGAGTTAAGCTCTTGGCTCAAGGTGAAACTACAAAAAAAATTACCATAGAATTAGCTGCCTATTCAAAAGCTGCTATTGAAAAGCTGGATAAAGCCGGTATTAAGTACACAACAATATAATCTTACCCCAAAATATAGAGTATGATACAGGGTCTCAAAAGAATTTATTCAACACCAGAGCTCAAGAAAAAGGTGATTTTCACTTTACTGCTACTCGTTGTTGTACGTATCGGAGCCTACGTTCCTGTACCAGGAATTAACGCTGAAGCAGCTCTTAACTACTTCAAATTTGTCACAAAGGGTGGACAAAATCTTTTACAGCTGCTTGACTTGTTTTCAGGGGGCGCTTTTGGGCAAATGACTGTAATTGCTTTGAGTATTATGCCTTATATTACAGCATCCATTGTGATTCAGCTTTTAGTGGCATTAATTCCTAGTCTTCAAAGAGAAATAAAAGAAAATCAAGAGTCAGGTAAAAGAAAAATCGGTAAATGGACTCGCATCCTTGCTACTCTTTTATCTGTTATGCAAGCGACATTGCTAGCACGTTATGCTCTGCAAATGAATCAAGCTCATCCCGGTATTGTTGTTCATGAACTTTTTAAGGTTCAGGCTTTTGGTATACCTTGGCTTTTCTATATGATCGTAGTCTTTACCATGACAACTGGTACACTCTTTCTTATCTGGGTAGGAGAGCAAATCACCGAAAAAGGGATAGGGAATGGAATTAGTTTAATAATAGCCTTAGGAATAGTTTCACAAATACCTAGTGCTATAGGTCTATTAGTTAAACAATTAAATTTAGGATCCCAGACATCGGGTCAGATGAGTCTAACTTCAATACTTATCCTTTCCATTGTATTTATCGCTGTTATTATGGGAACCGTACTGATCATTCAAGGGCAAAAAAAGGTACCTCTTCAATATGCTAGGCGCATCTCAGGTAGAAATGAAACTGCGGGTTCCTCAGCACACTTACCCTTAAAAATAAACTATGCTGGCGTTATACCCGTTATCTTTGCATCCTCACTTCTTATGTTCCCTGCAACTATAGCACAGCTTTTAGGAAGTACGTTAGGTGCAAATTGGCTATCACAGCTAGCGCAATCACTTTACCCAGGCACAACCCTATATTCGGTTATCTTTGTTCTGTTAATACTCTTCTTTACTTTCTTTTGGACAGCTACCCAATTTAAGCCAGAACAAATAGCCTCAGATATGAAGAAAAACGGGGCCTTTGTTCCAGGTGTTAGACAAGGAAAACCGACACAACAATATCTAGAATCTACAATGAATAGGATTACGCTTATAGGAGCTGTATTTTTAGCTCTTATTGCAATTTTACCTAACATTGTAAGTAAAGTTTTAAACGTTGATATGACCATTAGCCACTTTTTTGGAGGTACTTCACTTCTAATCTTGGTTGGGGTAATATTAGACACTATGCAACAAGTTGATTCTCACTTACTTACGAATAAGTATGATGGCCTTATGAAAAGAGGCCTTTCGAGAGAAAGATAAGGATTTTCACAAATAAAGTAATATGCTAAAATTATCTCACTTTTTTGAAAATTTAAAGATAATTACGCGAATTAAGCAATATTAGGAGACAGAATGGTACGGATACTTGGAGTTGATATACCCGATAATAAAAGAGTTGAAATAAGTCTAACTTATATATTTGGTGTGGGCAATAAGCGCTCTAAAGACATTATAGCGGAACTTAAATTAGATCCTAATATGAGGGCACATCGACTTAAGTCAGAAGACATTTCAAATATTACAACCCTTCTTCAAAAGGATTATGTAGTAGAGGGTGACTTAAGACGTCAGGTCCAAAATAATATTAAACGATTGATCAATATCCAATGCTACAGAGGATTAAGACATCGATCAGGTCTACCTGTTCGTGGACAACGTACCTCTACAAATGCAAGAACTCGTAAAGGTAAAAAGAAATCAATTGCTGGAAAGAAGAAAGCTCCAGGTCCTAAGTAGAAGCATAACATAATAAGGAGAATAGAGTTGGCTAAACAACAATCAATGCAACAAAAAAAGAAACCTACTAAAACTAAAAAGAAGGTTTTACGCTCAGTACCTACAGGTGTTGCAAATGTAAAGGCAACCTTTAATAACACAATTGTTTCTATATCTGATCCTATGGGAAATGTGATCTCTTGGGCATCTGGTGGAAAAGTCAATTTTTCAGGATCTCGTAAATCCACAGCCTTTGCAGCAACTGTTGCTGCTCAAAGCGCTGCTAAAGTTGCAGTTGCACGTGGAATGAAAGAAATTGAAGTTAACTTAAAGGGTCCAGGAGCAGGTAGAGAGTCTGCTGTTCGTGGATTGCAAAGCACCGGCCTATTAATAACCATTATTAGAGACAAAACACCTGTTGCTCATAATGGATGCCGCCCAAGAAAAAGACGTAGAGTTTAACCCGTAATACTAAATTTAAGACTTAATTAGGAGTACCCTTCATGGCAGTAGTTTATGACAAGTTTGAAATGCCTGAAAAGATAGCAATTGAAGAAGCTAGTGACAATTATGCTAGATTCGTAGCAGAACCCTTTGAAAGAGGGCATGGACATACACTGGGTAATTCCTTAAGAAGGATGCTACTTACAGGTATTGAAGCTCCTTCAATAATTTCTATACAGATTGAGGGTATCCCTCATGAATATATGGCAGTCGAAGGTATCGTAGAAGATATGACAGTCATCATTCTAAACATTAAAGGCGCTCGCTTAAGAAGAATCCCTTTGGAAGAAAATAATGACAGACTTCACCAGCAACATCTTGTTTCTAAAGACCTCATTATCACTGATGAAATGCTTAAGGAAGGCGGAGGACAGTATAAAGTCAAAATGAAAGACTTAATTATTTCTCCTCTTTTTGAAGTTGTTAATCCTGAACTAGACATTTTCACTGTAACAAAACCTATGTCTAAAAAGGTTACTCTTCGCATAAGTATCGGAAGAGGTTATGTCCCTTCAGAAAGACATCAACTAAATGACAAAGTAGCTGGTGAAATAGTAATTGATTCTGCATTTTCTCCAGTAAAAACTGTTAACTATACTGTAGAAAATACACGTGTAGGACAAGATACAGATTATGATCGTCTTATCCTAGAGGTAACTACTGATGGCCGCATAACACCTAAAGAAGCATTGGCTTTTGCAGCTCAAATTGGAATTAAGCACTTTGAGTCCTTTGTTCAGTTAGAAACTTATGACTTATCTTTCCAAGAAGAGTCTGAAGAAGTAGATAGTGATCGTGATGAGATACTTCAAAAACTTGCTCTTAAGATCAATGAAATTGAACTTTCAGTTAGATCTACTAATTGCTTGAATTCAGCACAAATTCAGACGATTGGTGAACTTGTTGTTAATCATGAATCAGAAATGCTTAAATATAGAAACTTTGGTAAGAAGTCTTTAAATGAAATTAAAGACAAGCTGCATGATATGAACCTTTCTTTAGGGATGGATCTAAGTAGATATAATATTACTAAAGAAAATGTTAAAGATGTGCTTATAAAGTATGAAAAAGAAGAAAAATCACTGTAGAGGTAGATCGTGAGACATAGAAAAGATACTTTCAAATTAGGCCGAACAAGCTCACATAGACGTTGCCTTATTGCTAACTTGCTTAAGTCCCTTGTAGAACACGAGAGAATAGAGACAACAGTTACAAAAGCTAAAGAATTACGTCGTCATGCTGAACGCTTAATCACTGTTGCAAAAAAGCAAACACTAGCTTCAAAGCGCCAAGCAATTGCTAAGTTAATGGTTCAATTTAATACACTTACTCCAAAAGAACAACGCGCTGCTAAGGCAGGTGATCATTCTTCTTACAACGGAGACAGAAAAGTTATTCACAAACTTTTTGAGAGCTTAGCTCCTAGGTATGTGAATAGACAAGGTGGTTATACTAGAATTATTAAGACAGGATTTAGAGTGGGTGACAAAGCTCCACTTTGCTTTATAGAGTACATTCCTGAATAATTTTATCGACTTAATCTTAGGTCATTCATGAATGAGCCTGATCTAGACTTAAAAAATATTTCAAAATATTTTAAATGTCGATCAGGCTCTTTTTCTATTCTCAACTCAATAAATTTAAAAATTTATCCTAATCAAACTCTTGCTCTTGTAGGCCCTTCAGGCTCTGGAAAGACTACTTTAGCTAGAATCGTAGCTAAGCTCGCAAAGCCTTCAACAGGGGAGCTTATTTACGCTCCTGTAGCCAATTATAGAGGTGCTATTCAGCTAGTTTTCCAAAATCCCTTTGAATCTTTGACTCCTCATATGACTATTTCCAATATCTTATTGGATTCATATTCTCGTTTAGAAAAAGAACAAGTACTGCTAGAGCTCAATGAGCTATTTGATCGATTGAAGTTGGATAGGGGACATCTAAATGCATATCCTCATGAATTAAGTGGGGGAGAAGCGCAAAGGGTTGCTTTAGTCCGTGCTTTATTAAACAAACCTAAACTTCTTATTTGCGACGAAATACTTTCAGCAATAGACACCGTTTTACAAAAAGAGATCTTAGATCTATTAAAGGAATTACAGCTCAAATTAGGCTTTTCTATCTTATGGATTACACATGATCTGATTACTGCACACTATTTTTCTCGCGAGATAGCCGTTCTCTATAAAGGGGAAATCGTTGAAACGATTACTAGCGAAAATCTATTTACAAACGCGAAACATCCCTATACTAAAGAACTGATTAAAGCTGTTCACTGGATTTTAAATGAAAAAAAATGACCTAAACATAGTGCGATTAGGTCATTTGAAATTAAATTTATTCTTGAGCTTCAAGAACGTAGAAAGCTGGAAAAGCAAAGTTATGGTTGTCTCTTTCAGAAACTTTCAATGAAACTTTTTTTCCTACCATTTCTTGCAAGTTAACATGTGTGCTGTATAGATAAGCAACAGTTTGCCCGTTTGATGTGAGTACAAAGTCACCAGGCTTATGCTTAATTAAGGTATTAAAAGGTTCGATAATTCCATGAACTTGATCCGCATTCAACGACTCTTCTCCATAGTAATTTTCTTCACTTAAATTAGGATGGTCTGTAGCCCAAGCTTGAAAGCGAGCAAACTCTAACGGCTGCCAAACTTTCATCTTATCTGTAACATTTTTAGGAAAGTCTAAAACTAAGTTTGAGGACTGAATTTCACTCATTACTTCAACCGCATCTGGGCTTGAATCATGATCAAAATCTGTTAGTTTGGCAGTTAAAGATTCTACTTCTAAAGCAGACTTGCCAGCTTTCCCTTCTAAGTATGCTATTTTCAGATCGCAGTAACCTTTTTCCAACTCAGCTATAGACCTTTGCACTTTTTCTTTTATGTGATCAAGGTCGGCATAGTCTTTTGCTATTTTCTCAAAGTTTTGTACGAGTCTTTTTAAGTCGACTTCTAAAAAATTTTTCCTGAATTCAGTTTGTGCTATAAGGTCGGCTGTTGCTAATAGTTGATTTGCTTCTCCTACACGTGCATGGTATTTTTCAACATAGTCAACAGAACCAACGTTTTCGACATACTCTTTTGCAACCCAAAAGACAACGCCTTGAGGGACTGAAATTTCATACCATTTAGATTGCTGAGGGCTAAGTTGAACATTGACCTTATCACCAGAGTTTAGTTGAGCAACTACTGGAGCTTCTAAATTTGGATTTAAACGGATGTTGACGTGTTCAGCCTCAACCTGATTATCTAAGACATAGGTGCGATAGACGTAGGCTTTCATGTCTTTTGAAGGTAAAACTCCATAGTAGTCTTCACTTTCATTTACAACGGCAAAAATTTGCCCTTTAGAAAGTTCGCTGACAATATGGCCTTCTAGATTTGGATGAAGTCTCATACGAACTTTATCTCCAAGGATCTTTCCGGTAAATGAACTGAATCCTGCTTTCGATACTTTTTTAGAGTGTTCGACAGAAGGCGCACGAGCGGACAGAGCTGAACAAATAAAAGGTAATACAAACAAGAAAGGAAATAAATTTCGTTTCATACTAAAAAACTCCTGAAATCATGATAATAGTTAGTGAAACACTAATGTATGATTTTTGGAGTTTTTCTCAAAGAGATTTTTTTCTGAGATAGAATGTGAAAAGACTTAGGTATTTAAAACTGCTTTAATATGCTCACAGTTTTTTTTCCCGCACGTACAGCCTAAAGGTTCGCCAAGAAATACATTATACTGCTCTTTCTTATCTAAGGGATTAACGACAGAATAGAGTTTGTCGCCTGTTTGAGAAATATCCCAAGTTTTAAAGGTTAAATCTTCTTCTGATACGTGTTCTTCTAATTCGACTTTTTCTTCAGGTACTTGACCTTGTACAGCACGTGCTATCTGGCAGTGCACACAGTTACAATGAGGTTCAGCTTTTAATCCTGTCATCAAATTTGGATCGGCATCCATGATTTTTGCAATAGCTGAAACTTTCTCTAAAACTTCTTTAGGTAGATCTGGAGAGTTTGCTTGCTCTTGATTATGTTGCATAGCAGCACCAAGCCCTTCTAAGTTCCCGCCAAATCTCATTGGAAATCCAAGGCCAGCCATGTTGTCAAATGAGAACATATTTGGAGCTCCAGGGTTTTGTGGAGCAGAATCTTTTTTTGAAATACTTTCTAGATATTGAGTATGAGTTTGAAAGATTTTGGTCACTACATCTTGATCAAGTCCTGGAATACGAATAGCTGTCCCATTGTTTAGAGCAAGTACAAGTATTTGCAGAGCACCTTCTTGCTCAACGTGAATAGAGCAGACGCTTTCCCAGCTTGTAGAAATATGCGGAGGGATGCTCAAGATCTTGTTATTAATGATATACTGCATAAATACCTCGAATTCCGTGCTTGAATTATGATTTCTATCTTTCTAAATTATAATACCATTATATACCATTATAAAAAAACTTTCAAGCCTTATTAGCAATTAAGAGGGGTATCTGCGAAATAATCACATAACAGACTGAATATAAGCTATTTGTGAATTTATTTAGTTTTTCCTTGGCAGGAATGAAGAGATTCACTAGTTTGAATTTTTAAGACCTTATTTATTACTCAAGGCTCTCTTCTATGACCCAAAAAACATTCCTTCTCGATACAAACGTCCTACTCTATGATCCAAAAGTCCTCTCACATTTCAAAAATTGTTTACTGATTATCCCTATTTCTGTCATCGAAGAGCTCGATGATATGAAAAGGCTTCCCAATGATTTAGGACGTAATGCTCGATTAGTTATGCGCTCTTTTGATGCCATTAAAGCGCATCATACTAAAGCAGACCTAATGGCAGGGATAAAAATAGAAAATGGTTGCGAAGTTCGTGTTTTTTCCTGTCATAACTTAGAAGCAAATGGAAAATTTGTTCACGATAAAAATTCACGAAAAAATCAGGTGCTCTATTCTGCTTATCAAGCAGCAAAGACCTACCCCGATATAATCTTTCTTTCAAAAGACTTCGCATCGAGACTAAAAGCTCAGATGACAGGGATTCATGCAGAAGACTATAAAAACACCAGTTTTTCTCATCGAGATATTTATACCGGTCTTAAAAAGGCTGAGGTTTCTAAAAAAGATATCGACCTCTTTATGAAAAATGGAGTTCTAGATTGGCCAGATCAAGAGATTTATGCAAATGAGTATTGTGTGCTCTCCTCAGACGAAGAAACTCATATTATAGGACGTTACGACAAACATCAAAAACAACTAGTTGCTTTGAATGCACTTCCACAAGATCTCTGGAGTATAAAGCCTAGAAACATCCAACAAAGATGTGCTTTAGATCTAATCCTTCGAGAAGATATCAAACTTGTAACTCTTGTGGGTCAGGCTGGAACAGGAAAAACTCTTCTAGCACTTGCTTGTGCTCTTAGAAAAGTTTTTGATGAGGGGTATTACTCAAAAATTCTAGTCAGTCGTCCTATCATGCCACTTGGTAAAGATATAGGTTTCTTACCAGGGACTAAAGAAGAAAAGCTTTTTCATTGGATGCAGCCAATCTATGATAACCTTGAATACCTTTGCCAAGCAGGGTCAGGTGCTCAGGATACTCAAGAGAATTTACGTTGGATTAAAGAGAGTCAAAAGTTAGAGCTAGAAGCTGTAACTTACATCAGAGGGCGAACACTCCCTAATATGTTCATTATTATTGATGAAGCTCAGAACTTAACGCCTCACGAAATTAAAACAGTTATCTCAAGAGCTGGAGAGGGGACCAAAGTTATTTTAGCAGGAGACCCATCCCAAATAGATAACCCCTATTTAGACATTGATACGAATGGCTTAACCTTTGCTATTTCAAAGTTTGGAGACCATCCCATCTTTGGAAACATGACCTTTGACGTCACAGAACGCTCAGAGCTTTCTTCTCTAGCAGCAGAAGTTCTTTAAGGATGTTTATAACATCTTATATATAAGATGTTTGATAGCGGATTTTTAAGTAAACTCTTGATTTTAAAGGACTCCTTTGCTAAAATAAATGTAACTTTCAAATACGGGGGTGTACCGGTTTCGACTGGAATACGAAGTATTGATTGCATGCGGAGGATGTCAGTGGGCCTCCTAAATCATCTGGCAAAAAACATAAATGCTAACAAGCAAAATAAAATTGTAGACGTAGACTTCTCTGAAGGTGCGTTTGCGATGGCTGCGTAAACTTAACCGTTTAGTACAGCTCGATAGCTCAAGATAAGACCAAGGGTCTTGAAACTATCGTCATTTACTTGGTGTGAGTTTAGTTCGTTCTGGCACTTTTGGAACTAAATTCGAGATTATAATTGAGCCGATCGACTTTGAATGGGGCATCTTACACTGAAGTCGGTATTTTAAGATGCTAAGCATGTAGAGATTGATAGGGAGTTTTTCTAGGACGAGAGTTCGATTCTCTCCACCTCCAACGTTACTGATGGCCTGAGAAATTCTCAGGCTTTTTTTTATTTTAAAATTCTAT
>CAYGMF010000006.1:0-39076 GCA_964351075.1 uncultured bacterium
TTATACCCGAATTTAAACTATTTTCTTGACATTTTAAGACAAATCGTGTATAATACACTCCAAGAATGGAGAATATTATATGAAAGCTATAAACAGCTACACAAATGCATATCAGGCAAACCAATCTAGCGCAAGCTCAACCAAACCTGACTCACCTAAGATAAGTCAACTAGCTAGAAAAACCGCCCAAATTTGGTTAGATCATGCCTCAATTAACCTATCAACTTCTGATAGCGACAGACAGGCCATAGAAGCTACTATAATCTCTCCAGAAAAAACACTCAATAAAACCGGACAAAAGGTGACGATTCAACCTTTAAAAGCCTTAGTGGAGCCCAATACAGCTAATGAGCTAACAGGAAGAACTCCTCTACATCAGGCTATCGCTAAGGATGATACTCAAGCCCTAAAAACCCTTCTTAGCCACCCAAACATCGATCCTAATAAGGTCAATAAATTTGGATGCACCCCTCTATATGATGCTGTTTTTGAGGGGGATATTGAAATGATAAGAGCCCTCCTTAATCACCCGAAAACTGACCCAAACTTAGGGGATGATGAAAAAAGCACCCCTCTCCATATGGCAGTCTCTATGAGCGATTATGAAGTTTTAGCCCTCCTCTTAGCTCATCCTCAAATAGTTTCTAATCAAAAAGACAGCGCGGGATGCACGCCTTTGGATGAAGCGGTCTATTTAGAAGATCCCCAATCTATAAAAATCCTCCAAGACTATGAATCAAAGAAGTTGAAGAGAGAAGGAGCAAATAGCTCTACAAACGCTTTTCAAAAAGTAAAAGCTTATTTTGCTAAAAACAAAACTTCTCTAGTCTCAGGAGCTCTAGCAGCGACAGCGACAGCCGTTTCTATGTTGCCATACGCTACACGCTATTTTACCGCTGAAGAAGCCTAATAGCTTAAAGCGAAGAATTAAACACCCAGAAGCTTAAAATCAAAGGCTAGCTGCATGTTGAAACAAAATGAGATTCCGTTTATAATCCTCTACAAATCAATTAGAGGCAATGGAGACCCAAATGACTTCTACAAGCTCCTTAGCTAGCAAAGCTAGCTGCCAATATCCCTCGCAACTTGATCTATTCGCGGCAGCAGTCTCTAACTCTACCGAAAGAATCCAAGAGCTTTTAACTGGACGCGCTGACCCTAACAGGGCTGACTCGCATGGATTAACACCTCTATTCAAAGCTGCTTCCTTGGGCCATACTAGAGCAGTAGAAACTCTTCTTACGGATCCAAGAACCCATCTAGAGCCTCACATCTCTTACCCTGGTCTCTCTGATGGCAACACCCCCCTAATCGAAGCTGCACATCTATTAATTTCCGGCGCAAGTAAAGAAAAAAAACCTGAAACTCAAAAAATTATTGACTTGCTTTTAGATAGAGGTGCTGATCCTTCAACAGAAAACGCTAGAGGCGAAACACTCCTGAGTATTCTATGCATGTCCGATGATGGAATAGAAATTGTTCCGCGTCTCCTTAAAGATCCTAGGGTTGATCCAACTCATTGTGCTAAAATAGGTAGAGGAGCCGCTTTACACATAGCCGCAGCTTATAATAGCCATAAAACCGCAACTCTTCTTCTTGGAGACCCAAAAACTAAACCTAATCAGCTAAACAAGGAAGGAAACACCCCTCTACATGTAGCAATTCATGCTGGGTTTGGCACAAATACATTTGATGTTATACAAGCTCTATTAGCCGGAGGCTGCGACCCTAGCGTGCTCACATTGCAAGGAGACTCTTGCCTTCACTTAGCTGCGGCCAAAGCAAACGTAGAAACTGTGCAAATTTTTCTCCCTGATGTAGACCCTGACACACGTAATAAACAAGGTCAAACAGCGCTGCATTCAGCTGCGACATCGCAACAAAAAGACGCAGGCGAAATTGTAACCGCTCTCTATGAAAAAGGTTTTGATCCCAGTGCGCAATGTCGATCATCAAGAACTCCGCTACACACAGCCATAGTTTTTAGTCGCCATGCGCTTATCCCTCTCTTTTGCAGTCTACCCAACGCTCGGTTTGATCTATGTGACAGAGATGGATCCCCCCCTCTGCATACAGCTCTACTTCTTGGACTCCCTCTAGATAAGCTCGCCCCCCTGATTCAGGCTACAGATGTAACTACAGTGAATATACATGGAGCGTCTCCTTTCCTTGCAGCGATAAGTTCGGCTTCCTATTCACGTAACCCTGCACTTCCTTCTATTATGCAAGCTCTCTTAGATAGAGGTTTTAACCCTGAAACACCAAGATCTACTGATGGAAAGACCCCTCTTCATCTAGCGACAGGACCAAGCAAAAGAGGAGCGTTGAACTTTCTTTTTAACACAGTAAAAGCTGAACCGAACCCTAGAGATTACATGGAACGCACTCCTTTCCATGATGCTGCTGAGGATCACCTTTCAAAAGAATGGGTCGTTCCCTTTGTAGAAACTCAAGGAGTAGAGTTAAATCCAGTAGACCTCTCAAATAAGACCCCTCTAGATTACGCTATAGAGGCAAACTTCGGCGATACTGTGCCAGAATTTCTTCGACAGCATGGTTGCCTAACTTATGAAGAGCTCCAATCAGCTCAAGAATCTAAAGTTCCTTAAGAGATATAGACTCTAAACAAAGCTCTAAAGAATGAGGTTCTAAATAAGGCATCTTTGGAACAACTTGTATATACTCTTTAAAGTTTTCTCGAAGCCTGTCAGAAGCTATTTTTTGTAGATCAAAAGCGGAAAGTTCTTTTAAATCTTCCAGCCCTGAAATGACTGATGAGAAAGAGTTCTTAATCTCTTCATACGCTTTTCCTTTTAGATCTTTAGAAGTTAAGCAATGCGTATTATAAAAAAGATCTTGTGTGTGTCCTTTTGCTCCATAAAGAGCGCCTATTACAAAAGAGAGTCTCCAAAAACGTTTTTGATAATCTTCTGCATAAAAAGAAGTCACTTTTTTAGACTCAAGTTTTCCTTTTTCTAGCGCTTTAATACAAGCTACAGAAGTTACAGAGCTAAGCATAGCAGAGGTCATGCCCGTCGATAAAAGTGGATCAATAAAAACAGCTGAGTCCCCTACTAAAAAGTAATTCTCTCCTCCCCACTTAGTTGTTCTATAGCTCCAATCTTGTGTTTGCTGAACATCGGATACAAGCATCCCTTTTTCAAGTAGATCTAAAAAAACCTCTGATTGTTTTAAAGAGTCTATATAGAGCTCTTTTCGAAACTTATTTTTTTTCTCAACATTGTAAAACTTTTGAGAGAGCACAGTCCCTATACTCCACGTCTTATCATGAAGTGGAATCCCCCAAATCCATCCATTTGGAATAGAACTTAAAACTATGGGGTTTTCAATATCTTTGGAGTAGCCTTGTATACCCTGAAATCCTTTTAAAGAATGAGGTGAACCGACCTTTAACCAGTACCCCCAAAGGGCCACATTTTGAAAAGCCTTAAGAGGAACTTGTGATTTTAAATAGCGCCTAGCTAAGAGAGCGGCTCTCCCTGTCGCATCAATAAGGTAGTCACAGACTACCTCTTTTCGATCCTTGTTGGAAATGATCACAGAGCTTGCTTTATCTCCTGTAAATAACACTTCTTCAACTTTTGTCTCTTCAAAAATTTCCACACCACACTCGCGCGCTCTAGTTAAAAGCAAGTGATCAAATTCCGATCTAATCACATGATAGGTGTATTGTCCTGACTCTCCCCAGTTGATGAGCCATTTTTCGTTCCAATCAAAAAAAACACCCCCTTTTCGTTTAGAGCCTAAAGCTGCCACACGCTCTTCAAGATCTAACAGTTGTAATATGTAGGGAAGAGAGAGAATACCAGACTCCCCAATGTGATACCTTGGATGGCGATCTTTTTCAAAAAGAGTCACCTTAAATCCAGCTTTAGCAAGAAGTATAGCAGCTGTTGTTCCAGCAGGCCCTCCTCCCATTACCACAACTTTTTTAGAAGTACTCATAAGCTACAGAATAAAATTTAACATTAAACTCTCTATGCAAGTCGAGAGCTTAATAGAGCGGTCAAAACCTGTTCTAGAAGTTTCTAAAAGAGTATCAAATTTTTTTAATGAAAAAGGGGCTGTATCTTTTAGGGAGCTAAACCACTTTTCGATTTCAAGAAACAAAAGTTCTGACTCTTGATTTAAAAAAAGGGTCTCATCAAAGGTTCTCTCTTTTTTAGAAAGTTTTTTCTCGAGCTCCTCTAAAATAGAGACTGAGGTCAAATGCAGGTCGTTGTATGAAAAGTGGGGCCACTTTTTTAAAAGCTCATCTAAAAGCTCTACATGTTTTTTTTCTGAATTAGCCTCTTCTTTCTCCTCAAAAAAAACTTTCTGTAGTCTTGAGGTTACGGTAGGCAACATCTGATCTAAAGAGGGAGCAAGTAAAATAAAGTGTGTCGATAAGTTCGGCTCTTCTATTGTTTTTAAAAGAGCATTTGCAGCTGCTTCTTGCATTCGCTCAGCATGCTTTATAACAAAGAATTGCAAGGGCGCTTCATGCGGAAAAAGTTGACTCTGCATCGATAGCCATCTTATTTGTTCAATGGTATAAACCGCAGACTTAGAAGAGGGATTTAATAGTGTAAGATCAGGATGGTTTCCTGTTTGGATCTTTTGAAGATTTTCTTCAGAAGATCCTCTTTGACGAAAAACCTCGAGCACAAAGTCTGTTGCGCTTTGAGTCATCTCCCCCATATTTGAACCTACAAAGAGGAGTGCCCCTGGAACTTTTTTTTGATCTAAATAACTTTTTAAAAGGGCTGCAGGCTCTTGACTCATAATTTTCTTAAAACGGCTCTTACTGGACTTGCTTCAAATCCCATTAATTTTAAAGGGAGAGCGATCAGCTCGTACACCCCATTTGAAATATCTTTTAGATAAAGGCATTCTAAAACAGCCATTTTATATTTACTAGCACATTTCTGACTTAAGACATGTTGGCAATCCGTATAAAGATCAATACCCGGTGTATCAATACCCACTAAAACAACTCCATTTTTATGAAGGTGTTCAATAACACTTGGATCAAGCGCTGCATAATCCTCGACAAAAGGATGGAGTCGATCTGCAGTGCCTGTCTTAAAAAGAATACGCGGAGCCTCTAACTTATTTGGCAACTGATCAGGGGTGATCTTACCTCCTTTTTCAATCTCAATTTCAACCACCTGACAAGGTCCGATAAACTTGCTTAACGATTCCTCCCCTATAGAAAGTCCTTTAGGATCTGTGATTAAGGGGCTGTTAGCATGCGCTCCTAAGTGAGCTGTAGCTTCAAAGCTCGAGAGGTTCACACTGTGCCCTTTTTCAAGCTTAAGTTTAGGTTTCTGAGATAAAGGAGTATCGCTTGGCCAGACAGCATAGAGCTCATCTAGAGGTGGCGAGATGTCATATAGTTGAGTCATATAAATTCAAAAGTTAAGTTTAAAAGGGAAAGTATAAGTGAATTGTGAGATTTCCGATAGAACTAAACCTCTCTTTTCCGAGAGGAAATAGCTATCTTAAGAGATAAGTCAAATAGTCAGATCAGTTGAACTTCCCTCGCCTAAAGCCGAAGGGTTCTTGCTTTATAGCCCTGCTATTGTGCCAGCCCCACAAGCTTTAAGACCGACACCCCAGCTGCTTCAGGTTTAAGATTTAAGAATCAGTGACTCTCCCTCGCTTAAACCCCGTATACGCGTTTGTATCAATTAGTACAGGTCTCACTTCCACATTTCCTTCTCAATTTCATCAAAAGATTTAGTTTCATTTTTAAAGTTCTCAACGTCTTTATCTGACCAAGAACCCGAAAGATGATCTAGGTCATGGTGGCGGTGTTTTTTTGTTTTAAACCCTAACTCCTTCTCAATTATCCTTAAAGCTAGAGCATTTGCACTCATATGTAATTTTTTAGCTTCTTGCTTTAATAACGCCAAAAGCTCAGAGGGTATTCCTCTTAAGTTAAAATTTTGAGTAGAAGGCATAGCAGACCCCCTTATTTGATACCAAAACTCAATACCATAATGGTACCAAAAAAGAATTATTTATGTAACGTATCTCTAAGAGATTAATAATCAATTATATAAGAAAATAACCTTTTTCAGCTATTCTAAAAAATTGAATTTCGAGTTCCTCTCTGACTCTGTACTGAATCCTGAAAAGCTCACCCTCGGGCAACTTACTTTTTATTGAATAAGATTACCCAACTTGTAATAATAGCTGATTCAATCTCAATCCCTTAGGAGGGTCATCATGAATCAGCTTCAATCTATCTCAACTGTTTTAGCTCCCGATCCACTTCTATCTCAGTCTGTTGTTTCAGAATGCTCGGAGTTAAATTCTTTAAGTACTGCCCGTGTTTTTTCAACTTGGATCTCTTCGTTTATTTACCCCTCTTCCAATGAAGTCCTCATAAAAAAAGATGTTTGTGAAATGTTAGTCGGAAATAAAATGCAGAGCTTTACTCAAGTAATCGCTCATTTATTCAACAGTTTTTTTGGTGCAAATTTGATAGACAGAGTCATTGAGAATCCTTCAATAAAACTCGCTAATACAAGCTTAACTAAAATAATAGGAAGTTTACGTAACCGAAAAGAAAGTCACTCTATCTTAGCTGATGTAACTGCTAAAGGAAATATTAAAGCTATGAACGCATTCGTGAATGCAAATGTTAACTTGGATACCCAGACTAAAAGTGGAATGACATCCTTAATAAAGGCAGCAGATAAAGGTGATTACGAAGTTGTGAAACTCCTAGTAGATGCTAAAGCAGACTTAGACATTCAAAGCGAAACAGGTGCTACGGCTTTGATGCAAGCAGCAGCAAGAGGACACTATAACATTGTGAAACTCCTATTAGATGCTAAAGCAAATTTAGACCTTAAATACAAAGAAGGCATAACCGCCTTGATGTTTGCGGCAGGAATGGGGCATCTCGAAGTAGTGAAACTCCTTATCAAAGCAGGAGCGGATATAGATATTGTGAACGAATTTGAGCAGACAGCCTTAAGTATAGCAGATGCTAAGGGTCATCACAAAATTGTAGAATTCCTAATGAGCTCCTATATAGAGAAGGATAGAAAAGAAAGATTTAAAAATTATCAAACTGAAATGGCGAAAGCTCTAAAAACTGGAAGAATGACCGCCTATATTAAGAATAACCAAAATGTACAAGTTCAAAGTCGAAAAATTGAACTGTAAGTTATTTTCGGTGTCAATATGAATCCCAGTAATGACATCGGCTCCCTTCTTACTTTCTATTGAAAAAAAAACTCTGGTTGCTATAATAGCTAACTTAACCTTAATCTCTTAAGAGAACCTTCATGAACCAAGCTCTATCTATTTCAAACGTTTTTGTTTCCAATCCAGTACTCTCTCAATCTGTTGTTTCAGAGTGTTTAGAACTTCAATCTATGAGTGTCATCCCAGTTTTTTCAACCTGGGTCTCTTCATTTCTTAACAATCCATCAAATGAGCTGCTTATCAAGCGAGATGTTTGTAAAATTTTAGCTGGAAGTTACATAGAGAACTTTACTGATGTAATAAACTCTTTATTCAACAGTTTTTTTGGTGATAGCTTAATAGATAGGGTGCTTAAGCATCCTTCAGTCAAACTGGGCGATACAAGCTTAATTAAAATAATAGGAAACTTACACGACAAAGAAAATAAACACTCTATTTTATCAGCTGTAGCTGCCCGAGGAAATGTTAAAGGGATGCGAGCATTAGTCAAAGACAGTAGTGTCTCAAGCATCCAAGCTGAAGAAAACGCAAAAGCTTTAATACGAGCAGCTGCGCAGGGCCATTATGAAGTTGCAAAAATTCTTGTAGATGCTCATGCAGGCTTAAATCTTCAAGAAAAAAATGGTATAAGTGCCTTGATGTTTGCTGCGACTTTGGGTTATCACAAAATTGTTGAACTGTTAATAGAGGCCAAAGCCAACTTAGATCTTCAAGGCAGCGGAGGCTCTACAGCCTTGATGTTCGCTGCTATTCAGGGACATCATAAAATTGTTAAACTTCTAGTGGATGCTAAAGCTAACTTAGATCTTCAAGAAGATAGTGGTACAAGCGCCCTTATGGGAGCGACAACTAAGAGGTATTACAAAACTGCTAAAATTCTAGTGAATGCAAAAGCTAACTTAGATCTTCAGGATAAAAAAGGGGTAACAGCCCTTATGTCGGCTGCAGCTGAGGGGGACTACAAAACTGTTAAGCTTCTAGTAGATGCTAAAGCTAACTTAGATCTACAAGATCAAAACGGCTCACCAGCCCTTATAATAGCGACAGCTAAGGGGCATTACAAAATTGCTAAACTTCTAGTGAATTCTAAAGCCAACTTAAATCTTCTATACAAAGAAAATGTCAGCGTTTTAATGCTTGCTGCAGGCCTAGGACACCACAAAACTGTCAAGCTTCTAGTAGATGCTAAAGCCAACTTAGACCTTCAAGGGAAAAAAGGCAGAACAGCCTTAATGGAAGCTGCAGAGATAGGTTCTCTTGAGAGTCTCAAACTCCTTATAGATGCAGGAGCTGATTTTAATTTGGAGGACAATGATGGACGCACAGCCCTCTCAATCGCAAAGAGAAAAGGCCATCAAGAAATTGTAGATTTTCTAATTGATTTAGGTTTCAAAAATCTAGGAATTGATCCCTCTGAAGCTAAAAAAGATGAGTTATAAGCAACTCTTTAGGACAGCAGAGAGGTAAATTAATCAATAAGTTTTAAAAGAGCCTTCCAAGCTTTCTCAAAAACTTCTTCTTTAGACAATGTTGCATCTATTAAGTGAATACGGGCGGGTTCTTCTTTTGCAAGAGTGTGGTAGCCATGATAGACTTTTTGATGAAAAGAGAGCTTTAGATCTTCGAGTCGATCCCATTGTTTATCCATTTTTTCGATCCGCTTCATCCCTTTAGTGGGGTCTAGATCCAATATAAAGGTTAACTGGGGTTTGAGCCCCCTGCAGGCAAGCTCGCAGAGTTTTTGCGTCTCTATCTTACCAACTCCTCTCGCTATCCCCTGATAAGCGATTGTAGAATCGTTAAAACGATCACAAAGGACAATATGACCCTTATCGAGGTGAGGTTGAATAACCTCTTCGATATGCTGAGCTCTAGAGGTCAAAAAAAGGAGGAGCTCGGCCATAGAGCTTATAGAGTGCTCTTTTTGATGGAGGAGAATGTTTCTTATCTCTTCGCCAAGAGTTGTGCCGCCTGGCTCTCTAGTTTTAAAAACCTCAAAGCCTTTTTGGACTAAAGCTTTGTAGATCTCCTCAATTAGAGTGGACTTTCCAGCTCCCTCACCTCCTTCGAAGGTGATGAAGAGTGGCTTATTCTGAGTCATTGGAAGGCTCTTCAGTGACAGCTATAGCTTCTCCTTCAATAGCCTCTTCTGCCGCAATTTTTTGAATTGCTGATATAGTATCTCCTTCGCGAAGATTTGCAAGTTTAACACCTTGCGTTGCTCTTCCCATAACACGCAGGTCATCCATACCAAAGCGGATCGTCTGACCTTGTTTTGACATCATCAAAACACTTTCTTCATTTTGAATAGAGAGGGCTCCTAGTACAAGACCGTTACGCTCACTTGTGATAATGGATCTAACCCCAACACCACCTCTATTTGTTTTTCTAAAGTCTTCAACATTTGAGCGCTTTCCAAATCCTTTGTCGCAAACGACTAGGATTTGTTCATCTCCATTGACTACTTCACAAGCAATTACAGCATCTTCTTTAGACTTTAAGTTAATCCCTTTAACCCCACGTGCTGTGCGTCCCATAGCGCGCACTTGATCTTCATCAAAACGGATAGCCATACCCTGCTTTGTAAAAAGCATGATTTGTTGCTCTTTAGTTACTAAGTGAGCATTCATAAGAGAATCATGTTCATCGATGGTGATTGCATAGATTCCTTTACGTCTTGGATTTGCATACGCTTTAATTTCAGTCTTTTTAACGACTCCATTTACAGTGGATAAAAAGACATAATGATCTTCTATATCAAAGTCTGAAACTTTTAAAATGGTCGCTATTCTCTCACCTGGTTTAATATCTTCTAGAAGGTTGATAAGAGGTTTTCCTTTAGAGCGCCTTCCAGCTTCAGGAATCTGCCAAACTTTAATCCAATAGCAACGCCCTAGGCTTGTGAAGACAAGCAGGTGGTCGTGTGTGTTTGCAATGTAGATGCTCTTTAAAGCATCGTGTTCTTTTTTAAGATCAAATCCAATCACTCCACTACCGCCACGCCTTTGCTCTCTAAAAGTATCCATCGGCATACGTTTGATGTAGTCATCTTGAGAAATCGTTAAGATAACCGGTTCATTCGGGATCAAGTCTTCAACGTTAAGGTCCCCTTCTGCAGCAATAATTTCAGTACGTCTTGGAGTTTTATCAACACTTCTAACTTGTTCGAGTTCTGTACAAATAATGTCATTAACTCTTTGTTCACTAGCTAGAATCTCTTTATAGTCTTTAATCTTCTCTAAAAGCTTTTGGTATTCATTGTTAATTTTTTCCTGCTCTAGCCCTGTCAACTGGTAGAGTTTAAGATCTAAGACTGCATTTGCTTGTCTCTCAGAGAGATTATAGAATTCCATTAAAGCAGATCTCGCTTCATCTCTTGAGGATTTAGCTCGAATAATTTTCACCACTTCATCTAAATGATTAAGCGCTATTAAATACCCTTCTAAAATGTGCGCCCTCTCTTCAGCTTTATTCAGTTCAAAGCGTGTTCTTCGACGAATAACCTCAATACGGTGATCGATCCAAGCCACAATAAACTGTTTGATGTTCATCACTCTTGGAAGCCCCTTATCAAGAGCAAGCATGATTGCCCCAAAAGTCACTTGAAGGTCAGTGAATTTATAAAGCTGGTTCACAATCACATCGGGCACTTCATTGCGCTTAAGCTCAACGACAATTTGAAGCCCTTGCTTATCAGACTCATCTCTGATATCGCTTATTCCTGTGATCACTTTATTATGAATTAGATTCGCGATTTGAGTGATTAATCTCGATTTATTCACATTGTAGGGAATCTCAGTAATTACAATAGAAGACCGTTCTCCATCTTTTTCTTCCACTTCAAGTTTAGCTCTTACAGTAAACTTACCGCGACCTGTGTGGTAAGCCTCTTTAATTCCTCTATAGCCACAGATAACCCCGCCTGTAGGAAAATCAGGACCTGGCATCTCTTGCATGATCTCATCGATAGAAAGATCAGGATTTTCGATTAACATTTGTGTAACAGTGACCAACTCCTGCAAATTTTGAGGAGGGATATTTGTTGCCATTCCAACAGCAATTCCTGAAGATCCATTACAAAGTAGATTAGGAAACTTAGATGGAAAAACAACCGGCTCTAGCTTGGTTTCATCATAGTTTTGGACAAGATCCACAGTTTCTTTTTCCATATCTTCCATTAAGAGAACAGATGGAGCAGTTAAACGAGCTTCCGCATAACGCATAGCAGCAGGAGGGTCTCCATCAACAGACCCAAAATTCCCTTGCCCGTTGACTAGCATATAGCGCATGCACCACTCTTGGGCCATTCGCACAAGCGTTGGATAAATAACCATTTCACCGTGAGGGTGAAAGTCTCCAGATGTATCCCCACATATTTTAGCACACTTACGGTGCTTTCCACCTGGAGCTAAATTTAAAAGCCGCATCGCGTAGAGAATTCTTCTTTGAGAGGGTTTTAGTCCATCACGTACGTCAGGAAGAGCCCTAGATATGATCACAGACATCGAGTAACGCAAGTAACTCTCTTTCATCTCATCTTCGACATTACGAGGTAGGATATTTCCAATATTATTAGGTAGCATAGAGCTCGCTTCTCCGTAAGGGTTTATACATCAAGGTTTTTTACTGATAACGCGTGATGTTCTATAAATTCTCTTCTAGGGGGCACTTCTTCGCCCATTAATTTTGCAAACATATGATCTGCTGCAATAGCGTCAGGCAGAGTCACATGGAGTAATGTTCTTTTTTCAGGATCCATTGTAGTTTCCCAAAGTTGCTCGGGGTTCATTTCTCCCAAACCTTTGTAGCGCTGAATAACCATGCCCTTTCTTCCGTTTTCTCTTATAAAAGCAACGATTTCTTTAAGAGTGAAAACGGGAATTGTTTTTTCACTTCCTTCACTTTGCAATTCGCAATTCAGTTCAGAAGGTGTTAGGTATTGAGAGAGAGCAAAATCAAACTTCTTTAAACGCTCTTCTATCGACTGTAAAAGTCCCTCTTTAAAAACTTCAGTAAAGGTTAGACGTTTTGGTTTAAAAATACGGAGATCATCTGTGATTTCGTCTTCAGGAATCGACTCTAACGTTTCTTGATGGGCTTTTTCTTGATGCTCTTGATCTAGTTTAGTAATTTCTTCAATCTCTGAGTCAGAATAAACAAATCGTGAGCCCCTAGCCAATTTTACTTGATATTTAGGAAAGAGACCTTGCGCATTTTGACTTTGCATAAACTCTTTAAAAGGGATTCCTTTTTTCTCTATTGAACTGATAAAGCTTTCCACATCTAATATAACATTAAGAAGCTCTTTCATTTCTACGCGATCAAGAGTACGGTTGGTTTCCGTGAATCTAAGAACAAGATCACTTGTTCCAAGTTCTAAAAGATAAGAGTCCATCTCTTTTTCAGAATGAATGTAGCGCCCCACTTTCTTTCGAGTCACTTTATAGAGCGGTGGCTGCGCAATATAAACGTATTTGTTTTCAATTAAGGCAGGCATATGCCTAAAGAAGAACGTAAGCAGAAGGGTTCTAATATGAGAGCCATCAACATCGGCATCCGTCATAATGATAATGCGATGATAGCGCAGTTTTTCGATATTAAAGTTGTCAACTCCTACCCCACATCCAAAAGCAGCGATAATATTTCCAACTTGCTCATTTTGGAGAACCTTTTCAAGTCTGGATTTTTCAACATTTAAAATCTTACCTCTAATCGGAAGAATTGCTTGATTTTTGCGATCTCTAGCACCTTTAGCTGACCCTCCAGCAGAGTCCCCTTCCACAATATAAATCTCACACTTTTCTGGGTCTCTTTCTTGACAATCTACAAGCTTTCCTGGGAGTCTTGCAGAGTCTAGTGCTGATTTTCGAATAGTAAGCTCTCGAGCTTTTTTAGCAGCTTCACGCGCTTGCGCTGCAAGAAGCGCTTTATCTACAATGATTTTAGAAATGGAGGGGTGTTCATCCAAAAAGATGGAAAGCTCTTCACCCGTGATTTGTTGAACAACAGAGCCAACATCACTATTACCAAGTCTTTGTTTTGTCTGCCCTTCGAACTGCGGGTTCATCACTTTTGTGGAGATCACGGCCGTGAGCCCTTCTCTCATATCTTCACCAGAAAGGGAGATCTTATCTGACTTTAAAAGATTCTTATTTTTAATATATTGATTGAGAACTCTTGTTAAAGCAGTTGAAAAACCGGTTAGATGTGTTCCACCTTGAGCTGTTGGTATATTGTTGACGTATGCAAAAACAGATTCTTTAAATCCTTTGTTCCATTGAAGTGCTACTTCAAACTCAACAGGTCCATCGTCCCCTTCTTTAGTTCCTGAAATATAAATAGGTTTATCAAAAAGAGCTTCTTTCCCTTCATTGAGGTATTGAACAAAGGATGAGATTCCCCCTTCATAGAAAAAGAGCCCTTCTTCTTTTTCAGCATCACGTTCATCTTTTAAAGTGATCGTGATTCCTTTATTTAGAAAAGCAAGTTCTCTAAGACGTTTAGCTAGGATATCAAAATCATATTCTGTTACAGAAAAGATCGTATCATCTGCTAAGAAGGTAACGCGAGTTCCTCTTTTTTGAGTTTCTCCAAGTTCTGCTAACGATTGGGTAGGTTTTCCTCTTGCAAAACGAATCTCATGTATTTTACCTTGGGAGTAAACTTGAGCGATTAGTAACGTTGAAAGAGCATTTACGCAAGAGACACCAACTCCATGAAGTCCCCCTGAGACTTTGTAAGCCCCTTTATCAAACTTACCACCTGCGTGTAAAATAGTCATAACGACTTCTAAAGCGGTCACTTCGCGTCCTTGTTTAACGGACTCCTGCTCATGTCGGCCTATTGGAATTCCTCGACCATTATCTTCAACCGTAATGGAGTTGTCTTTATGAATAATCACTTTAATCTCGCTGCAGTAACCTGCTAGGGCTTCATCAATACTATTGTCTACAACTTCATAGACAAGATGGTGCAAACCACCACTATGTGTATCCCCAATGTACATACCCGGCCGCTCGCGCACCGCTTGAAGGCCTTCTAAAACAGTAATAGAACCTGCACCGTATTTACTCTCTTTTGCGGTTTCTTCTGTGTTTTTTTCATTCATGGTAATAGGATCCTGTGTATTCAACTGAACGACTCCTCGTAAGTTATTTTAGCCGATTCGAAAACGAATGTCTTTAATATCAGTTTTGGGGAATTTTTCCTTTATCTTTTTTAACAAAATGCGTTTTTCTTTGTAAGTTAAGATGCTCAAGAGAGTTGAATTAGAAACTTTTACTTCTAGAACACCTTCATATAAGCGATGTGCACACGTCATCGGCGCTAATTCTTCCCCAATGATTTCAGGCCAAGCGAGCAACACTAAATCAGATCTTTGATCACAAGCGGTCGTTACTTTTTTTAAAAAGTTCGGGCAAAGGCGAGTGATTGATTTAAGTGTTGTGTCTGTTTTTTTTCGAAAGTACATGCAGCGCTTGATCTAAAAAAATCCCCTAATTAAAGGGGATTTCGTGGGTTATTTTCTGTACTTAATTATACGTAAAAAAGATGTATAAAACAACGCGTTTTTTCAAAAAAAACGCATGCATTTCAGCCCTCTTTAGAGCTTCTTTTTTCACATATTTTTTTGACAGATCTGCGCCAGCCCTCCGCTGTTTGAGTGCGCTTTTTCTTCCCCTTAGTTGGGGATTTTGGTGACGAAGATTTCGTCATAACCTTTGAAGATTTCATCTTTGATAAGCCTCCTGATAAAGATTTAATTTCAAACGATTATTTTAAATAAGATCGGCAAGTAAATTTATACTTAACGAATTTGACAACTTTTTAGCTAGATAAAAATTAAAAAAAAGAATTTACAGTTCAACTTTCGTATAAAGCGTGAGTTAGAACTCACCTTGAGAGTCGATTAAATCCTCCAAGAAGGCGAGTATAAGGCGAACGCCTACTCCTGTAGCCTTTGTACTGTGATAGTCTCGAGGATCTCCTATATAGGCTGTTCCAGCGATATCTAGGTGAGCCCAGGGAGTTGATTTAACAAACTCCTGTAAAAAGAGGCCTGCTACAACTCCAGAGGGGTAACCTGAGCGCCCGGCCGTGTTTTTAAGGTCTGCAATATTGGATTTCAGGGCTACTTTATAGTTTTCGTAAAGGGGTAATTCCCAGACTTTTTCTCCACTTATATCGCCAGAGAGGCAGAGCTTTTTAGCGAGTTTCTTGCTATTAGACATAAGGCCCGTTATTTCATTTCCAAGGGCAGCCATAACCCCTCCAGTAAGCGTAGCTAAGTCAATCATGCAACTCGGATTTAGATGCTTCTCTGCGTAAGCTAAAGCGTCTGCTAAAACAAGCCTACCTTCAGCATCTGTACTTAAGATTTCAACTGTCTTACCTAAATAACTTTCATAGACATCACCAGGCTTGTAGGCGGTATCACTAATCGCATTTTCACAAGCTGGGACCACACCGATTATATTGAGAGGTAAGTCTAGTTTTGCTGCAGCATGCAAAATACCTAAAACAGCAGCAGCGCCTCCCATATCACATTTCATGTGAATAATGGAACCCGATGAAGCTTTGAGCTGTATTCCTCCAGAGTCATAGGTAATTCCCTTACCCACTAAGACAGTAGCTTCTTTATCTTTAGGGTTTCCTTTATAGTTCACCATAATGAGTGCAGGATTTAAAGAAGTTCCTCGATTAACAGCCAGCATTAATTTTAAGTGTTCTTTTTCGAGCCTTTTTTTATCAAAAACAACGGTTGAAACTTTTTTAAATGTTTTAGCAAAACCAAGAGCAATTTCAGAGAGCTTATCCGCATTCATGGTGTCTGCATTTTCATTTACCAGATCTCTTGCGAGATTTACACCCTCACAAATACTCATTGTTTTTTCAAGTACGCTCTTGTAAGTACTTTCAAGACCTACTATGCGACAAACTTCAATAGGTTCTAGCACCTTCTTGCTCGTCCCTTTTAGTTTTGTGAAAAGATAGTTTGCAAGTAAAAGCCCTTCACAAACACCTTTAAGCGTTGATTCTACTGTTATTTTTTTTAATTCTGGAAAGAGAACATTTATTTTTTTTAAATGACGCACATGACAGAAACGGGTAAGTGCAGCATAAGACTTTCTTAAAGACTCCACCGTAAGCTGAGACTCTTGTCCAAGGCCTAGCAAAGCAAGTCTAGGCTCCTTCTGCCTTTCTGGGTGCACAATGAACAACTCACCAAGCCGACCTTTAAAGTCTCCAAGCTCAATTGTTTTTTTAGTCTCTTTTTGAAACAGCGCTTTAGTAGAGGCAGCAACAGACTTGCTGCCTCTCTTTTGATAGAACGGCAAAACAAGTAGATCTGCAAGAGGTCTTCTATTTATATTTTGTACGTTCGTAATACGCATAACTAAAAAGGGATCTCATCATCAATATTTGAAGGAGCTGAAGAGGCTTTTGCTGTTTGCGCAGGAGCTTCTTGATTTTCAGCTTTATTTCCTTCTGAAGAGCCACGTCCAAACGGACTGAAGCGTATAACGTCAGCTACGATGTCTAATGAAATTTGAGACTTACCTTCTTTATCTGTGTAGATTTCAGGCTTAGTCATTTCACCAATTACAATTAAAGGACTCCCTTTTTTGAGATAAGGAATCATTTTATCAAAGCGATCTCCCCAGATAGTTACTCTCCACCAAAGAGTGGTATCTTGTGCACCCTTTCTAGAGTGTGTCGCTAGTCTTAATGTTATTACCTTTTGACCCGAAGCTGTGTGACGTTCTTCAGGATTAGCCCCTAGATGCCCAGCAATTTGTAACCAATTCATACAGAAATCCCCTTGAGGTTAGTTAAGATTATTTAATCTAATCAGAAGTGGGTACTATGCTTTATGAGGTGAGAATATTTCAAGAAAAAGAAGTTGCAAGCCGCAGTTTTTTCAACTCGCTTGCAACAGATATGACAAATTAAATCTTAATGATGTTTTCACCTGGAGATGGAGGACGAGAATTCCCACCAGGGCCCATCCCGCCAGGACCGATTCCACCAGGACCACCTTGTCCGGGACGTGGAATTTCAACTTCTTTGCCTTCTAAAACAGCTTTAGCAATTTTACGCCATTTTTCTACAGTTTCTACATAGAGAGGAGCAAAAGCGCGCAGCGCTTGCATTCCAGCATGTTCCATATCTAGAACACAGTGCATTAAAATAAGCTCTTCTTTAACAGCAACGCCAACTCCGCCACCTGCCATCTGTCCGCCAAGCATCGACCCTTCTAGCATTTTTTCATATAGTCGTAATCGAATTTTAGGATCTTTAGGGAGCCCGTCTATGATAGGCGAATACACGTAAAGCCTTTTTGAATTTGGTTCGTAGGTCATGTGCATTGAGAATTCATCATCGATTCCCAAAATACATGTGTTATTTTCGTCGAACTGAAGACCTTCTAGTCCTAGCTCCTTTCCAAATTCAACCAAATTCTCTTTGGCGTTTTCTAATGACATAATACACTTCCTTCGTGGCGCAATAAATTTAGTGGTCAGATTTTAGCAAAGAAACTGATATATTTGCAATCAATTTTTGAAACTAGAGCCTTATTAGAGGATGAGCATGGCATCGCCGTAAGAGAAAAATTTAAACCCTTTTTCTACAGCAAGCTTATAAGCTTTTTTTGCTAGAGTTTGTCCCATAAATGCAGAGATTAAGATAAAGAGAGAGGATTTAGGAAGATGAAAATTCGTCAAGAGGTGATCCACATATTTAAAGGTATAACCCGGTTGAATAAAAAGTCGCGTTCGAGCGCAAGAATCTGTTAGAATCCCCTCTTCTGTAGCAGCGGATTCTAGCGCTCTTAGAGTTGTAGTCCCCACACAAATCCTTCGGCCTGTTTTTTTATTAAGTCTATTCAATACCTCTTTTGGAATGCTAAAAGATTCCTCATGCATCTGATGATCACTTAATTTTTCATGAAAGATAGGTTGGAAAGTGCCAAGTCCCACATGGAGTGTTAACATTTCTTGATTTACCCCCTTGTTTTTCAACTCTTCAAGAAGCTTTGGCGTAAAATGCAACCCTGCTGTTGGCGCTGCAATTGAACCTCTTTTCTCAGCATAGACGGTTTGATAGGTGATGCGGTCTTTGGGATCGGGTTTATCCCTTTTTATGTAAGGAGGCAAAGGGATAATCCCAATCCGGTCCAGTTCGTTCATCAGGTCATCGGTTTCAAAGACGACGACTTTAGAGCTTTCATAGTCACGAATAACACTCGCTTTTAAATTTGGAGAAAATAAAAGTGTCGAGCCCTCTTTTATCTTCTTTCCAGGTTTTGCTAAAACTTCCCAAGTGTTTTTTGAGAGTTCTTTTGTAAGTAAAAGTTCAACTTTAACGCCATTTTCTTTTTGCCCTAGCAAGCGTGCAGGAAAGACTTTGGTATCATTAAAAATGAGGGTGTCTTGAGGTTCTAAAATTGAAGAGAGATCTCTGAAGGTTATTTCAGAAATCTCTTCTGTTTTTCGATCCACTACCATCAGTCTAGACTCGTCTCTTTGATCCCTTGGATACTGAGCAATCAAATCTGAGGGAAGATCAAAATCAAACTGTGATAAAAGCATTGTCTATTTTTTGATATCCATAAAAGCAATTTTAATGCCGGGGAAGAAAGCTTCTAGGATTTCAGCTGCATTTTTCCCTCTTTTTGCCATTTCTTGGGCGCTAAAGAGGCAAAGACCTGACCCAGATCCTTCTCCATATCCGACAAAGGAAAAGTTTTTGTCTGAATATTGTACTGAAAAATCTGTACTTTTCAAGTTATTTTCGCCAAGCATCGCCTGAAATTGCATGATATCAAGATCTAAAGAATCTTCTTGATTCTCAAATCTGACCCCATACACCTTCTGAGAGTCACTGTCTCTGTAAAGCTCATATTTTGAAACAGAATCCCAACCTAATTTTTTAGCTAGTTCCTCTGTGTGGATATGATAAGACCAACGCGATTCACTACGGCTAGCAAGTGCTAGAGGTGACTCTACTCCTTTATGGGAGGTAAACCCCTCTTTTCTAAAAATCAGATGATAAGGCGCTGTTTTTCCTGCGCAATTGGATGTATAGGTCGCATCGAAGAAACCTTCTTGAGTCCCGTGCTGATCTGACTTCATCACCAGATGGTGCGTTAAAGAAACGGCTTCATCCACTCCATTGCGTCTTGAACAAACACAAGATCCTTGATAGCCTATTTCTCTAGCATCAAGGTGCCAAAAAGCAGACTCATTGCGAGTTGAGTAGAAATAAGCTTGAGTCCTAGCTGCAATAGAGAGGGCCGCTAAAACTTCAGGATGAAGTGCAGTATTAATTTTCGGGTTAAGCATTGAACTTACAAAATCTTCTACAGGTAGAACATTGACAATACTCAACGTATTTCCTATTTGATAAACGTAGATGTCACCGGAGTATTGGATTCCATTTAAGAGGATATAGGTGTCTTCATTTTTAGGAACAAGCGCGAGTTGAAAAACACCTGGAAATTGTTCTCCCCATGCAATCCCGTCTAAAGTCGGTCGAAGAAGGAACTGTTTATTCATATAACCTTTAGAAACTTTGGTCATGTCTTTTGGATTATAAATTTTGTAGCCACCTCGAACTTCTAAGTTAGCAGCATCAATGTCTTTATAAAGTAGCACCTTAATCAATCCTAAATTAGAAGGTTGCTCTATTGTGACATGGCGACTTGGCAAGACACTTGCCTGGAGAGTAAAACTCCCAATTAACAAAAACAGACCTAAACAGGCTCGTAAACGCATAGTATACCTCTTTAACAACATTACTTTTTTTTCTTTAGATGTTCATAACCTAAAGGAGTCACTTCTCGTCCACGAGAAGTTCTTTTAATAAAACCTTGCATGATCAAATAGGGCTCATAGACTTCTTCAAGAGTTGACGCTTCTTCCCCAACAGCCACAGCCAAGGTATTTAATCCTACTGGCCCCCCGTTATAATGATCTATTATAATAAATAAAATCTTTTTATCCATTTCATCTAAACCGAGGCCATCAATTGCGAGCATTTTCGCAGCTCTCTCCACTATTTTTTCTGTGATAACCCCTCCCCCTTTTATTTGAGAGAAGTCTCTAACCCATCGAAATAAGTTGTTTGCAATGCGCGGAGTCCCTCTGGATCTCTTTGCAATTTCTAAAGCAGCGGGGTCATCGATTTTTGTTTTTAAAATGGAGGCAGATCTTTTAATAATTTCTTTTAGAGTTTCAGGTTCATAAAAATCAAGTCTAAAATTGAGTGCAAACCTTGAGCGCATAGGCGCAGTTAAAAGGCCTTGCTTAGTCGTTGCACCAATTAATGAAAAAGGATTGAGTTTGACTTGAACAGATCTTGCATGAGCGCCGCTATCAATAATAAGGTCTAAAGTGTAGTCTTCCATAGCTGGGTAAAGATATTCTTCAACGACTCTATTGAGTCTATGAATTTCATCAATAAATAAAATATCACCTACTTGCAAGTTAGTTAAAATTCCTGCGAGGTCGCTTGGCTTTTCTAAAATAGGACCCGAGGTCATCACAATATTTGCGCCCACCTCTTTAGCTACGATTGCAGCTAGAGTTGTTTTTCCAAGTCCAGGAGGTCCACTAAAAAGAGCGTGACGTAAAACATCGTTTCTTTTTTTTGCAGCCTGAATAAAAACGTCTAGGCGCTCAAGGATACTAGATTGCCCTGAAAAATCTTTTAGATATTGGGGCCTAAGTGGCCCTTCATAGCTTTTATCTTCTTCAGATAATGCACTTAGGGGGTTAGTTTCTGAACTTTCCATTTTTTTAGTGTAAAAATTGTAGCAATAAAATGAACTTTGTTTCTATCTTAGTCAAATTGAACGAATAAAAGAAATCCAAAAAAATTCGGAGAGAAAAAAATGGCAATCAAATCAGATCGTTGGATCAAAAAAATGGCCCTTGAACATAAAATGATCGAACCTTTTGTAGATCGACAAATTGCAACTAAACAAGAAGTAGATGAGCTAACACCTTCTAAAGGTGGAACGCAACTACTTGAAGCAGCCCCTAAAAAAGCGATCTCTTGTGGCCTTTCTTCTTATGGATATGATGTTCGTGTTTCCAACAAATTTAAAGTGTTTACAAATGTTCACAATTCAATTGTAGACCCTAAAAACTTTCAAGCGAATTCCTTTGTAGATATTGAAGCCGATGTTTGCATTGTCCCTCCCAATTCTTTTGCGCTCGCAGTAAGCGTGGAATACTTTCGAATTCCTAGAAACGTCCTCACGATTTGTTTAGGGAAGTCCACTTATGCGCGCTGCGGAATTATTGTAAATGTCACTCCATTTGAACCTGAATGGGAAGGATATGTCACACTTGAAATTTCCAACACGACTCCCCTGCCTGCAAAAATCTATGCCTTTGAAGGACTTGCTCAAGTGCTCTTTTTTGAATCTGATGAAGATTGCGAAGTCTCTTACGCCATGCGAAAAGGAAAATATATGAGACAAGAGGGAATTACGATTCCGACTGTTTAAGAAGACAGGGTTATCGAGACCCTATCCTATTTCTTAATCAATTTTGATCTTAACAGCTTTTATTTTTTGTGCAAGTGGATTCCTCCTTTGGAGAGAATAGCAGTTAAAATCTTGACAGGATCTTAATCATTATTTTAAAATTTCAGGCACCTTATTTGATAAAGCAGTATCAGCGAGAAATGTCTATCCTTATTACAAGTACTTACAGAGCTCTAAGCGATTTAACATCGGCCGCTTATCGTGAAGTTAAAAAAAGACCCAAGACCACATTTGCTGCTGTTTTAGGGCTGGCGGCTTTTGGGTACGCCTATCAGAACCCTTCTTCTTTTTCATTTGATCTCTCATCTATAAATCTTTTTGGAGGGGCTTCCGAAAATAATGAAATTAATGTCCCTGCAATATTGAGTGAAAATAAGCGCTGCACTGGACTTAAAATGAAAGAGGATCCAAGGTGCAAAGAAGATCCAAATGCTCCAGCAGCCTTAGGAGATAAAGGGCGCTATGAAGATCTAGATCTCCCTATTTTCTCCTCTTTGAAGCTAGCTATTGATAAAGGCTCTATAGAGCTTCTTCAAAAAGCGAATAAAGAGGGTTTGTTTTCTAAAGTGGACTCTTTAACGCTAGATCTTATTACGGAGTATACTGCGTATGCAGGAGCCCCAAACACCTTAAAAGAAGTGGTCCGTATGCACCCTAAGCCTACAAAAATCCACTTACCCTCTCTTTTACAGCATGGGCAATCACATCTCAATCAGACTCTAACTGAAACTGGTCTTTTTAATACTTTTGAAAAAGAAATCTCAGACCCTTCAGTTTACCTCTTAGGTTTTTTTCCCTACTCTGATCCTTTCTCAGCTATGAATAGAGCAGCTCTTTTGACGAGCTTAGTCCCTCATAAGCCAGATTATGTGGAGAGATTTCTCGACAAATGTGCTTATTTCAAGACAAGTATCACAACGCAACTTTATAAAGTAGATGCCCTAGCTCTTCTTCGAGCAAGTATGGAACATGAGCACGTAGAGCTTACGGAGAAAATTATCTCTAACTTCCAGGATCTTTCAACAGCTGAGCTTTTTACTCTGATAAAAAACTTGGATGAGGCAAATCTGACTAAAAATCAAGAACTTGCCTACTTAAAATTAGTAAAGAGCAGGGCCTTTAATCAGTTCACTCTTTTGGATATTGCGAAGCTTCCCATTACAGCTCAACGCTCAAGCCAAGTTGGAGATGCATTAAGAGCACGTTATAGTGAGTTAATGGAAACGCAAAAAACTTCTCTTACTGAAGAAGATTTCAAAGAGCTCATAAGCCATTTAGGAGAAGGCCATACTCTAGCGATTATAACGCAGCCTGAAGAGAAACCTCACGAAGATTCGGAGGAAGATTTGCCTGAAACGCCCTTCTATAATCGAGCGAGTTAATTTTTTTAAAAAAGAGCTTGTTTTTATTTTTTCGTTGCTAGATCTTAAGAAAAAAAATAATTTAAACGCTTTTACTTGCATTTAACCCCAGGAATTAGAGAATGAGGTCAGGGGGCAGGCAAAAAAGAGTGCTCCACTTGTTAGAGTTATGTTACGTTAGGAAAAGAAAGTGAAGGGAGTATCTCCGTCCATACGCACTAGAGACAAGACGCTAATAGCGAAGCTTATAGATGAGCTATTTGTTCGTTCTTGGTGGGTCATTGTTTTTGTAGCTCTCAATTTTTGCATTTTCAATCCGATTCTAAAACATTTAGACTCAGGGGAAAATAAACTACGTTCTTCATTAGGTTCCCTTCAGCAAGAAAAACATCTAGCCCTCAACAAAAAACATCATTTGGAACTTCAGCTAGATAGTCAAGAGGACCCTTTTTGGGTGGAGATGATCTTAAAGAAAGAGCTGGGGCTCGTCTCTGAGGGACAAACGAAGGTACATTTTATAACTCATTAGAATCTATGGCCATTCTACTTCTCTTACTCCTAACCCTAATCTCAGCTACCTTTTCAGCATCAGAAACGGCTCATTTTTCATTATCTCCAATGAAAATCCGAGATTACCAAGAAGATTCTAATCCAAGGAAGCGCCTTATTGCCAATCTTCTAAAATCTCCCTTGGAGCTTTTAGTGACAATTTTAATGATTAATGTTTTGGTGAACATTCTCATTCAAGATACAGTTTCCCATATTTTTGGCACGAAATCGAGCTGGCTTTTAACTGTAGGTGTTCCTCTTGTTATTACCTTAGTTTTTGGTGAAATCATTCCAAAAACTTTAGCCTTAGCTCATAACTCTCGCTTTGCTTATTTCATAGCTCCCTTAATTGCAACTGCGCGCTCAATCTTGGGGCCTGTTCGTCGAGCGCTCACTATCTTTACGAGTATGATGACGAAGTTCATTTTCTTCTTTCTCAAAAAAGAAATGGCTATCACAAAAGATGAACTCAAGCACGCCCTAAAAGCTGGCCGGGAAAGAGGACTTTTAAATACTCGTGAAGCCGCTTTAATGCAGGGTTACATCTACCTTTCACATAAAGCGGTTAAAGACTTCAAAAGACCTCGCGAGGATATTATTTACTACGACCTTAAAGAACCCCTCTCTAAGCTTGAACACATTTTAGTGGACCAGGAGGTTTCTAGACTTCCAGTTACTGAAGGAGGCGATCTGGAAAACATTAAAGGAATTATCAGCGTTCGCAATTACTTTTTGCAGAAGGAAAAGTTATCTAATGCTGAGGATTTAATCCCCTTTTTGATGAAGCCCTATTTTGTCCCAGAATCAATGCCGGCGAAGAACCTTCTTAGATATCTGGACAACAAAGGTAAATCTATTGCCATAGTAGTCGATGAGTACGGCTCCATTTCAGGGTTAGTGACACAAGAGGACTTGATTGAGGTTGTCGTTGGAGAAATTTCAGATCGTCGCGATGTTAAAGAGAGTTATACCCCTGCTGGAAAAGATGCTATTATTGCAAGCGGCAAGCTTGAACTTACAGAATTTGAAAATATATTTGGAACGCACCTTGTTAGCGCAGGAAACATGGTCACCATAAATGGATGGCTCATCGAAAAAATAGGAACTCTTCCAAAAACAGGTGACAAGCTTACTGAAGAAGGATTTTTCTTTCATATTCTTGCAACAGACCCTAATCGCATCCGCCGTATCTATATTCGAAAAATTAAAAACCAAAAAAAGGGATAATGTGAATACAGCAGCATTTTGGCTTTCGATCACTCTCTTTTGTGTTTTAGTCCAAGCTTTCTTCGCGATGATGGAGATGGCTGCTGTATCTTACAACAAAGTTCGCCTTCAGTATCATGTCTCCAAGGGTTCTAAGCGAGCCAAATGGCTCTCTAGTCTCATTTCTAATCCCCCAAGACTTTTTGGAACAGCCCTTTTTGGTGTCAACCTTGCCCTTCAAGTAGGCTCTGAGTGCTCAAGAAGACTTTATTTAGCTCTTGGAATAAACCCAGACTTAGCGCCTATAACTCAGGTCCTTATTGTACTCGTTTTTGCTGAACTTACTCCTATTTTTGCAGCTAGAAAATATTCTGGACAAGTCATCATGGCGGGGATCCCTGTTCTTTATACTCTATCCAAACTCTTAATTCCTGTTACTTGGACAATTGGCCTCATTAGCCAAACCATTAATTATTTGGTGACTGGTTCTAAAGAGGTTCACTTGATGAACATTACTCGAGATGAGCTGCAAAGAGCACTTGAAGAGCAAAGTCATGAAGTGAGGCCGATAGGCGATGATCCTGACTTTAACCTCCTTGTTGGAAACATTTTAAATTTACAGAATAAAGAAGCTGCTCACTTGATGATTCCCCTTCATCAGGTCCATATGGTGTCGAGCACACATACCGGGGAAAAAATACGAGAGATGCTCGATAAATCGTATCACCCCTTTCTACCGGTCTATGAGGAGGATCGTACTAACATTATCGGAATTATCGATACACGAGACCTTATCAAGTCTGATTTAAAAAAGGAGAGCAAATCCTTTGTCGAGCCTCCATGGTTTGTAATTTTAGATGCCTCAGCAAGTGAGATTTTGAATCAGTTCAGGCACAACGAACAGAATGTAGCAGTTGTACTTGATAATGAGGGACAAGCTCTTGGAATTTTAACTTTAGATCTGATTATTAAAGCGCTATTTGGAGAAGGTATTGAAGATCCTCTTCCTCTCTTGGAAAGTAAAAAAACTTCTTTATTAGACAGAACTCTTCCAGGAGAGTTGTTAATTAAAGATTTTAATCAACACTTCAATGCCGAAATAGAGCACTTAGGCTGTTCTAATTTAGGAGAGCTTGTACATCAAATTTTGGGCCATCACCCTGAAATTGGGGAACTTATCAGAGTTGGCCCCTTTGAAATGAAGATTGAAGAAGTTTCTTTAGGTCATATTAAAAGTGTCTTAGTTCGCTCTATTATATAGAATATTCAATCACTATTATTTAATTTATTTTAATTATTAAATTAAAAAGGGCAATTAACTATAATAGATCCTATTAAGAAAAAATAACTTTACAATAAGCGCTCACTTGGAGTATCGTCCCAAAACTCTTTCTTGCAGGATTTTTTAACCAATGTTGATCAAAGCTCTTCATTTTCTCAATCATTATCTCACACTAGCTGTGATCTTTCCTGCACTTATAGCTTTAGGTGTTTATTTAACGATACGCTTAAGGGCTATCCAGTTTACAAAACTCAAACTAGGGTTTAAACACCTTTTAAAAAAGGATCCCGATAGTGAGGGCAACATCTCCAACTTTGAAGCGGTCTCTGCTGTTTTAGCAGGAAACTTGGGAACCGGTAATATTTCTGGGATGGCCATTGCATTGACTCTTGGAGGGCCTGGCGCTCTAGTCTGGATGTGGGTGATGGCAACACTTGGGACAGTCATTAAGTTTGCAGGTTGTTTTCTAGGACTTAAGTACCGCGAGAAAAACAGAGATGGGGAATATGTAGGGGGACCTATGTACTACTTATCGAAAGGGCTTGGCTTTAAAAAAATAGCGGTAGGCTTTTCAATAGCTGCTATTTTAACCTCTTTAACAGTTGGAAACTTAGTTCAAGTAAACTCTATGTTTCTTCCTCTTCAGAAGACCGGAATCCCCCCCCATTACCTAGTTGCACTTCTTGTTGTTCTAACAGGCATCTTACTCTTAGGTGGTCTTAAGAGGATAGCCAAAGTTATGGGGGCTTTAGTTCCCTTTATGACAGGGATCTATTTACTTTCTGCTTTAACTATTTTAGCCCTCCACGCATCAGCACTTCCAAGTGCCATTATTTTGATGTTTAAAGCTGCTGTTTCTCCAACAGCTCTTATTGGCGGAACTTTAGGGTATGGAGTTATTCACGCGATAACAAGCGGCTTTGATCGTGGTATTTTTGCAACTGATGCAGGTTGTGGAATAGCCCCTATTTTACAATCGGGCGCCCGTTGTAAAAAGCCAATTATGGAAGGGATTGTGGGGATGATAGCCCCTTTCATCGTGATGGTGATTTGCACAGTTACGGCTCTCGTTCTCATAGTCACTAATGCGATGGGTCTTTCTTTAGAACAAAGTACTAATATGTGCACATGGGCCTTTCATCATGGACTCGGCCATCCTATTGGGGAATACATTGTGGTATTCTCGCTCATTCTCTTTGCATTCACCACTATTATCACGTGGGCTTACTGCGGAGAAAAAGCCATCGAATTCTTAGGTTCTCCTAAATCTATCAAAGCCTTTAAAGTTTTATTCTTAGCTATTCTTCCTGTTGGAGCCTATTGCAAAATAGAGATCGTTTGGCTACTTGCTGACCTCTCTATTGCCCTTATGCTCTTAACAAATTTAATAGGTGTTTTTGGTCTTTCAAAAGAAGTGATTCGCGAGACCAACGAAGAGTTTAGTGCAAAAGAAGTTGCTCCTCAACTTACTGAGAAGTAGCTACTCCCCTCTCATTTCATTTACAGATTCAACAATAAGATCTATTGCTCGATCGATTTCTTCTTCAGTTGTCATTCGACTTAAAGCAAAACGAAGAGATGAGTCAACTCTCTCTTTACTAAGCCCCATTTCAGTTAAGACTCTTGATGGAGCGACAGCTCCTGATGTACATGCAGATCCATGACTACAAGCCAGCCCTTTAAGATCTAAACTCATAAGGAGACCTTCTCCATCGACACCTTCAAAAGCTAAACAAGAGGTATTACAAATGCGCTCTCCCGCTCCATTTATAAGCACCCCGCTTAAGCGCTTTTGAAGTTCTCGCTCAAAGTGGTTCCGTAATTTTTCCATTCTAGCAGTTTCACTTGGAAGAAGATCATCTAAAAGTTCTATGGCTTTTGAAAGGCCCAAAATACCTGAGAGGTTATGAGTGCCTGCGCGTCTTCCTTCTTCTTGCCCTCCTCCAATAATCAAAGGATTGAGTTCATAGTCAGAGGATAAGTAAGTAAAGCCAACTCCTTTTGGACCATGTAGTTTGTGAGCACTAAAGCTCATCGCTGTAATCCCCTCATAAATTTTAAAAGCCTCTTTTCCAAGTAGGGCTACTCCATCTACAATAAGAGGAACCGAATAAGTATGCGCGAGCTCTGCAAAAGCTTTTAGATCGGTCTTAACGCCTGTTTCATTATTGACAGCCATTACAATGATCAAACCTGTGTTTTCATCGAGCTCTTTTTTAAGATCTTCTATTTGAGGCGCACCTCTTTCATCAATAGGAAGAAAAGCGACTTCTCCACCCTTTTCTTTGTATTTTAGAACATTTTTTAAAATGGAGCTGTGCTCAGCTCTTGTAGTAATCACCTTTTTTGGAAAGATTTTCTCAAAAAATCCTTTTAAAAGGTAGTTATTGGATTCAGAGCCCCCTGAGGAGAAGAGAATTTCTTCTGGTTCTACTCCTAAGCAAGTCGCCATCACGCGCCTAGCCCTTGTGAGCTCATTTCTAGCCTCCTGGCCAAAAGAATGGACAGAGGAGGGATTTCTAGGGATCTGACAGAGGTCAAAGCACATTGTTTCAAAAACAACTGGATCTAAAGCAGTTGTAGCGTTATTATCGAGGTAAATTCGTGTATCCATGGACTTTTTTCCTTAAAGGCTCTTGAACTTCATTATAGAGGATCAAGAGTTTTCAGCCACCCTCTAATTTAGAGGGTTTTGTACTTCAAAAACTAGGTTACAACTGGGGCTAGGCTCATCAAGAGGATATTGACTCCATTAAAAGTGGCGTGTAGTCCGATGGACGCATAGATCGATTGTTGTCTAAAATAGACAAAACCTAAGAATAGAGCGAGTGTAAAAAGTGAAGGGATAATTTCTAAGTTGCCCCATCCTTGAGATGCTGAAAAGTGAAAGCATGAAAAAATGAGTGCTGTTAAAATAATACCTGGTTTTCTTCCTAAGAAGCGGGCAAACCAGTTCTGTAAAAACCCTCTAAAAATAAGCTCTTCAATGACAGGCACAATGATAATGATAAAGAAACTTGTAAGAGCAAAGAGTATAGGGGTTTCCATAGTCGACTTTAAAAAGCGCACAGCCACTTGATCATGACCTGTTAACCCAAAATAAGTAATCAGAATATTAAAGGCTTGGCTAACTGCTAAAACGAGGGGAAAACTGATTAAAAAAGTTAAAATCCCCATTCCAACGTTGCGTACATTTTTTGAAAAACCTTCAAAAGATTTGGGTCCTAAAACAGATCGCCTAGACTCATGGTTTATCGCTCTTACATAACTCCAAAAGGCAATAAATAATATCGCCATGAGAATTAAATTGATCCAAGCTCTTACAGCATCTGTCTCTAAAGAGAGTTCTTGCTTTAGACCGATAGGAAAAGTTTTTAAGATTTGGACCAAGATAAATGGAACAACTAGAGAGATTCCAAAATAGATCAAAAAGGTTAAGCAAACTTGCATTAAAGTTACTCGAATACTTTTTCGATCTAAGTCAGGTAACCTGAAGTAGCGCTTATGCCAAGCAATAAAGCAGGTTATGAGTGAGAGAAGAAGAGCTAATAGAAAAATGCCTAGATGCTCTTCCAAAACTTGTTGAAAGGTGGGATCCATAAAATATTACTTAGAGATAGTGATGTAATTTTCAATTTGCGAGGCTAAGTCTTTTTCTAATTTACCATGAGCTCTACCATAGACACTTGCTCTATAGGAGTCGCCTCCCCAAACAACTTTATGGTAGTCTATTTCTTGTTCTACTCTAGGTATGGAGTGTTTACTTTGAAGAATCTCTTGCAATAAGACTTTAGGCTCCTCCCCACGAATGTCATATACGCGGACTCGAGCTTGGATCACAAGGGCTTTAGTAGGGAGTCCATTAAAAACACCTGTCTGTACTTCTTTGTGTTCTAAAAGCTCCATAAAAACGACATATTCATTTTGTCCTTTAAAAGCTTTGAAGTCCTCTTTATTAAGGGTAATCAAATCTTTAGATTCAAGTTTAGCTTTGAGATCCATTGGGACTTGAACAGGGTTTAAATAAACTTGAGCGCTGTTGATGATACGTCTTTGAATTTCAGCCGTAATTTCTTGGGCTATATCCCAAGAGACTTGCGGTGTTTCTACATGGTTGATTAGGGGTATAAGAGCAGCTATTGGCTTTTGTTTTGCATTTTCGTGGTAGCGAAAAGACTGTATCCTCCCATGGTGAGATGAGCAACTAGAAAGTGTTAAAGTAAAGACCACAAAAGTGCAAATTTTTAAAAGAGTAAGCTTCATGAAATTTTATTCCTCCAAACAATATGAAACAAATTTGGAAGATAGCAAAAAAAATTCTTTCTTTACTAGAAAAATAAGCCTTTTTAAAAAAAAGAGGTCGTCTCTAATAAAACCATCGGCTTATCTTTTGAAGTTAGGGTAAGCAGCTCGTAATTTGGAGGGACAATAAAGGTTTGGCCTTCCAAAACCATTTCTGAGATTGAAGAGCTTTTTAAAGAGAGATTTCCTCTTAAAACAAAGAAGACTCTAAAAGAAGACAAAGGCTCTAAAAGGATTGGGTCTGCAGCTTCCCATTTATAAAAGTTAAAATAAGGGCAACTCAAGAGCTTTGAGCGTTTAACTCCAATAGAGGGATAAATGGTTTGGATTTTTTGAGAAATTTCTACTTTTTGATCTTGAAGCATCACTTTCAAAGCTCTCTCAATATGTAGAGGCCTTGGCTTTCCCTCCTGGTCTAGTCGTCCCCAATCATACAGTCTATAGGTTGTATCGGAGTTTTGTTGCACCTCATAGATCAAACATCCTTTGCCTATCGCATGCAAAAGCCCACCTGGAATATAAAAGGTATCCCCTTCCTTCACATTGATCTGGTGCATATGTTTTTCTAAACATTTATTCTCGATAGCTTCTTTGATTTCATCGTCTGATAATCTACTTTTAAGCCCTAAATAGATTTGAGCGCCTTCTTCTGCGTGGATAACATGCCACATTTCAGATTTAGCTTCTCCTCCAAACAAAGAGGCATTTAGATCATTTGGATGGACCTGAATACTCAATGATTTTTGTGCATCGATTAGTTTGATAAGTAGGGGAAAGTTAGAAAAGGCCTCTTTTAGAGACTTTCCCTTCATGGATCCATTTGAGATCAAGCTCATCCCTTCTTCTCGGACTGAGGCTTCCCAAGATTCGGCAGTTGTCTTATTTACCAGCTTTCTTTTGAAGGTTTCAGCAATCCGCTTACCGCCCCAGAGGTAGTGCTTATAGGCGGGTTGTAAAATGATGGGATACGATTCGATCATACATTTGGCGAATTAAATTGACCTAAAGGATTATATTTTATAATGAAGGAATATTAAAGGTAAATGAATTAGGCTCTTAAAAGGAAAAGTCAAAGATGGTTGAGTTTGCGGGGATAATTTCGAAGAACTCTCTTGAGGGGCTACCTGAAGAGATCGAGCAGATGCTTTCTATTATGAGTCTCCCTCTTACTGATCAAGAAAGCTTCCGATCAGAAGATCAAAATGCTGCCTTTGGACAAACATCCCAACCTCTAGATAGCGACTTATTTAAAAATTATGTAATTGGAGTTCAGGGTGAAATTAACAACTTTTCTGAAATCAAACAAAAACTTCTCGATAAAGGGCAAATTCTTGAGAGTGAGGACCCCACAGCGCTTCTTATTTTAGCTTACCAAACATGGGGACCTACTTTTTTAAGTTTATTATGCGGCGGCTTCATTCTATTTATTTATGATCGAAGAGAAAAGAAGTTATTGATCGGGCGCGATAAAATTGGTTCTCACCGTCTCTACTGGGGACGTTTTTCAAATACATTTGTCTTTGCAAGTCTTTTAAAGGGACTCATAGCCTCTCGCTTGGTCCCTCAACACCCTTGTTTAGAATCCATAGCTTCCTATTTTTACTTAGGCTACTTTCCTCAAGATAAGACTCCTATTGTAAATCTCAACTGCCTTTTACCTGGTTATTATTTGTTAGTAGATTCGGATGTGAATGTCATCTTAAACAAATACTGGTCTTTCCAAGACTCTGGCAAGGTTAAAGATGATACAAATTTAGATGAAGTGTCTGAGAGATTAGACCACTTGCTGATACAGGCTATTGAAAAAAGCAATCCTGAAAATAAAGCGATGACCTCTTATCTTCATGGGGATATTGGGTCAGCAGCGTTAGCGCATTATATGAAGAAGATGTGCCCCCAAAAGGGCTTTTGTTTCTCAAATGACTTTGAGGGGCAAGCAAATTCTTATATGCCGTATGCCCAGCGCATTTCAGATAGCTTTCAACTTCCTTTTGAGAAGGAAGAGCTTAAATTTTCTGATCTATATAATGAACTGAGCCAAATTGTTTGGCACTTAGATGAGCCTATTGCAGACCCGTCAAGTGTTCTTGTTTGGAATATGGCAAAACACCTTAAAGGGCGGACAAATAAACTCTATACTTCTTTAGGATGCAGTGAATTTTTAGGAATCCATTTAGGAAACACAGCTCTTTCTTACAAACCTTTATTTCTATGGTTTTTAAAACTTTCTACCCCTCTTTTTACCCGCGTGGGGATACCTCTTCTATCAAAATTTAGTAAGCAAGCGGCTTTTTCTTCTCTTCGTTTTTTTCAAAAGGACTTTTGGGCAACTGAGTATATGGAACAAAATGCTCTTTATAGTTCAAGCGCTTTAAAAAAAGTTGCACCAGATCTCTACAAGCAATTTGATTTAGGAATTTATATCCACCAGACTTATCAATACCTCAAGTACATACACTCTCAAAACTTTGATATTGCCGACTATTCTTTTTATGATGCTGAAACAACTCTTTGCAATTACTCGCTTATTCAATATCAAAATATTTTATTATCACACGGCATTGATCTTCATTGTCCCTTTTTAGATGAAAATCTTGTGCACTTTCTGATTCACACTCCAGAAGTTTTTAAATCGCATGGAAAAAGCCCAGCCCTTCCTCTACAAAAGATCTTACAAGGAAATCTTTCTCAAGAAGATTTAAACTACCAATATCACAAAGGGAATCACTATTTAGATGATTGGCTTCAAAATCCGGAAATTGAAGAGATTTACCAATTCTTATTCAATGGAACTTTATGTGAATCGGGTATTATTTCAGAGAAAGGGCTTCGAGATACCTTTAAGGCAAGAAATTTCGATTCTAGAGCATTTGAAAAGCTTTGGTCGATTTTAATTCTTGAAGTTTGGTTTCAGCTCTTTATTAACAGCCCCGTTTACACCTACCCTGAAAAAGGCTCTATAATAGCCCCTTCTAAAAAGCTTTAACATCTTCTAGTTTTGGATAAATCAAAGCATCTTCTTCATTTTTAGAAAATCGACTTTCTTTAACGCATTCTACCCACAGAGAGTCGTCTGAGAGCTCTTTTTTTGAAGAATAGCGTACCATTAGGAGTTGGTGCTCCTTATTCCTTAGAATTTTAACCCACTCATGTTGCGCATTCTTATAGGGAAAATTGACCCACCATTCAAAGTACATGGATTCAGGGTCTTTAAAGTGCACTTCATAGTGTAAAAGATCCTTAGGCTCAATGTTCTCTTCAAGAGTTGAAATAAATTTGTCAAAAACAGCTTTAAGTTCAAAATCCTTTTCAAACTGGTACGCTTGAGTGCTAAAAGACTGAGAGCTTTCCTCTAACATTTCCCCGTGAGGCGCCCAATCTATAATCTGTTCTCTCTCTTCAGTAATTTCAGACTTTTGGTCCCAAAAGCTTACAAAGTCAGAAGAGTGAGGGATTGATAAAGAGTAATCAAGACTCTCTTCTGAATAGAGAGAGGTACCGACTAACAAAGAAAAGATTAAGAAGAAGGAATATGCTTTCATTTTACCACCTAGTTTTTAAATTGCGGTCTAGGTTAGCTAAAAGCGGCATATTCAGTAAAATGAAAAGGTCTATTTTTTAGAAAAATCTAGAGTTTGTATAGCAATATGATTTTTATCCTCAAAGAAATGGAAAAAAATAGCTCTAAAATGTAAAATTTTCATTTTTAATATTTAATAACTCCCCAAAATAACCCAAATTGGACATAACTATGAAACCAATAACGACACTCTTATTGTTGATAACACTATGTTCTCCATGCTTTTCTTCTGAAACTTGCACAGCTGGAGAATCACCATTTACAGCTGAATATAGTGAAACTATTGGCGCTAAAACGATACTTCAAGCGAATAAAATCGAATCTGTTTTTGCTGCAAATTTTTTACTTACAGATGAAAAAATGGGGTTCTTTCAGGAGCATCTAAAAGAATTAGACACAATTTTACAAAAAAAGAAGGAAACTATTCAAGCAGAATGGGAGCATCGTAAACAAACCGCTAAAGAAAGAACAGAGCTTCTTAATTCGATAAATGAACGTATTATTGAAATATGTAATAAAAACCCCTCTAACTCTTTTTTAAAAACAGTTCAATTAACATTTTCAAAGTCTCTAATACTAACTGATAAAGAAGAACTATTACTAAAAGACTTTAGTGATTATATGAGCTTGCATCCCAGTAAAATTGAAGAAAGCTCTCCTCTTGAACTATTAAAGAAAATAGACCATGTCATTGCTTTAGCCGAATTCAAAAAAGATTCCATCATTGCTGATTATAAACCTGAAAAACTGCCCCGCTATATAGAGGTTCCAATGTTAATGTATTTAATAGATAAATCAACATTGAAAGAAATGTTTTCTCTAGCCCACCAATTTAATGACGACTATTTTCTTTCAGCATTGATGATATATGAAAAGACACTTCCTCATAAATATGCAAAGTCCATAAACAGGCATCTTGTTTTTTTAAAATTGTTAACTGACGATGAGCAAACCCTATCTGCAGAAGAAGCTCAAATAAAAGCAGAGCTCCAAAATATAACCTCCGTTTTAAAAAAATATGAGAATTCTATTAACACCGAAAAGTCAAGGCAACTTCTCTTTGGAAATTCATAATTATAAGTTTGTTTATTTCAGAATAAGATCAAGAAATTACTTTAAAAATACCTGCTTGAAGGTATTTACCATTTGATATAAAATAGAAACTATTAAACCGGGGACCTTATAAGATAGGAACCTCCGAACCAGGTCAGGACCGGAAGGTAGCAGCCTTAAGGAGTTCTTCTTATGTTGTAAGATTATCTCCGGTTTATTTTTTTTTTAAGAGAGCACTTCTGGCTTATTGTCTACCATCCACTCTCGAAATCGCCCTTCAAAGTCTTTGAGCGTTTGGCCAAAAATATGGTCTACATTTTTAAACTGCTTAGCTCCTTTAAAGACTAACTTTAGAAATTGATCACCAAGATCTTCTGAGTCTAGCGCATCTTCGTAACCGTACTTATTGGCAAGTTCGACCCATTTCATCGCTCTATTAAGTGTTGGTAGAGATGGAGCTATAGAGGAGAAGAGATCTTCATTTTGATTCTCTCTCTCTTTAGCTTTCGAAGTTTCCCATTGATCTCTGAGTTCTTCCAAAGAAAGCGTTTTTGGATTTTCAAAGACATGTGGAGATCTACGTTTAATTTTATCTACGCCCTCACTTGCAATTTGATCAAACTTAAGATCGTGTTCTTTTATAGCTAGAGCTAAGAGAAAAGAGACTGTAAAGAGGAGATCTCCAAGCTCTTCTTTGACCTTTTGCCCCGTCCCGCTTCTTTGGGCATCTAGAACTTCATAAGCCTCTTCAATCACATAGTGACAGATCGAAGTTATGTCCTGATCTTTAACCCAAGGACAGCCCCGTGATCCCATCAGAGCTTCTAGAATTTTGAAATATGATTGCAAAGAAAAATTCATCATTTACCTACTTTTTAACGGAGAAAATTATAGGCAAATGATGAGATTATTTGAACCTCTTTTCGAGGTTTGAATAAGAACTAAAAAATTTAGTATCTTACTTACACTGCTTCTGAGGTGCTTTATTGCAGCAAGTGTTGCCTCGGGCACATTTTTGCTTGTTACAGCAGTTAGACTTACAGCAATTTGACTTTCCACCTGTCCAGTTTTGACAAGCTGTCGCAGTAGCTGCTAATGCAAATGTAGCTATAATAAGAGCTAATTTTTTCATAATATTCTCCTTAACGAGTATTTTTTTTGAAAATGGTCCCTATCCTATTAGAATGGATCTGCCCCTAGATCTAAAGTGAAAACAAATTTAATTCAAGAAATATTTTCGATCTACAAGCTTCTAGCCTTCTCTCTGCAGAGATTGTCTATTAAAATACATCCTAGACCTTTATACACAAGTGAATTAGATCTGCAGAAACTTCTAACTACTTTTTATTGCTATTCTTTGAAAAACAGCAACAACAGTCAATACTATTGGAACAACAGCTTCCACAGTAACTTGGCCCCCCTCTTTTTTTTGGAGCTGAAGTTTTACTGCTTCCCATCGAGCAACATGAAAGGAGCAGTGCTCCTGTTACAACGGTTAAGATCATGGCTATTTTTTTCATCTAAGTGCACCTCTATTTAAGTTTAGGTAAAAAAAATATTTATACCTGAAGCTACAGATTTTAGGCTACAGACATAGTAGCCACCTTTAGGCATATTTTTTATGATTTAAAAATCCCTTTGAGCTGTCTGGCAGGCAAGGAAGTGCTGAAGAAAGTATGCGAGCTGTTTTTTGAGCAGCCTGTCAACTGCGACTGCAGAGACTTCAAGTAGTGCAGCTGTAGCAGAAGCTAAGTTTCCAAAAGAGCGTGTCAATGGCTCTGCATCTTTTTTTTCTAAAGCCCCTTTAAACTCCACGTGTCCTTCAAGGACGGCTTTGTCACCCTTTTGGCCTACTTGAATATAAATTTGCTTAATCGTTTTACTTGCAAGGGAGGCTTGCTTAGGCAGTTCAAATACTAGATCATTCCCCCAAGGGCGTTCAACAGTATCAGTTGCATTCCTAATCCTTCCTTTGAAGCTGAGTTTTTCGATTGTACACCCCTTTAGATAATGGAAATGATGAAGTCTACATGTTCCCTCTTCGCCCATTCGGCTTAAAACTACCTTTGTTCTAGAAGCACTTCTTCTATCACCTCCAATTGAACTAGTAAGAGTGAAAGAAACCTCAGAACCTATTTGAAATCAGGAGGAGTTTGTTCAAAGAGGGAAAACCACGATGCATGAGTAAAAAGAATTGGGATAGATTGTAGCTGCGCTACAGTAGACATGGTGCATTCCTATTTCTAAAGGTAAAGGATTGAGTGAGTAAGCTTAACCTAATCTAGATTGCCAATCAACTACGGAAGCCTCTCAGCTGCACTTTCTAAGACTTTAAAACACTCTTCGTATCCGCCCCTTTTTGCCAATTGTGGAGCAGTAAGTCCCGTTTTACCTCCTCTTAGCTTAGGATTTGCGCCATGCTTTAAAAGCACGTGAATCGCTTTTGTGCGCTGATAGATAACAGCCCAATGAAGAGGTGTTCTTTTAAAAGTTTTATCTACAGCGTTAGGATCTGCACCTTCTTCTAAAAGGGCTTCCAAACACTCTACCCCTTCATTTTGTTGCACAGCCAAGTGAACAGAAGTCCCGTATGGTCCTTGCTCCTTATTAGGAGAACTTCCCTTTCTCAACAACCATCGAACAGATTTGACATCGCTTCTTAATACAGCTGAGTACAGCTGAGTTTTTCCCTCTTTATCTTCTGAATCAATTGGGATTCCAGCATCTAAAAGTGACTCGAGTGCAGCCTCCCCATAAGGCCAAGCTAAAGAAAGGAGTTCCCCCTTTTCTTCTTTGGAGATTTGATCTCCTTTTCCACTCTCAAGTATTGCTGCCGCTGAGAAAAAATCTTTTAATTCTAAAGCTCTTTGATAAGCTCCCTGTTTTACTTTAACCTTTCTTTCAGCAATGAGTTTAATAACCTCTTTAGCAGGATAATACCTTTTTGGGTCTAGTTCTTCAAAAAAAGGAGTGAAAACTCCCATGAGTGCTTCGTCTCTTCGACAGGTTGGACATTTTGAATTTTGTTTTATAAAAAAAGTAAAGTAGTGATCAAAGAACCATATTTCACTTGCTTGTCTCTTGGCATCTTCACTAGAAAGATCCTCTTGCACTTTCTGCATACTCGTTCGGACAGCAAACTCATAATTTTCCTTGCGTCTTTTCAATGAGTGTTTCCCCAGCCTTCCATAGAGAGCTGCTAATTCTATTTCTGATCTAAGAGCTTGAGGTTGTTTGGCTATTTCATATTCCAAGCGCCCAGCTTCCTGTAAAGCATAGTCTAGTGTGGAGCTCAAAGCTTGCGATTCAGCAAGCTCTTGTTCTGGGGCATGGGCTTCTAATAAGCAAACTGTATGAAAAACGTGAGGCTTTGACTTATTGCCACCTTTTGTAGTGACAGGGCAATTTGTTTTTACAATTGCCCTTAAGGTTAAGTCTTGTGGATCATCCAAATTAAGGCGCGCTTCAGTACCTAGTAAGCAAATAGGGCATTCCCATTCAGCTGGCTTTTCCAATCCGAACAGGGTTAGTTGTACATTGAGCTCACGAAGAGAGTCTCGAGCTAATTGATCAGTTCTAACTAAGCTACTCTTTCTCCAAGCTGTTTGAATCGTTGTGGCAGCGCTTGAGCGAACCTCTTTAAGCTCATCAAAAGCGCGTGTCATAGCACTTGAGTAAAGCGCATTTGCAATACGGACTTCAGGACCACATCGACTGTAACTTGTAATACTCATGTTTCTCCACCAGAAAATTTAAGATCCACTTTAGACATTTTAGCTGTTAAAAGATTTTTTGTCAAGAGATAATACACTAAACCCCTAATAAGTAAGAGCTTATTTTTAAGAAGATTTCTAGCTCCATGAAAATAAAATAAACTTTTTACAAAGCTCGCTAGGAGGTTAATTTCTGTTGTTTTCTAACTAACTAAGGTTTAAAATCGTTGTTTTAATTAAGAGTTATTT
>CAYGMF010000007.1:0-12507 GCA_964351075.1 uncultured bacterium
TTAACTCCATCTAAAGGATCTGATGTGAGCAGTTTAAATCAGAAGATCTAAATTAATCAATCTCATTTCAGTTCTTGATCTCTGATAAGAGCTTTGGTATTTGAAAACAGAGTTTCTTTTTTTTCCCCTTTTCTCTAAGCTCTCAAAAAAAATTAAAGGTCTTATGTATTTTAAACTTCTTGTAACACTTATTTTCTCTTCTACTTTTTTGTTAGCGGGAGCAGAAAAGCCCTGGGTTTTAGTCAACGACCCTGATCAAAAACCCTATTTGGGACATTTTGAAGCTCAAGAAAAAGAGCGCGTTATTCAAGCAATTGATCAAAGTCTACGCTATCTAAAGAGACCAGCTTCTAAATTTCATTACCCTAAACAGGGGATAAGCCATGAACTCACTCTAAGAAGTCTTCTGCGCTTTAAAGAACTTTTGCAAGGACCTTTAATAGGAAAGAAACTCGACCAGCAAATAAAAAAAGAATTCAACATCTTTAGATCCAAAGGAAAACCAGAAACAAAACGGGTCTTATTTACGGGTTACTATGAACCCCTATATGTAGGCTCTAGAACACCAAGCCCTGTTTATAAATACCCCCTTTATAAAATGCCTGATGACTTAGCACTTAACCGAAAAGGGAAAGTGATTGGTCGCAAAACATCCGATGGAAAACTAGTGACAGAATACTGGACGCGCCAAGAAATTGATCAGGGAGGCAAGTTAAAAGGGAAGGGCTTAGAGATCGTCTATTTAAAAGATCCCTATGAAGTCTATATGGCGCAGTTTCAAGGATCGGTGGCTATTAATTTACCAGACAACAAAATGATTCACTTAGGATATGCAGCTCGTAACCATTCAACTATAGGCTTTAGTCTCCCTATGGAACTCTTTAAAGATAAAAAACTTTCTAAAAAAGAACTTTTGCCTCACCTAGTTGCCCAATACTTTCAAAAAAATCCTGAAGACCTCCCAAAATACCTCAAAAAAAATACGAGCTATGTCTTTTTTAAAGAGAGAAAAGAAGCCCCTTTAGGAGCTTTGAGCGTTCGCCTTGTTGGAGGAAATGCAATTTCAACAGACAATACTCTTTTTCCAAAAGCAGCATTGGCTTTTGTAGACCTTAAGCTTTATAAAAATAAGAAGCTTCATCCTTTTCAACACTTTGTACTCAATCAAGATACAGGGGGCGCAATACGAGGGCCTGGACGCTGTGAAATCTTTTTTGGTACAGGGCAAGAAGCTGAAAAAAAAGCATGTGAGATGTACTCAGAAGGACAGCTCTACTTCTTCTTTTTAAAAGAATAAATTAAGACGCACGCTCTTGAGTTTGATCCAAGTAAATTAAATCTTTCATGACATTAAAGGCTTCCAAAAGCTGCAAGTCATTCTCACTCCCTTTATACTCAACCTCAGATTCTTCGATCTTTTTTAGGTGAGATAAAAAGTTTTGATAGTCTTTATTAGCCTCAATACGGTCTGCAGAGTTTTTCTTTAAGGTAGGCAAATGTCGTGTATAAGTTGTTAATTGAGGTTGCAAGTCAAAGTGGTAGTAACGCTTTATTTTTTCAAGTTGGGGGCGTGGTACGTCCTCAAGCCGGTCTTCAAAATTTGGAGTAATGGAATCATTTTCTACAGGATACTTTGAAAACTCTTCACCCACTTTTGCTTCTGCTAAATAGCTTGGAGCTACAATATCTGGAATAACACCTACAAGCTGAGGGCTTTTTCCCGAAACCGTATAATACATTCCTTGAGTTACTTTGTGCTCACCTTTAGGATCAATACGGTCATTTTTAACATTTAGAGTCGTAAGCTGAAAGGTCCCTTTTCCAAAACTGCGCGCGTCGCCTACAAGGATTGCACGTCCATAATCTTGCAAAGATTGTGCTACAATTTCGGCAGCGGATGCACTCAACTTATTTGTAAGGATAACTAAAGGGCCTGTCCAAAGAGGGGAGGACTCTACATTACGTAAATGTTGAATAGAACCGTCGTAGTTTTTGATCGAAACCACTATCCCTTTTCCCATAAATAAACTATTAACAGCTACTGCTTGAGGCAAAATACCCCCGGTATTATTTCTTAAGTCTAAAACAACACCTTTTAAGTTATAGTTCTTTTTACAATCTGCTAATTTATTGTAGAGGTCTTGAGCGCAAGAACTCTGAGGGTCTTGATAAAAAGAGTGGAGCGTGATGTGAGCGATATGTCCATCCGCAAAAGGCTCTACAGCAGCTTCAAGTCGTGACTCCTCCATGACGATTTCTCCACGGACAATAGTCACATCAAATTTTTTGGAATGTTCTGAGTTTTCATCTTCTTGACGAAGAATAGTCAATTTAACTTTGGTATGCTCTTTTCCTCTGATGAGCTGAACTGCCTGGTTAATATCCATTCCAACTACATATTCATCATCAACTGCGACAATTAGGTCGTTCTCTTTAAGATGGTCTCCCTGCATTTTAGAAGGGCCCCCTTCTATTAAGGAGACAATCTTAAACCCAGTTAGATTGTCAACAAGTTGTACGCCTATCCCCATCAGGCGCTGTTGCACCTGCATCATGAAAAGGTTGGCTTCATCAGGTGGAAAGTAGACGGTTTGAGAGTCTAAGGCAGATGCCACTGCCTTTAAAATGTAGGCATGTAAGATTTGGGCTCTAGCCTTGTGATTCTTGCCTATAACCTCTTCCTCTCTCCATTTACGTCTCTTTTCAACTAACTTTAAAAACTTAGATTTAAAATCAGCTTCTTCTAATTTATCTGCTGTGAGCTTATGTAGGCTTTTAATTTTTAAAAGTCGCTCTTGAAGTTCTTCTGTAGAGGTTGCCCAATCACTGGATTCTAACTCCTTAGTATCCACATGCTCTAAAAGGGACTCATTCTCAATATTAGACTCTAACTTAGAGCGCCTCTCAATGCAGCTCACCATCTTTTGATGAAGAGTGTTAAATAAAGAGAAATCACTCTTATAGAAGCCCTCTAGAGCACTAGAAAGGAGTTCGTCGGATGGATCTAAATAAGCCTCGACATCCTCCTTTATAAAGTAGGTCTTCAAAGGGTCAAGCTCAGTCACAAAATTATCAAAAGAGCGCTTCATGAGCTCAGAAGTGAGCTTCTTCTGTGTAATATGGGTAAATAAAAACTCATTTACTTTTGCATTTACATCCCTAGGTTCAAGCTCTGCTGGCTTTGAAAATAAAAGAATAGGGATGAAAAGTAAGATAAATAGGGTAAAAATTCGACTTTTTTGCATGTTTGATTGCCTCAACTTTATATTGAGCTTATCTATACCCTGAAAATGAGTCAAAAATCAAGAAAATCTTTTATTTCGTAAACTATTTAAATAAAATAGTTTATGTTAAATTTGTTAACGTCAAGTTCTTAAAGTTATTTAAATTGCTGATATTTAGTTACTTAAGCTTTTAGCTATTTCTTGAACCTATAAAAAAATAATTTAATAACTTCTTGAATAAAATTTATTTGTAAGATAAAATCTCATGAAATCCTTAAGATCTATTCGAAGAAAAGTGCGATATTTTTTTAGGTAATTATAGGAAGTAACTAAAGGTTAGTTAGTTGGGAAGTTCTTTTTTTATATAATTGTAGATAGTAACTGTTATTAAACTATTTTTTTATAATATTTAATAACAATAACAGTAATTATTTATTATATGTAACATTAAAAGTTGATTAATATTACTCAATATGGGATAATAAAATTTAAAAGTTATTGTATTATTAATTTTTTAGTTAAAAAAAAGAACTTTATTTATATTTTTTAGGGGGTTTTATTATGAACAATGAAGGGAATGAATTCAGAGAATTCAGTCAACAAGAAGAGAGTTTAGTTTCACCAGAAGCTATGACTACTCCAGAAACAGAAACTGTGGATGCAAATCAAGCAGTGACTATTACTGAGGCTGCCAAGATCAATGGAGTTACAAGACAAGCTATTTATGTTGCTATTAAGCAAAATAAGCTTAAAGCTCAAAAGGACTCAACAAGATGGACTATTACGCTTCGTGATTTAGAAGCTTATCGAAGAGATAAGTATTCTAGAAGTAAGTCTACTTTTGATGGCGAACTTATTTTTGATAATCAAAAGGGATATTTCTCTGTCAACCAAGTTGCAAGAATTTTAGGAGTTCCGGCTCAAAAGATTTATTATGCAACTCGAGTTGGAATGCTTAAAGCTATCCGTAAGGGAGCTGCATGGGTCATTAGCGAAGATGACATCAACGGATACAGAGAAACTTTCTTAGCTCGCAAAAACGGCAGACGTAAAGCTGTGAGCTAAAAAGCTACTAAAATAGCTAATCTCTAAAACCGCTAAAGGGTACTCAAGTCTATCTATTTGATTCCATTAGCGGTTTTTTTTATGCCCGAAATTGGCAGGGATCACAAATATAGCCCTCTAAAGGCTCGACCTGAATAGTTGTGTGTTTAATTAGGTATTTTGTTCTGAGCAGCTCAGTGACTTGTTTAAGGGCGTCTGTTGGCTTCTGAGAGCATATGTGAACGCTCAAATTAACTTGATCTTCTGAGAGCATCCAAATATGAAGGTCGTGCACTTTCTCTACTAAAGAACACTCCAATAAATCCTTTTCAACTTGCAAAGGATCTGCTGTATCAGGAGCACCTTCCATGAGGACATGGATTGTTTCTTTAATAAGTTTCCAAGCGCTCCAGATGACAATTAATGAAATAAAGAATGTCACAATAGGGTCAATAGGGTTCCAGTTAGTCAACGTAATTAAGAGACCTGCAATGACGACACCGACACTTGCTAAGAGGTCCCCTAAAATATGAACATAAGCGCCCCTTACGTTGAGGCTCTCTTTTTGAGAAGGATGGAGTATTTTGATCATTATAAGATTAGCTATAAGCCCTATACTTGCTACAATTAAAACTAGAGGCCCTTTGACAGGAGCTGGATGCAAAAGTCTAAGAATAGCTTCATAAATTAGGAAAGCTGAAAGAGCCCAAGTCGTTCCTCCTGAAATCAAAGCTGCTAGGATTTCTGTTCGATGGTAGCCATAGGTCAAACGTGAATTAGCTGGCCGCCTTGACATCCAAAAAGCAAAGAGACTTAAAGCAAGGGCTCCTGCATCAGTAAAGAGGTGGAGCGCATCGGTCATCAAAGCTAAGCTATTTGCGATCCAACCAAAGACAAACTCCACGCACATGAAAATAACGACTAAAAAAAGCGTCTTTTTAAGTGCCGATCTGCTCTTTTGGCGATGAGAATGAGAGCAAGTCATAGAGGAATCCTACAAGACTTGAAAGTCTTTGATCACAAGCTGAATGCTCGGCTTATTTTGATAGTAATTAACTTGCGGTGTAAAAGCTATTTTCAAAGTAAGCCCTTTTTTATAAAGCTCTCGGCGCCGATCTGCCATCCCTATGGCAATACCTTCTAAAAAGCGCTCTCCTTGTTCTAAAAAAAGCTTGAGATGAAATTTATTAATTACTTTAGGTGCCCAAGCTTGCTTTGCATGACAGTAAAAAATAGGAGGAGGATTTTCATTGCCAAAAGGTTCCAAGAGACTTAGAGAATCCATCAGATCAAAGTCGAGTTCAGAAAAATTTACTAGACTGTCTAAATAAAGTTTAGATCTTACATCTTGTGTTTTTAAAGAGGTATTTGCTTCTTGAAAAAAAGCCTTTTTAAGTGCTGGGATATTTTCTTCTTCAATAGAAAGCCCCGAAGCCATGTCATGCCCACCAAAATTTAAAAGAAGGTCAGCGTTTCTTTTTAAAAAGGGGAGGAGAGGGAACTCTCTAATTGTTCGCATGGACCCTTTGCCTATTCCGTTGTCTATTGCGATTAAAATAGTGGGCCTATTAAATTGCTTCGCTATTCTAGCTGTAATAATAGGGATAATGCCAGGATGCCAATTCCTAGAAGAGAGTACAATCGCTTTTTCATTTAAAATCTCTGGATGCGAGGCTATGTAGTCATCAATTTCTTCAGATAACAAACGTTCAATCTTCTGTCTTTCTAAATTATTTAAATCGAGTTCTTTTGCCATTAACGCAGCTTCTTTGGGGTCTTCAACAAGAAGAAACTCCACTCCGCGTCTAGGGTTTGCAATCCGTCCCAAACTATTGAGCTTCGGAGCAATCTTTGAGCCAATTGCATTCGCGGTAATTTCTTTAGGGCTAATATCTGAGAGAAGTAAAAGCTGTTTTAAACCCATGCGCTGGGTTTTTTGAAGCTCTATTAATCCGTAACGAACAAGAACCCTATTCTCACCAGTTAAAGCCCCCATATCTGCAACGGTCCCAAGAGCTACTAGATCTAAGTATTTTTTAAGATCAAACTTTTTAGGATCTAGGGCTTTGTTTGCAATACGATGGTTTGTAATTGCGTGCGCGAGCTTAAATGCAACACCTACTCCAGTTAAATCTCTGTTTGGATAAGTGGTGTTTAAAAGCTTAGGATTTAAAGTGGAGATGCAATAAGGAAGCTTTAAAGTAGGTTCATGATGGTCGGTGATAATGATATCAACCTTATCTTTGACAAGTTCTTCCAATTCATCTGTTGCTGTAATACTACAGTCTACAGTTATGAGAAGTCTACACTCTTTATCAATCGCATAATTTAAAGCATCCATAATGACAGATTGCTTAAGCATATTGCGATTGGGTACATAAAAAAATACTTGAGCTCCAAGCTCTTGTAGAAAGTCTGTCAAAAGGGCTGTTCCTGTCATCCCATCTACATCATTATCTCCGTAGATCAGAATGTTTTGTCCCTGATCAATTGCGTGACATACACGATCAACCGCTTCATTCATACCTGGAAACAAATAGGGATCTAAAAGGTCAGGCAATGTCGCGTATAAAAACTTATTGATATCTTCAAAGGAAGTGAGATCGCGATTAACGAAAATGTCAGCTGTCTTTTCATGAATATTAAATTCATTGATCAATTTAGAAAGAGTTTCTGGATCTTCTTTAGGCTCTACCCAAAGAAGGCTATCCGCTATATCTTTTGAAGACATTAAATAGACCCGCCTTTTTTTTAATTTGGCCAATTCCTTTAAGGTGAAAAGGAAGGTGGAAAATTATTTCACCTGGCACGTTGTGGTCTAACCGTTATTTAAAAGTATTTCGTTTACCAGTTTTTGAAATGAGTTGCAATAAACTTTTCGTAAAATGAAAAGTTTATTGCAAAATTTCTAAAGCAGAATCGCTTTAAGCTGCAGAGCCATTTTGAAGAGGCTTAGCTTTGACTTTTTCTCCTGTTTCACGTCCATGAAAGTAGGTGAGTAGAAGAGGGGCTACAAAAAGTGAGGAGAGTGTCCCTACAATTACCCCAATACTCATCATAAGAGAGAAGTCGAAAATCTTAGCGCCTCCTAGAAGAAGAAGTGCTAGAAGAACAATGAAAGTTGTAAGAGAAGTCATAAGCGTTCTATTTAAAGTCACACTCAACGAGTGGTTAATAATGTCATAAAAAGAAGCTTTTTTCATGAGCTTTCTCTCTTCTCTAATTCTGTCAAAAACAATGATTGTGTCATTCAATGAATACCCAATAATCGTCATGAGTGCAGCTATAATCTGCATGTTGATTTGTACGGGCACATGGAAAAGATGCAAAATAGCCAAAATTGCTAAAGTAATTAAGACATCATGCAAAGTACACAAAATTGCACTAATTGCAAACTTAACTTCAAATCGAAAAGAGATGTAAATCAAAATAAAAAACAAAGCGAGGGATAAGCCAATAAGGGCATTATTTCGAGTCGTTTTAGAAAGCTGACCACTCATCTCTGACCAGTTTCTATCTAAGGAGACTAAACTCTCAGCCTTGAGTTGTATTCCTTGCTTCTCTAATGCTTGAACAACCCAGTTTATTCTAGGGTTATTTTGCCAGCTATAGCTTCTAGAACTTGAATCAGCAAGCAGCCTTGGCATTTCGTAAAAAGGTCTCCCTTTTTCTTCTAAAGCTGAGCTCAACTGAATTCGTAGAGAGTTGGGTTGGTTCAATTCTCTAATTTGAAAGTCCGTGGATCGAGCACCAGCTTGCAGTAAAGCCTCTTGCACTCTGGATCGATAGGACTTTTGAGAGGATTCTTTAAGTTGAACATTTAAAGAATATCCACCTGTAAAATCCATTCCCATAATCGACTTATGCTGCATAACAAGGAGCGTCCCTCCAACAATAATAGTCAGTAACAAGAGACTTGAAACCCAGCGTGCATTTTTTAAAAAGTCTAGTGATTTCACGTGAAACCAATTGGCCATAGTGAGCGTTTTGTTTTTAGCGCTCTGCACCCATTTGGTAAAGAATACTCTTGTCATAAAGAGAGCTGTAAACATCGACGAGGTAATTCCAATCGTCAATGTAATTGCAAGCCCTTTAATAGGACCTGTATCAAAATTTAAAAGGATTAAAGCTGCAATTATTGTGGTGACATTGGAGTCAAAAATTGCACTGAAAGCTTGCTTGTAGCCTGTGTAAATAGCTGTCGCAAGGCTTTTAGTGTGCTTAAGCTCTTCTCTAATTCGCTCAAAAACTAGAACGTTTGCATCTACAGCCATACCTAAAGTTAAAATAATACCTGCTATCCCAGATAGAGAAAGGGTAGCTTGTAAATTTTGAAGTGTTGCCCAAATAATTAGCAAATTGAAAATAACCGCAATAGATGCGATTACTCCAGAGAAACGATAGTAAGCAATCATCAAGATGATGACGAGTGCTAAAGCAATGACCGTGGCAAGTATCCCTTGAGTCTTTTCTTTTTGCCCAAGATCTGCACTGACATTATCTTCAGATAAAATATGGGGTTTAAAAGAGAGCGAACCTGCTTTTAAATCAGCAGACAGTTTGTTCACTTCATGTTGAGTGAAACCTCCAGCTACTTGAACGTTATCTCTAAGAGCATTGTTGAGTTGTGGGTCATTAATGATACGACCATTTAAGACTATTGCTAGTCTCCATCCTCTGCCAGGACTGTATTTTTCTCTAGGAGTTCCAAGGACTGAATCTTTAGCAAATAAAGAAGTCCAGGAGTAAAAAGTATCTCTAGGATTCACTTTTACACCCGCTTTTGAAGTGTAGGCCCCTTTAACGCCAAAGGCAAGAGTGTTCCCGCTTTGAGCATCATAGTTCGTGTGAATATTTTCAATCTGAGCACCCTCTAATGCAAAATTATTGTACACAAAAACAAGAGGATTTGTTTGTCCTCTCCATTCCATGTAGTCAGATCCTGCGTAGGGAGCTATAAGAGAAATTTTCTCATTCAATGATGAAGTACTGAAACTTTGACTTGGAGGGTTAAGGCGCAATCCATTTTCATAGAGTACTTTAGCGTGCTCTGTTCTAGGAGTGATGGCTTGTCCATCTTCTGTACCACCTAAGTGCTTCCATGCAATTGCATTTAAGCCCTCCATGTCTTTTCTATTTGTAATAACAGCTTCGTTCCAAACCTCCTGAAGGAATTTTTGTGAGGAAGCAAATAAAGAGCTGTGAGAAGAGGAAAACTCCTCATTTACCACATGAAAATACATGGTAGATCCCTTAATGAGTTCTTGAGCTGAAAGACCTTTAGAAGATGGAAAGTCTAAGGCGATGTTGTTTCCTTCTACTCGAATATCAACTTCTGAAAGTCCCATCTTATTAACACGCTGAGTCAGTTCATTGACCCCTTCCGTTAAATCAACCTTACTTGTTACAGGACGGTTATTTTGGTCTCTAAGTCCTATCAAGATCGATTTTCCACCTTGAAGATCAAGACCCCATTTCAAAATTTTACGGGAATCACCTCTGAAATACTCTCTTGTACTTAGCTTGAGGTTATCTAGGTATATATTGCGAGTCGGAGGTGGAATGAAGAACTTTGCTTGAGGGTCTTGCAAATCAACGACAGCTGCTTGATGGTCATCTCTCCACTTAATAAGCTCATCATGTATCTGACTCTCAATTTTATTCTGAGTCAGAATGCGTTGCTCTAAGTCTGTGAATTCTAAAGTTGCAAAACGCTTATTTCCACGGACGGTAAATGACTCTCGAGTTGCTGCTAGTAAGTCTGAGAAGTAATCAGGCTTCTCAAAGACAAAGTCTTGTTGAAACGCTTTTGGATAAGCAGAACCTTCAGCTACGTAAGAAAGTTGGAATCCTTGCTGGAGAAGAAGGTTTTGTAGTTCCCTAAACTCTTCTAAAAATTGACGGGCTTGTTCAGAGTCTGGAGCATTTTGATATTTTTGAAAAATAGGATTTAATCCTTTGGCAACTACATAAATGGAGTTATTTCTAAATCCCTTTATAGGAACTTCAGTGTCCAAAACAGGAGCATAGACTAAAAGCCCAAACTTTGTCTCTTGAGGAGTAAGCTTTTGGTAAGAGCTGTAGTCCCATACCGGAAAAGCATCTCCCTTTAAGTCAGGAGATTCAGGAGCCCAAGTCTCATCAAGTTTTGTAAGCAAACTTTGAGTATCTTGCTTAGCTACATAGGAAAGGTCTAACACAAGAAAACTTTCACTGTCGCTAAGCTCATTTAAAGCAATCTGGTAACCTCCAGCTCCTGGTGAAATAGCTTCATCAGAAGATTGAGAAACTTTAGCAACTTCATTAATAATGAGCTGGTTGAGCTTTTCTTGCTTTGGCTTATTTCCAGCCGCACTCTCTAGAAGTTTCTCGACGTCAGCATGAAGATTTAAAGTGATATTTCCTTTAACCCAGTCAAGAGTCATCGATTCTAAATAGGGACTACGGTTTCCAAAAGATACCGTCTGCAGCGGTGAGTGGACAGCTAAATCTTGATCGACTTGTTGTGTAGTAAGGGGCAGCTCGCCACTATTGAAGAGGTTATGATTCCTCTTTAAAATAATATTGGCCGTTTTTAAGGTCTCAATATCTGCTAGAAGAGCCTCATTGTTTTCAATTGCACTTGATTTTACCCTAGCTTCATAGCTTACTTGGAGACGATCAAAAGCGGTTGAAAGTGTCTCCGCTACATTTTCAGGTTTAGGGGAGATCTGTGAAAAACTTTGAAAATAACGCTTAGTAATCCCTGATTGATCTTTAAACGTTTTTTCAAAACTCACAATACTTTGAGCTGTGTCTAATATAACTTGATCTGTTGAAGCGTCTTTCGTACCTTCCTTTAAAGATTCTATAAATAAAGCATTTGAAGAGGGTCCTGCAAAACCAAGAGCTAGCTGGTTGAAACGATTAACAATGAGCTCATGATAAAGAGGGGAAGGAGTTGACTCTTCTGTCTTTGAAGCAAACTGAAAAAAATCAGGCACATCTTTAGGTGAGGCTGAAAAATTAATCTTTCGCTCTACCAAAACACGATTAGGCTGATCAAGGCCATCTTGAGCTAAACTTAGCTGAGAAGGAACAAACGAGATAAGAGCTCCTGCCTTTGGCAGGTAGCGCTTAAAAATCTGAGCCTCTTCAGGTTTAGAAAAGGTAACCTCAATTAACTTAGAATTATTTTGAGCAAGTTGGATGGATTTTGGTTTTAAGCCTAAATTCTTTGAAAAGGACTGTACCCAGTCTAAAGATTCGTCCTGCAAATTATCTACCCGCTCTACGATATTTTCAGCTACCTGAAACGCTTGCTTTTCACCCACAGGTTTCGAGAGTGGTTTTGAATAGTAAATAAGAGTAGGGAGAATGTTATAAACAGTTAATACAACAACAAGTGCTATAAGAAATACATGCCAACGTTTTACCTTTTCCATATGATCCTTCTAATTGATAATTTTTATTTGGAGGGGGATCTTACCATTCAAGTGGCATTATTGCAAGCAGGAGAAGGTATTGATTGGATCTGCTAACTTATGTCAGATAAGCAACCTTTAAATCGGATGTGTTAAAACCATGTATGGAGGGTCGGCTAGATATTCTTCGAAAAGGGCATTTGCCTCATAGTGCTTAGGGTGCTCCATAAAGAGTTTAAGAGCTTTTTGGTCTTTAAATTTTAGTTCAACCCCAATACTAGTCACATTTTGGGGAACATATTTACTTTGATTTTCAAATAATTCGTAACTAACAATACCTGGAATTTGTTTTACAATTGGAATTGTTTGCTTCATCAGGGCGAGATAATCTCTATCAGCTTTTTTAAACTGCACAATAACAATATGTCGTATCACTTTGTTAACCTATTTTTTTATATAAATAATTTTTTGAAACAGTGATTTTAAGCGCAAATATCTATATATATAGGACTTAATTATTAAGTAGAGAGTCTTCCTTACTCTCACGAGCATTTAGGACCAGGTTATGTAAATATTTTTTTTGAATCAAGTGCTAAATGGAGGAGGGGGTTTAAATTTAATTGGGAGATTGATATAATATTTTAAATATCAACTTGATAAAAAGGTATTTTTTAGATGAGTGAAAATAAAGTAGCCAGAATCATAGGATGCGGCTCCTATCTACCAGAGCAGATCATAAGTAACAAAGATCTCGAATCTATGGTAGAAACTTCCGATGAGTGGATTGTAACTCGAACAGGGATTCGTGAAAGACGAAAAGCCGGCCCGGATGAGCA
>CAYGMF010000007.1:12607-38830 GCA_964351075.1 uncultured bacterium
TCATCCATTGTAGATTATGAAGATCGCAATACCTGTGTACTCTTTGGAGATGGAGCATCTTCTGCTGTGATTAGTGATGAAGGAAAAGGACTTGAAATAAGAAATGTAAGTCTTGGAACTGATGGAAATCAAGCAGACCTCCTCATTCTACCAGGTGGAGGAAGCCGTATCCCTTCAACAATAGAATCTGTAGAATCTAAACAACATTTTTTAAAAATGGAAGGAAGAGAAGTCTTTAAACATGCAGTCAGACTCATGGAGAGCGCTGCTAAACAATGTCTTAAACATGTGGGAGTCGCTGAAGAAGAGATCTCCTGGCTGGTTCCTCACCAAGCCAATATCAGAATTATTAGTGCTATTGCAAAACGCTTTGCCCTTCCTTTAGAAAACGTTTATAAGACGGTCCATAAATATGGGAACACTTCAGCTTCAGGTGTTGCTATTGCTCTAGAAGAGCTTCTAAAGGAGAAAGAGATTGCAAAAGATGACAATATCTTACTCGTAGCTTTCGGCTCAGGGTTAACTTGGGGCGCATCTTTACTTACTCAAAATTAATTTATAAAAGGAACTTTAAATGACCTCATCAGAAAAAATAGCCTTTATTTTCCCAGGACAAGGAGAATCCCATAGCGTAGGGATGGGACAAGACTTTTATGATCAATATCAAATTGTCAGAGATACCTTTGAAGAGGCTTCTAAAATTACAGGAGTTGACCTTAAGAGCCTAATCTTTGATGGCCCTTTAGAAACCCTTTCCGAAACTCAAAATTGCCAAATTGCCATCTATCTTGTAAGCATTTCAATTCTAAGAGTCCTCAAGCAAGAATTTCCGGAATTAGAGCCTACTTTTGTTGGAGGGCTTAGCCTCGGGGAATATACAGCAGCTACAGCAGCAGGAGTGCTCACTTTTGCTCAAGGAGTTGAATTGGTCTATGCAAGAGGAAGACTCATGCAGAAAGCTTGCGAAGACAACCCAAGCACTATGGCTGTGGTTTTAGGTTTATCTGAGCCAGAAGTTCAAAGTGTCTTAGATGAAATTGGATGTCCTGATGACCTCTGGCTTGCTAATCTAAACTGCCCGGGTCAAATCGTAGTCTCTGGAACTCAGAGGGGGATTGACAAGCTATTGATCACAGCTAAAGAAAAAGGCGCTAAAAGGGTGCTTCCCTTGAATGTAGCGGGTGCTTTTCATAGCCCCCTTATGCAGAGCGCAGCTGATGCGTTGCAATCAAAGCTAAAAGAGATGGAGCTTTCTTCTACAGAACTTAAGTTTGCTATGAATTCCACAGGAAAGATTGAAAGTGATTTAGAAAAGGTAAAACAAAATTTGATTAGTCAAATTACGAGTTCTGTTCGCTGGCATGACTGTATCGAAGAGATGAAAAAAGGGGGAGTTCAAAAGTTTTTTGAAATTGGACCAGGAAAAGTATTAACCGGACTTAATAAGAGAATTAAAGTTGAGGGACAAACTTATTCCATAAATTCAGTAAAAGCTTTAGAATCTCTTCAAGATTTAGTAGCCTCTAATTAATTATAGGAGACCTTAATAAATGTTAACAAATCAAAATGTACTGGTCACAGGTGGCACAGCAGGCATAGGAAAAGCAATCGCACTTCATTTTGCTAAAAATGGCGCTCATGTAGCAATTTTTGGAACAAATGAAGAACGCGGGCAAAAAGTGGTCCAAGAAATAGAAGAGAGCACCTCTTCTAAAGTTTTGTTTATTGCAGTCGATGTATCCAATACCTCACAAGTGAAAGAAGCTGTTGACCGGGTTGTTGAAGAATTTGGGTCTTTAGATGTTCTTATCAATAATGCAGGTATTACAAGAGATGGCCTTCTTCTTAGAATGAGCGAAGACGACTGGGATCGGGTATTAGAAGTTAATTTAAAGTCGGTCTATAACACCTGTAAAGCAGCCATTAGACCCATGATGAAAGCAAAAAAAGGTAAAATAATAAATATTAGCTCTGTAATCGGCTTGACAGGAAATGCAGGGCAGGTTAATTATGCTGCTTCAAAATCAGGAATTATTGGTGTTACAAAGTCTCTGGCTAAAGAGTTAGCTGGTCGAAATATCTTTGTGAACTGTATAGCTCCTGGATTTATTGAAACGAGTATGACCTCTGAACTAAACGATACTCTTAAAGAAGAAATATTACGTAATATTCCTCTTAAACGTATCGGTCGCCCAGAAGAAATTGCAAGTGCAGCTTTATTCTTGGCAAGTGAAGGGTCAAATTATATCACAGGTCAAGTTCTGCCAATTGATGGCGGAATGACCATGTAACTAACTATCAAAGTAAATGTAAAACATAGAGGTAATGAATGTCTACAGAACAGAAATCTTTAGAACAAGAAGTCATCGACATTGTTGTAGAGCAATTAGGAATTGATGCAGCTGAAGTAAACCCAAGTAAATCTTTCGTAGAGGATCTAAATGCAGATTCACTAGATCTTACTGAACTTATTATGACTTTTGAAGAGCGCTTCGGATTCGAGATTTCTGAAGAAGATGCAGAAAAGTTAAAGACTGTTGGCGATGTAATCGATTATATCGGTTCTAAAAAACAACAGAAATAATTGAAATTCATTTCATCCCTTTAGAGTTCGTCTAAAGGGATCTTTTTATATTTATAAAATCGCAAATTATAGGGACTTGGCAAAAGCTTCAAGTAGTCGTATTGCTACGCTTGGACACTCTCCAATAATTGCTGTTAACTGTTTCTTAGTGATAGCAAGAAGATGGCCATAGGTTTGGGCTCTAGCATGGCATGTATGCCTTCCTTCTCTTCCAAATAAAGCCTTATCTCCGAAGAAATCGCCCTGATGTAGCACTTGTTGAGTATTCATAGTTGAATCTAGAATTTCAACAGACCCATCTGTTATGATGTACATATGCTGAGCTGGTTGCCCCTCTTTAAAAAGATCTGTATTCGGTCGCATTTCAATCGCATCAAGATTATCTGCAATAGCTAATAGATCATCTAAATTAATCTCTTCAAATAGAGAGGTTTTTTTTAACAGGAAAGCCTTTTCAATAAGGGTGGGCAATGTTTTCATGATCTAGAAATCTCCAAAAGTTCTGAAGTAAAGTGAACTAATTTTTTAGTTAAAGCTGATGACTTCGTTTTATTGGCCACCACACAAGTTTCTTTTAAATGAGAAACCATCATCTGATTGGAATAAGAAGGGGTTTGTTCAAGTCTATCTAAAAGGTTGTCCAACGTCAAAATGGGGAGGCCTAGTTTACAATAAAGCTGTAAAAATTGAGAAATGTTCTCTTTTTCAATAATACGTTTCAGTTGTCTAAAAAGCTTATGGCTGGACATCTTATCCAGGGTTTCAAGAGCATGGCTATACGTTTTAGGGTGAGGCGAGTTAAGTGATTTAAGTAAGTGCTCTCCTTCCTCAAACTGGTTAATGAGTGCCAAGGTTTGAATGATGAATCCCAAGACAGAATCAAAACTGTTCTTTAAAGTTGTTTTTAAGAGAATGAGATATTGATCTGATAAGCCTTCAGTAACGGTTTCAAAATGATAGAGATAAAAATAGGCTCTTTTGATTTCCTCTTGAGCTATTTTGTTGAAGTCGTGTTTGAGTTGCCTAGGGGATATTGTACCTAAAATTTTTGCAGCCATTAAGCGGATGCAATCAGGGAGGTGTATATTTTGAAAAATAGACTTAAGCTCAGGAATAGCCTTTGAACCCATTTTTTTAATCAGTAGGTGCAAAAGCCTATTTTCTTGCTGAGTAAAATGCTGGCTTCTGATCAACAATTCTTTAATTAAAAATACATCTGCTATCTTCTCTAAGGCCTCTATGATTAGGAGCCTTAAAGTGAGATAGTGATCATCCTCTAAATATTGTAGTAAAATAGCTGTGTATTGAGTGTCATGTTTTTCCAATAGATAAGGAAGCGTTTTTAGAATTTGTACTTTTAGATTGAATGAGGCTGTGCCTAGTAAATCAAATACCTTGGATTTAAAGTCTTTAAGGCGCTCATACCTTAAGATTTGGATGGCTATCAAGTTGTCCTGTTCGTTTTTGGAAACTAAAAGCGTATAGAGAATTTTTCTAGCTTGCTTTGATTCAAAAGAACGTGGAAGCCTTTGGCGGATAGCCAGTAAACTCGCTCCTTGTATCTTGGAGCAATTATGATGGAGATGTTCCAAAGCTACTTGAACATCTAAAAGCTTCATCTTGGATAAGTGAAAGAAAAAATCATTCTGCAGACTTGGGACTTGTTTTGTCCAAAATTCAAAGCAGGGGAGGAGTCTAAGAGTAATTCCAGAAGGATAATCCTCTAAAAGGTCCCAGGTTTTTAGTTTAATCTCTTTTGAAAGCTTCGTTATTTTTTTGACCAACATGTCTAAGAAGTTGAGATCATTAAATCTTAAAGCAGAGTCGAGTAAAAAGAGCTGCTCTCCTTCTTTCATGTCATAAAATTGGTTCAAAAACAGTGCTCTGCTTTTTCGATATTCTTTCTTAGAAAGCTTTGACTTGAAAGCTGGATCTTTTCGTTGAAAGGGAATTAAGTGAGAGATCAGATTGTAGAAAATACCTTTTGTGTAATAAGCGCGTATGAGACAAGTGATCACTAAAAAAAGAACGGAGAGTGAAAACCCAAGAATACGACTATGTGCCTGGAAAAGAAAAAGTAAAACAGAGCTGATAAGTAAACCTAAAGGTTCTAGAATAGACTCACACGTGATTCTGATTTTATTCTTCAGCTTTAAGGGGACAGCATTCAATAAAAGATTAAAGTTACTATCTTCTAAAAGGTTTAGGACCCCCTCAACTGCGACAAAGCCCATCATCGGTAGGAAAATATGAGAGGAAAAGAGCCAACCACTAAAAAGAGTTAAAAAGAACAGCGGGACAATCAATATAATATTATTTAAACCTACTTTCTTAACAAGTCGGCCATAAAGAAAGACCCCAAAAAATATATTGACTAAAGACCCCCAACAATACAGCCGGCCTAAAAAACAGGTTAATTCCTCTGGGTCTCTATTTGAAAAAGCAACTTCCAAGCCGCTCATGTACTGGTACTCTGTAATAACTAAAACAGAATGTAATACAAGAGCACCTAGCAAAAATAGAATAGTGAACTTTGAGGTTATGATGGCTTTGAAAAGCTCTTTTTTAGAGGTTTTGATGACCATAAATTCCTGGTGGTCATCTGTTATTTTTTCTATTGAAAGCGAGATGTATCTTAAAAGAAATAAACTGGCTATTAAAACTGTTATAATCAGAAGCAAAATGCCGAAAAGCCCAAGAGACGAAACGCTCAGTGATAAAATTCCTCCTGAGACCGCCATTCCTAAAAAAATAGGGGAGTAAAGAAGACTAAAGACTCGCTTTGCATTTTGTAATTCAAAAAACTGATCTAGAAAAGTAAAAAAGAGAGATAGAAAGGCTATATGGAAAAAGTAACCAAACATTTTAAAAACAATCCAAAGGGGAGAGGCTGTCACTCCAAGCAATGCAAGACCTAGTATCCCAGTATAGAAAAGAATCCCTATAATGAGCGCCCTAAAGAAAATTTGATCAATATCGAATCGATTGTAAAGATAGATAAGAATGCCGGACATGCAGAACATCCCGATGGCCGTATATGCAAAGGTTATCGCTAAAGCTTCACTTCCTACATATTTTAGAAAAAATGCATCTGACAAGGCTATCCCTGATGAGGAGGCAATAGACCAAGCAAATCCTAGTAAAGAAAACAAAAGAAGTTTTCTCTTCTCAGATGGATGTATCCCTAAAAAACGCTGAAGCATTTTTGAGCTGACTCCTCAATGTTCTCTCTAATAATTAAATAGCTATTAGATTTTGTAATGCATAGATAATTTTTTGTTTATAAAAAATAATAATATATTAACTAATATTATTTTTTTTTGCTATCTAATTTTCGAGTTTTTTGACCCTTGCTCTTTTTACCAAAAGAGCGGTATATTTATTTTCTTTTAATTGACAATTCTTTTTTTAAATCGAACCTGTACTAAGAGCAAAGGATCAAATGAAAAAACATAAAATAATTATTATAGGATCAGGTCCAGCGGGATATACTGCTGCTATTTATGCTGCTAGGGCTAATTTATCACCCCTACTCTTTGAAGGCTTTTACGCAGGGCCTGCAGGGGGGCAACTCATGACTACGACTGAGGTTGAAAACTACCCCGGATTTCCAGATGGAATAACAGGCCCTGAGCTTATGGCAAACTTCAGAAAGCAAGGGGAGCGATTTGGAACCCAGTATATTACTAAAGATGTCGACTCTGTTGATTTAAGTGTCCATCCCTTTAAAGTTGTTTCTCAAAAGATAACATATGAAGCAGATGCACTCATTATTGCTACTGGAGCTACAGCCAAACGTTTAGACGTTGAAGGAACTCGTGATGGAGAATTTTGGCAAAAGGGAGTTTCTGCTTGCGCCGTTTGTGATGGCGCTATGCCTCTTTTTAAAGAAAAAGACCTTTTTGTTGTTGGCGGCGGTGATACAGCTGTAGAAGAAGCTTTATTTTTAACTAAATATGCTAAACAAGTTTTCCTCGTTCATAGAAGGGATGAACTTAGAGCTTCTCAGATTATGGGGGACAGACTCAAAAAACATCCTAAAGTAAAGATTCTATGGAACCAAAAGCTTGTTAAAGTGGAAGGGTCAGCAACTGTTGAGTCAGTGACCTTAGAATCCACTGTAGATCAAAAACAAACAAATCTCCCAGCAGGTGGTGTTTTCTTTGCCATCGGCCATACTCCAAATACAGCCTTTTTAGCCTCTCAAGTTTCAATGGATCCTACAGGATACCTTGTGGTAGAAAAAGGATCTACTCGAACAAATATTGAAGGCGTCTATGCTTGTGGCGATGTCCAAGACCCGCATTATCGCCAAGCTGTCTCTGCGGCAGGTTCTGGATGCATGGCAGCATTAGATGTTGAGAGGTGGCTTGCAGAGAAAGGACTTTCTGAATCATGATCAATTTTTTTAAATCACAACTACTTACTCTGATTTTTTCTTGGAGCTTAGCTGTGGCTTTTATTATTCTAGGAGGGACTCTTTGCTCTCCTTTTTTTCTTGCATTTATTATGCTCTATAGTTGGATCCCAGGCTTTGTCGCTCTTCATTTTTACAGCTTAGAAAAAATGAGGATCCCAATTAAATTTAAGTGGAACTTCAATTTACTGAGGGCAGGGATCGCACCCATTATTCTTGGGAGTATTGCTGTTAGTTTTAGTCTCCCTTTTTCTCAATTGCGTTCTGTAGATTATATGCGTAGATCTCTTCCTTCTTTTCTTTCACACTTTACTTTCTTGACTATGATTACCCTCTTCATTGTTCTAGGGCTCTTTATGGCTCTAATTGCAGGGTACACTATTTGCATGCTATTTTCTCTTGGGCAAGAAATCATGTGGCGAGGTTATCTATGGGATAAATTGAAGTTTTTAGGGTTTTGGAAAAGTTCATGGATCATGGGTTTGTTTTGGGGAATTTGGCATGCCCCCTTAATCCTTTTAGGCTATTCCTACCCCGATCACCCCTATTTAGGAGTTTTCTGGATTATTTTTTACTCGATAAGCATCTCTCCGATTCTTCTTTATTATAGATTGAAGTCTAAAACTGTTATAGGGTCCTCTATTTTTCATGGGGTCATAAATGCATTAGCTGCCATTACAGCAGTCTTGTTTGTTTCTCCCAATTTTTTACTAATCGGAATAGGAGGGACAACCGGATTTAGTGCTTGTATCCTTTTCAATCTCTTGTTATTTCTTAAAGTAAGAAAAAACCCACTACTAGAATACGAAATATGATTAAAGGAATCGGTACAGATATTATTGAAATCGCCCGTTTTAAAGCATTGATGGATCGACATCCAAAGCGCTTTTTAGAAAGACTTTTCACGCAAGAAGAGCGTGAGTATTGTCTAAAGTTTCGAGATAATGAAAAACATTTCACAGGGCGCTTTTCTGCAAAAGAAGCTGTTTCTAAAGCTTTAGGATCTGGTTTTGGAGCTAAACTATCCTATCAAGATATTTCGATCATCAATAACGAGGCTGGCAAACCCATCGTTTTACTTTCTGAAGAAGCTAAAAAGACTTTTGATAATCCAAATATTGAATTATCTCTAAGCCATTGTGAATCTTTTGCAACAGCGACTGCTATCTGGTTCTAAACTAATCGGAGTCTTCTTTAGAGCCTACAACATTGCAGAAAATCATACGTCCAGAAGATGTGTGTTTGACCGATAACACATTCGCTTCGATTTCTTTACCTATATGTTCACCGCCCCCATTAACGACGATCATCGTACCGTCTTCTAAATAGCCCACCCCTTGGTTGGGCTCCTTTCCATGTCTTTGCATTTTTACCCTAATAATTTCCCCTGTTTCTGTTAGGGGTTTTAATGCTGTAGAAAGAGAGTGAAGGTTGATGATACGCACTCCTTCAACTGTTGCTGTTTGGACTTTAGTAACATCAGCAGTTAAAATATTAGCATCTACTAAACGAGAAAGGCGAGTAAGCTTAGCATTGATCTCTTTAACTTCTGGAAAGTCTGTATCATTAAAGCGTATGCCAAGCTCTGGGTGATCCTCAAGTTTTTTTAAAGTGTCCAGTGACCTTTTGGCTTTGAGTTGCTGAGAATCGTCGTTAGACTCTAATTGCGCATAAAGATCTCTAATCACGAATCTCGGGATAATTAAATGAAAATCTAAAAGACCTGAAAGCGCTAAATCTATTATACGTGAGTCAGAAAGGGCGGAGCTATCTAAAATTAAATCTCGCTTCTTTTCCTTTATAGTTGTGAACTTAACAAAAGGAATGCTGAAATAAAGCTCTTCTGAAGCCCTCAGGGTTAGAACAAGACCTAAATAAAGCCCAAATAAAAAGAGGCCTATTTCAATTATTTCAAAGAGTTGCGAATGAAGAGCAGTTGTTGTAATCAAAGCTAAAATGGCATGAGTAATAAGGACTAAAGCTTGTCCCATGAGATACCCAAAGAAAAGGCCCAAAAGAGCGATGTTAAAAGAGCGTAAATTGAATCGCCTGAAAAATACGTCGATCAAAATTAGAAAAATTCCAAAAAGAAAACCGACAACTAGGCCAATAATTAATCCTTGTGGAAAGGGGAATACATGTGTTGCATAAAGCGTGACAAACAACATGCTAATTAAAGTAAAAAAGGTGCGAACGAAAACCAAAGAAACATTCATAAAACTAGACCGCCTATTATATTATTAAAGACAAACGCGACGTTTTGAAGATGCGCACATCTATTATATCAAAATTAACATTTTTTAACGAGTGTCAATTTAAATTTTACTTTATATACAATTATAATTTGTATTGCTACTATTTCTTTTTTAGAATGTCTAACAGCCTCTTGCAATAATCTTTTGCATTCGCTATGTTAAAAAAAACTTATTAACGGACGAGGTTCTTCGATGTTCAAGTGTAGCCATTTTATTTTGATCGTAATTTCTGGATTGCTCTGGAGTGTAGTAGGGATTATGCTAATGACTTTAGGTATGCACCATATGATGGATACGCTGCGCTTTTGGGATCAGATTGTAATTTCTCCTAACCCCTCTCTTTTTAAATATCTAGCGATGATCTTTAATAGACCTGAACAAGCAACAGCAGCTCTTATTATCGGATGCATTCTTGTAGGCTATTTAAAAGGGCATTTTGTTCTTTCTAGATCTGTGAAAGCTGGAGTTCAAAGGATTCTTTCTCACCCGAATCCCTCAGAAATAAAAAATATCTATGCTAAAAAGTATTACTTCCTATTATTTTTCATGATGGGACTTGGTATGTTTCTAAAATGGTTAAAGCTTCCAGGAGATATCCACGGAGCTATTGATTTGGCTATTGGATCTGCTTTATTAAAAGGGGCATTTAACTATTACCGCTATGCCTGGGCTGAAAAAAGAGGAACTCTTATTCACGATAAATGATAAGGAGAGCCTTGCTTTATGGCTAGGGCTCGATAAATTTGCTCAGCAACAATAAGTCTTGTCATTTGGTGTGTGAATACCATTTTGGATAAACTAATTAAAGGATGTTTTTTAAGTGTTGGGGGAAGGCCCTGAGCCTCACCAATAACAAGAGCGAGTTGACATCCACCCCTCTCTAGTTCCTTAAAGAGAGTTTTTGAAAACTCCTCAGAAGTTAAAAGAGGCCCTTTAGGGTCAAAACAAATAATATTTTTTTCATTTTCAAGGAATTTAAGCAGTTGATTTGAATTTTTAACCCAAATAAACTGTAGCTTGATTTGATTAGAAAGGCGAGTTTGATAAAGATCAAGTGCTTCTTGAAGCCACCTCTCCTTATTTTTACCAACTGAATATAAACTTATTTTATACATGTTTGAATATACACTTTCTTATCTTGTTTGGGACCCTGATCGGGTCGCCTTTGTTCTCCCTTTTACCCAATATCCTATCGTTTGGTACGGGGTTTTATTTGCAGCAGGCTTTTTAGTAACCTACTTTGTCTTGCAAGAAGTCTTTGGCGTTGAGATCTTGTCTAAAATTTCTCTTTCTGAGTCACACGTGGTAAGTTGGGATCGCCTTCATAAAAAGATGGCTCGCTACCCACACCTTTTTAAGCAAGAGGGGACTCTAGAAGATGAAAATCGTCCAGCCATTTTAGCTCAAATTGAGAAATATATTAAGACAAAAGTACTTCCAAGCTCCTTTTATAATTCCAAAGTGTTATCTCTTTCAAAAATTTCTAATATACTTGTCGATCAAATGACTGCCTTTATTGTCTTCGGCATCATTATTGGAGCCAGACTTGGCTACGTCTTCTTTTATGGGTGGCCTCTTTACAAAGATAACCTATTAGATATTTTTAAAATCTGGACGGGTGGACTTGCCTCTCATGGGGCTTGCGCTGGGATCTTAATCGCTCTCTTCCTCTTTGTCAGGAAGCTTTCAAAAACTGAGATGAATTTTGGTTACCTCTACCTAATGGATTTTTTAGCTATTATCTCAGGTTTTTTTGCTGTTTTTATTAGATTAGGTAACTTTGTAAACCAAGAGATTACAGGTATACCGTCTCAACTGCCCTGGGCTGTTATTTTCCTCAATCCATTTGATGGGGGAGCTCCAGTGCCTAGGCACCCTGTCCAACTCTATGAAGCCCTTTTCTATCTTTTGGTCGCATGCACTATGTACTACCTATGGAAAAAGAATCGTATGCCTATAGGACATGGTCTTTTTGCGGCAACTTTCCTAATTTCCCTTTTCTCATTTCGTTTTGTAATCGAGTTTTTGAAAGAACCTCAAGGATATGTCCTTCCTATCTTCAAAGGGCTTCGAATGGGGCAATACCTAAGTGTTCCCTTTATCCTTGTAGGGCTCGCTCTAATAGCTCGCTATTACCTCAAGGTAAAACCGCAATACAAGAAATCTCTACCATAACGTCTCGAGGCAGCTTGGCAGCCTGGATAGCTTGCCTAGCAGGTCTAGGCTCCTGAGTGAAAAAAGAGGCATAAACGTCGTTCATGGCCTTAAAATCGCCCATATCCTTCAAAAAGATCTCTGTTTTAACCACCTGTCCCAAATTAAGCCCCTCGGCCTCTAAAATGGCCTTAATATGGCTTAAAACGAGCTCTGTCTGCCCTTTTATCCCTTCAGCCCCTATTTCACCGCTTGAGGGGTCTAATGGGATCTGGCCCGATATAAAGAGCATTCCGGAGGCCTTAATAGCCTGAGAATAAGGGCCTATTGCTTGAGGTGCTTTGGGTGTTTGAATAGCTTCAATCATAATGTTTTAACCTGCTGTTTATTAGTTGTTTAAAAGGTCTTTAAAATAATCCTTGTATAGGGTATAATAGATTATGCAAAGAAGAGATAAAAATCTATGAATAAAGAAGACAAAAAGGCCAGATATGTTAGGCTCTTAAGTGAGCTTGCCAAAGATCGTAAGCAGAAGTCTAAAAAAGACCTTTCTGATCGCGACTTCTATGTCGATGGGCTGAAGAAGGGGACCAGTCTTTTTGATCATTTACTCTTTAGAGCAATCCTTGAACAAGCTGAAGGGCTCGCTCTGACTTTCAATAAACCTCACAGTTATCAACCAGAAAATGCAGAAGTTCCTCGTTTGAGTAAAGAAGCGTATGAAACACTTGAAAAATCTGCAATCTTAAGACCTACTCGTCTAGGTCCTCTAACTCTTATTGGCTAATTAAAAAGAAGGTGCTTTTTGGTGAGGTAGAATTGCCTCTTGCAAAGCAAGTACCACTTTAGAAGCGTCTTGTTCAGGATTAGACAAACTTTTCTGGACCTGTTTGACACTCGACATTACAGTTGAGTGATCCCTAGAGAAAAAGCGACCGATCTGCATAAAAGGCATTTTCAAAAATTCACGGCAAAAGTACATGCAAATTTGGCGAGGAAAAGCGCATTCACGACTCTGTGATTTACCCAAAATATCTTGATGCCTAATTCCAAAGTAGTGAGAGACCTTATCTAAAATACGATCTGTTGTAACCTTTTCTTCTTCCTGCTCTTGTATTAAGTCTGAGAGTAAAAGCTCCATAGATTGTGAATTCAGATAGCTAGACTTCAACTTTTTGCCTTGAGGTAGCTTTAAATGTGCCCGTAAGACAAGTGCGCTAAAGGCCCTTTGTAAAGTCTGTGGGCTTTTGGAAAAACGTTTCACTAAAAAGTCTTTTGCATGCGCATCTAGTGGGAAATTAAGCTGCTTAATTTTTGAATCTAGTATTTCTTTGAGTTCAGGTTCTTGAGGCTTATTTAGGGGCAATACAATACCCCACTCGAAACGACTCATAAGCCTTGGTTCAATTGCTTTAAGCTGCTGAGGATTGCAGTTAGATGCTAAGATTAATTGTTTTCCCTCAATATGCAAAGCATTAAAGGTATGAAAGAGTTCTTCTTGTGTAGCGCTCTTATGAGAAAGATCGTGGACGTCATCAATAATTAAAGCGTCTACATCTCGATAAAAGCTTCTAAAAAGTGACATTTTAGAAGCTTTAATAGCTTTTACCATATTGTTCATAAAAGTTTTAAGCCGGACATAGTGAACGCGCAGTTCCTGATTTTTTAACAAGTGATAAACCGACTGTAAAAGGTGAGTTTTACCAACACCTTGAGATCCGTAGATGTAAATTGGATTATAAATGGGAGTGGAAGTCTTTGTAAAAGATTCAAAATCAGAAAAAAGCTTGAGCAGTATTTTATTCTGGTCAGAATAAACAAATTGATCCAGTGTATGAAGAGGATCTATGGGGTCATTGAAGGGTTGGTATTGATCAACGGATTCAGAAAACTTAGGAGACTTAATCTGCGCAGATTTATTAGCAACCTGAACATGCACTTTAATTTGACGGTTGTTCTCATTACGCAGCTCATCCTTCAAACAAGGACGTATGTATTCATCAAACCACTGTGCTTGGAAAGTGTCGGTTGCTTCCAAATAAAGGTTAGCAGCATCGTAGTTTAATACTTTTAAACTCTTTAACCACTTATCTATTGTCCCTTTTCCAAGAGACTCTTCTTTCTTCTCAAGAAATTCATTCCAAGAGCGCATATCACCATTCGGTTTTCAGCTTTAAGCCTTCTCTTCTTTTAAAGAAGCTTTCTTCTTTGCTAGAATGGTTGGCTTGTTTTTCTGCTTATCCATCAGTTTATTCGTAATCCACTGCTGTAAAATACCTAGGAGGGTTGAAGATATAAAGTATAAATTTAACCCAGACGGTAAGTTGTAGCAGAGAAGGGTTACAAAAACCAGCATAAAATAACTCATCATCTTCTGCTGTTTTTGTTGGTCTGTCATTGAAGCCTTATCTTTAGGCAGCGGAGTAGAAATCTTCTGCTGCATCCAGATCATGATACATGACAAAATAGGAAGCAGGTGAAACTCTGTCCCAAAGAAAGGAATCGCTTGTTTCCAAGTAAAAAGCACATCAGGTGCAGTTAAATTGTTAATCCAACCTTTGATAAAAGGAACCCCTCTTAATACAAAGGCAGACCTTAAAAGACTAAACATCCCTATCAAGAAAGGAGCTTGTATAAGCATAGGCAAACAACCTGTAAATGGGTTGACCTTACGCTTTCTATAGAGATTCATGATCTCTACTTGTGCTTGTTTAGGATTTGTCTTCTTGTACTTTTGCTGGATAGCGCTCACTTCTGGAGCAATATCCTGGTTTTTTCTCATTGCTTTAATCGACCATGCATTTAAAGGAAAAAGAATCAGCTTTAAAAGGATCGTTAGGAAAATAATAGAAAGTCCCCAAGAACTTGTTATCTTATGGAACATATTCAAGAAGATAAAGAGAAACTTAGCGCAAGGCTCAGAAATAAAGGTTAAAAAGCCATTGTAAGATTGAGCACCTAAATAGTTGGAAGGTTGTTTGCTATTTTTATCTGCTTGAACAAGTAAGTTCTTCTCAAGCGGTCCAGCAAAGATTTTAAGGTGCGTCTCTTCGGCATCTGCCTTTAGTGGTAGTAGGTACTCATAGCCATCTGTGTGTTTGACTTTCTTAGCAGCCTCTACAGAAGCTATACGAGAAGGAAGCTGGGAGCTCTTAACCTTATTAACTTTGAAACCATCTCCCATAGATGAATCCTGAGGATTCATTAGAACCGTGAAAAAACCATTAGAGTTTGATACCCAATTAGGTGATGCTGTAGCGTTTTCAATCGTGTCTTTTGGAAGCTTTTGCTTGTTGATTTCAAACTTATTCTGATTTTGTTGACTGTATTTCAAAATAGGGGACTGCATATTTGAGATGAGCTCAACTTCTGGTACACCAGTTGCAAGCCAAAGATTTGAACTATCTCCTTCCACCTTAATTTTTAAATCGATGCCGTAAGGAGAGTTCTTATCTAAGGTATAAGTCTTGATTATCTTCCTATGATTCTGAGCTGACTCAAATACAATTTGGTTCTTATCAAAACGAGTCACTTTGTAGGGAAGTTCTGAAAGTTCAGGAGTATCTGAAACCAGGTTAAAAGCGTAGTATCTCGCTGAATCTTGGCTAGGATCGATATTACGACGGATAAGGGGATAGTAGCCTCCTTTATGAGGAGCCTTCTTGCTATTAGGGCTATCTGGCGTGTAATACTCATGAGCTGGAAATAAAGCGTGCGGTGAATTTTGATCCGCTAGTGTCTGATCAAATTCAACAGAATGGACTTTACTCTGAGCGTGGTCTGCATCTTTAAAAGGAAGGTTGATTTCTGCTAGCGCTCCACCAAAATTGGAGAAAACAAGCTGCTGGTTTTCATTTTCTAAGATATAGAACTTTTCATCCCCTTGACGAGCTGGAGCTGAATACTTATGGACACTTACATGTGCTTTAAGATTCATGAAGCTCTTCATAGAGATAATACGGTTTTCACTCTGAACATATATCCCTACAGGTTCAAAGTCGCCTGAGGCTGTTTTAGAAACCGCAAGAGCATTACCATTTAAAGGCTTGTTAGAAGGTAAGATCAACTGCCCATTTGAATAAGTAGCAGCTGTAATGTCAGCTCCTGTTTTATAGGCTTTAGGCTGTATCAATTGAACGGAGAAAGAACCAGACTTTGGAAGCTCGGCAACTTCTAGACGATCACTAGATGACTCTTGAGAGAGTATAATAGGATCAGTTGTTGTAGCTTGCTCCGCACTAGGAGTTGCTTTCTCTAAAGGAAAGGATGAATAGCTTTTCTTGAAATAAACGTGCTCTGGTAAGTCATCTTCCCAGGCAAGTGTCAGAACTTGTCCATTATACTGTAGTCCTGAAGTTAAATAATTCTTTCCCTCAGCGTCTTTATAGACATCTACTAAAGGGAGCTCTGCTTGAGTAGCAATACGAGATTCTAAAGAGGTGTTTTTTGTAACTTGTTGTTCGATAGCGACAGGCTTTTTCTCAAGCGTTTTAGAAGGCTTAAAAAAAAGGTTGGTAACCAACATGGCACCGGAGAGGACGAATAGAAAAATTAAAGATCTTTTGTTCATATTACCTAATCAATTTGTTAGAGATTAATTGCTTTAATGGAAGCCCCATCAAAAGGTGATTATACAAAATGTTATTAATATGTTCAAGTAGTAGCTATAATTTTAATTAATACACTCAAAGTGTCACCTAATTTTTTGAGACATTATCCCTACTTAAGGATTTGTGTAAATAAAAAATTTAAGGTTCTGCTTCTTTATAGAATTAAGCTCATTTTAAATATACCTAACATATTTAAAGCGAACTTTAATTTTACGCTGTTTTTTGAGTTATTTAATTAAAAAAAATACTTTAAATTAGACTCCATATGGATTCTATTTGTATTTTGAGGCTTATTTTTGAATAATGCTCAAAAAAATCAGGAATTTTCTATGAAACTCTTTATTGTTATAGCTCTTTTTTTAACTGTTTCAAATTTACAAGCTTCTTCAAACCTGAATAAACAGTTTGAGCAAATAGATCTGAAAATTGAAAATCGTGAGTTCAAAGAGGCTCTTGATGCATATACTACTCTTATTGAAAAGCATCCCGAAAAGCGTTCTGATATCCTTTTAAAACAAGCTGTTTGTTATGTCAAAGATCAAGAACTAGAGCGGGGGCTTGCAACCTTTATAGAAGCAATTGAGTCTGCTCCAAAAAAAAGAAGTTTCTTACCTCCTTCCAAACAATATAAAAAAGCACTTGAGATCTACTTAAGTCAATCCGAAGAAAGCCCAACGAAAGTTGCACGAAAAATACAGGATGAATTTTTGAATGATTTTAAAAACGAAGCAGACCTCGGTTTTATTCTTGCAGCATCTCATGCTCTTTTAGGGAACTACACCGAGTTTATGATAACGTTCTATGCGTCTTATGTAAAAAATGCTGACCATTACATGGTGGATAGAACTTTGGGAATGGTTTATCTAAAACTTGTGAAGTTTGCAAAGAGCCACGATGAAAAAAATAAACTAAGAGAGCAAGGATATCATGCATTTAAAACAGCTCTTAGAAAAAATCCTAAAGATGCTATCTTATTTAGACTCACACTTCTATTAACAAATTCTGAAGAAAAATCAAATCTATTAAAGGAAAATTTGAATATAATTCTTAAGGAAGATACTATGCTGGCCAGAGTCGATCTATTCCCCTATGTGCGAGAAGCTCTCGTGCATGGTTATGATGATTTGGCAGAGCAATTAATAGAAAAGGCAAGAGCGTACTATCCATTTAGTCGCTCTTTAGATGCTACACAAAGCTACTTTGAAGAGCATCAAACTAAAAAAAGTGAGAAAGGAGTACTATGACTTCACGCATTCTGGGTGACTATACTTTATTAAAACAAATCGGCCAAGGTTCATTAGGGACGGTTTATTTAGCAGAGCATAGGTTTATGAAAAAACACTACGCTTTAAAAATTCTTCCAGAAGAACTTGCTCAAGATAAGAAGTTTATTCAAAGGTTTGAAGAGGAAGTGAGTCAGATTGCAGCTCTTGATCATCCCCACATTGTTAAAATACACAATATCTCCTATGTAGAAGGATGCTATTTTTTAGTGATGGATTGTATTGTAGATTCGATTGGAGAAACTACCAATTTAGCACAATTTATAGCCGAGCAAAGCCACTCCTTTCTTGAAGAGGATCTTATGCGTTGGATCTACCAACTTGCAAAAGCGCTTGACTACGCGCACTTTAGACCAACCGGTCAATCCATGGTACATAGAGGTCTCAAGTTGAATAATATTTTGATTGGACGAGGAGAGCACGACCGAGTTAATTTTTATATAGCAGACTTTGGTCTTTCACGTATCATTGGAACGGGAGCGGTCCTAAATCGCATTTATAAGGCCCTTGCAAAATCTCTTGAAATAGTCCCTATCGTTGAAAATGAAAGAACGGGAGCTGATCAATTTATCGCAAGCTCTTCATTAGAATCAGAAAAGTTACAGAAGCTTCACAACTCTTTTTTACAAAGCTATGCTTTTTTAGCTCCAGAACAAAGGTTTCCATCTGATTATCCAGAAGTTAAAAGTAAATGTGACGTCTATGCTTTTGGAGTTTTAGTCTACTACATGCTTGCTAAAAAATTTCCTGAAGGAGTTTTTGATCAGCCCTCTTATCTTATGCCGCAGTACCATAAAAACTGGGATCTTTTAATTAATAGGTGTTTACAAGCTGACCCTGAAAAAAGACCTGAGTCGTTAGTGTCTTTGTTAGATGAAACTTTAGGGGAAAACAAAACTTCTTTAAAAAAAGCTATAGAAAATATTGAAGTTTTTCCGGTTAAAAAAGAAGAGAGTTTAGAGTTGGAGCCCGTTATGGCTAACTCTTCTACTTTTGAAGCGGCGAAGCAGACTGACTTCATTTCGCCTCCTAAAAGTGAAAGTCTTTCTGATAAAGTGGCAAGTGTAGCAGGACCGGCTGTTGTAGATTCAAGTGCAAGCCATTCCACAACTTCAGAGCCTCTTAGAGAAGCCAAAACTTTAAAACCTATTATCCAAGAAGGGGAGATTAAGCGCCCCCATTACGATCCTGATCCAGGTGCTATTTTTAATTTAGAGACTACAGTTACTCATTACCAACCTAAAAAACGCACGACTGCTAAAGATATACAGCCCATATTGACTGAGATGGTAGTAATCAAAGAGGGGAGCTTCGTAAGAGGAAGTCGTGATGGGAATCGCGATGAAATGCCTCAACATACGGTTCAATTAAAAAGTTTTGCAATTGATCAGCACCCTATCACGAACGAACAGTTTGTCCGTTTCTTAGAAGCTATGGGTGGCGAAAAAGATGCTCAAAATAATGATATCATCCGTTTAAAAGAATCTCGTATTAAGAGAACTGGTGGGCAGCTTAGCATTGAATCAGGCTATACCAAACACCCAGTTGTTGGAGTTTCATGGTATGGAGCTATAGCCTACGCAAAATGGATTGGTAAAAGACTCCCCTCAGAAGCTGAGTGGGAAGCTGCTGCAAAAGGGTGTGAAGATATTCAACGCTACCCAACAGGTGAAGAGATCGAAAAACATCAAGCAAACTTTTTTAGCTCAGATACCACGCCGGTTATGAGCTATCCGGCTAACTCTGTCGGTCTTTATGATATGTCTGGTAATGTCTACGAATGGTGCCAAGATTGGTATGGCTATAACTACTATGACCTTTCGGCCCAAGAGCCTGACCAGCCAAAAGGGCCTCTTCAGGGGGTCTACAGAGTCCTAAGAGGTGGATGCTGGAAAAGCCTCAGAGAGGACCTCAGATGCTCTCATCGCCACCGCAACAACCCTGGGTGTGAAAATAGGACCTATGGATTTAGGTGTGCAGCTGACGTTGAGTGATATTTCTTCTAGTATCTAAAGTTTTTGGCCGGTAAAATACCTCTCTATCTTTAATATAGGGTGTCAAATGAAACTTTTATTATCAAAACCTCGCGGTTTTTGTGCGGGGGTGGAGCGAGCAATCGAAGTCGTTGAAGAGGCTTTAAAAATCTGGCCAGCTCCTATCTACGTCAAACATGAAATTGTACACAATCGGCATGTCGTAGAAGACTTAGCTCAAAAAGGAGCTATTTTTATTGAAGATCTCAATGAAGTCCCTGTTGGAGCTAAACTCATTTACTCAGCTCATGGCGTTTCTCCGTGCGTAAGAGAGCTTGCCAAGAAAAGGCGTTTATTTGAGATCGACGCAACCTGCCCTCTTGTGACTAAACTTCATTCAGCCTCTAAACGTTATGCTCAAAAAGGATATCAAATTATTCTAATTGGGCATAAAAATCACGTGGAAGTAATCGGTACTTATGGAGAAGCACCAGAGCAAACAACTGTAGTTGAAAGTGTAGAAGATGTTCAGGAGCTGCCTTTTGATTCAGATGAGAAAATCTTTTACTTAATGCAGACCACTTTAAGTTTAGATGAAGTCAAAGAGATTTTACAAGAGTTGAAAAAAAGGTACCCACAAGCGATCACACTTCCTAGTTCCTCGATTTGTTTTGCAACTACTAATAGGCAAGAAGCTCTTAAAAAAATTACAGTAGATGCTGACTTAATTTTAGTAGTGGGCGATGAAAAAAGTTCAAATTCAAATCGTCTTAAAGAAATAGGCGATCATAGAAACATTCCTTCTTATTTAATTAATAGTCCTTTAGAAATCGATATTGGATGGCTCAAAGGTGTCAAAATAATTGGCATGACCGCAGGAGCTTCCACTCCTGACCATGTCGTGCAAAGCTGCATTAAAAAATTGTCTGAGTTCGGTGTTACTGAAATAGAAGAAGTTGTTCATACAGAAGAAAATATTGTGTTCGATGTGCCGCGAGAACTAAAGAGAGCAAGAGAGCATGCCCAAGAAGTATAAAATAGCAACTCTAGGGTGTAGAACCAATCAATATGAGTCCTTAGCTTATCAGAGTCAATTGAAGCGTGCAGGGTACACTGAAGCTCAAGATTCTGAAGAAGCAGATCTATGCATTGTAAATACTTGCACTGTGACGCATTCAGCAGATAGCCACAGCCGCAATCAAATCAGACGATTAAGAAAAAAATACCCTAAAGCTAAAATAGCCGTCACAGGGTGCATGGTTGAAAAAGGAAAGAATGAATTACTTGAAATTACAGAAGCTGACTTCGTAATTTCTAATAAGGAAAAAGAGAAGCTTTTAAAAGAGGTCTATCCTGAAGAAGACTTTCCTGAATTTGTCTTGGAAGAGGTGAACACTCAAACTCGAGCCTTTGTAAAAATTCAAGATGGATGTAACTCATTTTGCTCCTACTGCATTATCCCATATGTTAGAGGTCGCTCTAAGTCAAGAACACTTCAAGAGATTGAAAAAGAAGTCAAAGCTCTCGTTAAAAGTGGAATCCGTGAAGTAGTCCTTACAGGGATTAATATCGGAGACTTTGATGGCCGAGATGATACCGGCTCAACAAGGCTTTGCCATGCAGTTGAGCTACTTGAAGAGATCGAAGGGCTTGAACGAATTCGCATCTCTTCTATAGACCCAGATGAAGTAGATGAAGAGCTTTTGAGCGTGATTAAAAAAAGCTCAAAACTATGCGTTTCTATGCATATTGTTTTGCAATCCGGGTCTAACTGGATTTTAAAAAGAATGAACCGTAAATATACGCGGCAAATGTTCTTTCAGACGATTGATAGGTTGAGAGCGGTTTCTAAGGATTTTACTTTTACAACAGATATCATCGTCGGATTTCCAGGTGAGCGCGAGTGCGATTTCGAAGAAACTTTAGAAGTTGTAAGAGAGGTTAAGTTTGCAAAAGTGCACATGTTCCCGTACTCCAAAAGAGAGCGAACAAAAGCAGCTTCCTTTTCGGATTCAGTGCCCCCTGAAATAATGAACGAGCGAAAAAATAAACTCATAAGATTGAGCGAGAAGATGAGTTTTGAGTTAAGGGACTCTTATGTGGGACGAGAAGTCACTATTTTAACTGAGAATCACACATCTGATGAGCCGTTAACAGTGGGACACACAGAAAACTTTTTGAGGGTGTTGGTTCCTGGTGTGACGCTAAAAGCAAATAGACTTATCAAAGTTCTTCTCGTTGAAAATACTCCAGAGGGATTAATTGGACAGGTATTAAATGAAACGGATTGAAATCAAACAAAAGCTTAAGCCTTTCTCCATGGTTCCTGGAATTGAAGTTCCATATCCTCAAACAGAGCATGTGTTTAAACTCTATCCCACTTATTTTGAAATTTACAAAGAGGGAACAGCTGTTTTTCAAGCTCACTTGAATTTCAAAGAGGTGCCGAAGAGTTTTATAGCACTTTTCAATCTCTATAGTGGAAAAGTTGAAGTTCAACTTGCTTTTGAAAAAGGGGTGTTACACTACGATCTCTACTCAAATGATGGGAGTCTCCTCATCTTTGTGAATAGAAACACTTTTAAAAATTTAGACTTTAAAATTTTAGGCAAAGCTCGACCACAAAAAATAGCTTTGAAAAAGGAATTTGTTCTAATTGAGTCTGTTTCAACAAACTCAACTCCTCATTTAGAACTCTTGTCTCTAGGGTCACATAAAAAGCAACAAATTGAACGGATTTTAGAAAGAGGAGATGTTAAAGAAATCTTCCCAATCCTTTTTATGCTAGGGCAGTACTGCATGCGTGAGCGTTCAAAAAACAAAGAGGGAAGTCTGGTTTTTATAAAAATACTTCAAGACCATCTAAAACAAAGAAAACATGACCGCGTGGTATCTGATCTCTTGCCCTTGATAAAGAGCTCATTTTCAGGAATTTTTGTTCCTCATCTAAAAGATACTTTTCATTTAGGCTATACTTTTCCAAAACTTTCTCAAAATCCCCCTTCTCCTTTTACTCTATTAAGTGAGCTTTATTTTTCGATTCGATCCTTTTTTATTCTTAAAGAAAGTAAAAGCTTGTATCTCTTGCCTCACCTGCCCCCTGAACTTTTTTGTGGAAGGCTTCTTCAACTCAAGGAAGAAGGGCTCTCTTTAGATCTGGAATGGACAAAAAAAGAGCTGAGGCTTTTAAAGATTAAAGCTTCTTCAGACCAGTCACTAAAACTCTGTTTTCAAAAGCCTATACAAAAATGTCGTATCCGGGTAGACAATAAGTCTTCGATTTTCAAAAATAAATCCACTTTTAACTTTGAAAAATCTAAAACTTACTTTTTTGATCGATTTGAAAAATGAATAGAGACCAATACATTCAACTTTGCCATCAACTCTGGGAACATAATAAGGCCTACTACGTAGAGTGTGATCCCAAAATCTCTGATTTTGAGTATGACAAACTCATGCAAGAGCTTCTTGATTTTGAAGAAGCAAATCCCAAATGGATAGAACGTTTTTCTCCTTCTCAGCGAGTAGGTGAATCTTTAACGGATGGTTTTAAAAGTGTGAAGCATTTAAGCCCCATGCTTTCTTTGCCCAACACTTATTCAGATGAGGAAGTTCAAGATTTTTTCAAACGTGTTGAAAAAAATTTACCCAATCAAAAAGTTCTCTATTCTTTAGAACTTAAAATGGACGGCACTGCCATCTCCCTTTTTTATGAAAAAGGAATCCTTACACGTGCTGTTACAAGAGGGAATGGTCTAATGGGGGATGACGTTACACAAAACATTAGAACGATTTCATCTCTCCCTTTAAAGTTAACAACCAAAACACCTCCTGAGCTATTAGAAGTGAGGGGAGAAGTTTTTTTGAATCTAAAAACGTTTCAAAAGTTAAATGAACAAAGAGATGAAGATGGGCTACCAGTTTGGGCTAACCCAAGGAATGCTGCTGCCGGCTCCTTAAAGCTTTTAAATCCCCATGAAACTAAAAAGCGTAACCTCCAAATTGTTCTCTATGCAATAGCTCAAGACTCATCAGACACAATTGTTAGCCAGCACGGGTCACACAATTATTTAAATACCCTTGGTCTTCCTACTTTGGAGCATACAGCTCTTGCTCGAAATGAAAAAGAGATCTGGTCATTTAGAGATCGCGTTTTTAATCTAAGATCTAAACTTCCCTATGAAATCGATGGAATTGTAATTAAGGTAGATGACTTTGATCAACAGCTGGAACTTGGTGCAACTTCAAAAATTCCCAGATGGGCAGTCGCTTATAAATTTGCTCCGGAGCAGGCAACAACTAAGATACGAGATATCGTGGTACAGGTTGGCCGCACAGGCGTTTTAACGCCTGTAGCAGAGCTAGATCCTGTTCGGGTGTCTGGAAGTATGATCTCTAGAGTAACTCTTCACAATCAGGATGAAATAGATCGAAAAGACATTAGAATAAACGATACTGTTGTCATTGAGAAGGGAGGCGATGTCATTCCAAAAGTTGTGCAGGTTCAGCTTAAGGAAAGAGTGGGGAGTGCAACTCCTTGGAGGATGCCTCAAAATTGTCCGAGTTGCTCTGCAAAAGTAGTTCGCCTGGAAGGGGAAGTTGCTTTTCGTTGTCCAAACTCTAACTGCCCTGAGAAGAATTATCGCCACATCACTTTCTTTGTAAGTAAAGTTGCGATGGATATTGATCATATGGGGGTGAAAGTAATCGAGCAACTCATGAATAAAGAGTTTGTCAAAACACCTTCAGATATTTATCGTTTAGATGCAGAAAAACTTCTTGAGCTTGAAGGGTTCAAAACAAAATCTGTTGAGAAACTCTTAGAAAGTATTGAACGGTCAAAACAACTCTCTCTTGCGAGATTTATTATGGCCCTTGATATCCGTTATGTAGGAGCTTCTACTGCAGATGAGTTGGCTCATACCATTGACGATATCTCTATGCTCTTTAAGATGAAAGTCAAAGATTTGGTTCTTATTGAAGGGATAGGGGAGAAGGTAGCTGAAGCTATCGTTGAGTTTTTTGAAAATGCTCACCATATCACTGAAATCAAAGCCCTATTAGATCTAGGGGTCTCTCCCTCAAAGCCTAAAGTACTCAAAACTCACCCCTTTTATGGAAAAACGTTTGTATTAACAGGAAGCCTAGGAGAGTACACGCGAGATGAAGCTGCCACCTTGATTAAAGAACGAGGGGGCAAGGTCAGTTCCAGCATTAGCAAGAAGACCGATTTTCTCCTAATTGGAGCCTCGCCTGGATCCAAATATGAGAAAGCCAAAAAACTGGGTGTCTCTATCCTCAAAGAAGAAGAGTTTACTCAAAAACTCTAGCTTAATTCCTTTATTAATAGATGTTTAGAATTTAGTAGTCAAAAAAGGAGCCTTCTTTTAGAACGAGTCTAGAGGGACGCTAAATCTGAATACTCATATAATATGAAAGATATCGAGCAAAATAAATTTACAAAAGGATACCGCAATCCCTATCAACGAAAATTGAATAGAGGGATTACCCATTGGATTGCCTTTGGTTTAGGGTTTTACAAAGATAAACATAAGTATGCAAAAGTACCAGAAGACTTTGAATATCCTCAAAAAAAAGTTCCTCTTGAGGAAGATAAACCAAAAGTCACTTGGGTCAACCACTGTACCTTTCTAGTTGAGCACCAGAACCTGAGCATGCTCACCGACCCCATTTGGAGCAACAGATGCTCGCCCGTGTCGTTTGCAGGACCTAAGAGAAAGCATGAGGCTGGAATAGATTTAGATAAGTTGCCTGAAATCAATGTGGTATTAATTAGCCATAATCACTTTGACCATCTTGATAAAGCTACTGTTATCTATTTACATAAGAAATACCCTGATATTTTTTGGATGGTTCCTAAAGGAGTCAAAAAGTGGTTTAGTAGACTTGGAATTCTTAAAGTAGCTGAATTTAAATGGGGAGAGAGCTTAAAAATTTTAGACTTTGATCTTAAAATAACAGCTGTTCCTTCTCAGCACTTTTCTGGAAGGAGTTTGATGGATAGCAATAAAACGCTTTGGCTCGGCTTTGTCGTTGAATTTTTAAAGATTGACAAAAAAATGTATTTTGTGGGAGATACTGGTTACAATCCTGTTCAGTTTAAAGAAATAGGAGAAGCTTTTAACAACAAAATGGATCTCTCTTTAATTCCAATAGGCACCTATAGCCCTAAAAAATTTATGGAAAGAGTACATATTTCTCCTCAAGAATCTGTGCACATTCATAGAGAAGTAGGCTCAAAGCTAAGCGTAGGCTGCCATTTCAAAACGTTTACCTTATCCCAAGAGGGAAAAGAGCAACCTCCATTTGATCTTTATTGCTGCATGGAAGAAGCAGAGCTTGATCATAACACTTTTCGTGTGTTAAAACCAGGTGAAACAATTAACTGGTAAGCTCCTTTTGGAAACTCTAAAACTTCTTTTTCTCAACTTAAAAATTTCAGTGTTGAGGTTCGCGCAACAAATCAGAATTATTCCCTTCTACTTTCAAGAACCACTTTGGAAAATAGACTTACTTTTTTTTAAGAGTTATCTAGGAGTTAATCCTTACAAGGCTTGCAAGCAGCATTTCAAAAATGAATCGCAAGCAGTTCAATATAGCTACGGTGAAACTTGGGTCAGTACGGTTCCTAAACTTATTCAATACTTGCCTATAACCTCTCGTGATGTCCTATTTGATTTAGGAAGTGGAATAGGACGGGTAAGTTTCTGGTTTCAAAAGATCTCTGGGTGTGAAGTTGTAGCTATTGAAAAAGTGTCTCTCTTCGTTCAAAAGGCGAATCAAATTAAAAAGAAGCTGAAGCAAAGTAACATTACTTTTCTTGAACAAGACATTTTAGAAGTAGACTATTCAAAAGCGACAATCATCTATTTTTATGGGACCAGTTTTTCAGATCGTTTTATAAAAGAGCTCATTACCAAGTGGAA
>CAYGMF010000008.1:0-18108 GCA_964351075.1 uncultured bacterium
CTTAAGCCAAAATAGTTGCGAATTTATTCTACTACGTAAGGTTTTTTATCATGGAAAAAGGCTCCTTTAAGGTCAAAGTTGGACTCGCTGAAATGCTCAAAGGCGGAGTAATTATGGATGTTACCAACGCTGAGCAGGCTAAAATTGCTGAAGATGCAGGTGCTGTAGCTGTCATGGCTTTAGAGCGTATCCCATCAGATATTAGAAAAGATGGAAAAATAGCGCGTATGTCTGCTGTAGAAATGATCCAGGAAATTCAAAAGACGGTTTCAATTCCTGTAATGGCTAAGTGCCGCATTGGTCACTTTGTAGAAGCCCAAATCCTTCAAGCAATCGGTGTCGATTTTATCGATGAAAGTGAAGTCTTAACGCCGGCAGATGCCCACTTCCATATCGAAAAACATGCTTTCAATGTTCCTTTTGTCTGTGGATGCAGAAACTTAGGAGAAGCACTAAGAAGAATTGGCGAAGGTGCTGCAATGATCCGTACAAAAGGGGAGCCAGGAACAGGGGATATCGTAGAAGCTGTTAGACACATGAGAGAAGTTCAAAGGGATATCAAAAAATTAACGAGACTCGATTTTAGTGAGCTTATGAATGAAGCGAAGCTTATGGGTGCTCCTTACGACCTTGTTGTTCAAGTAGCTGAAACAGGGGTACTCCCTGTTCCTAATTTTGCAGCTGGTGGAGTTGCAACGCCTGCAGATGCAGCGCTTATGATGCAGCTAGGAGCTGAAACTGTCTTTGTTGGTTCAGGGATTTTTAAGTCCAGCGATCCAGAAAACAGAGCAAAAGCTATTGTTCAAGCAGTGACGCACTACCAAGACCCTAAAATGCTTGCAGAAGTCTCTAAAAATCTATCTTCTGGGATGGATGGTATACAAGCTTCCACCCTTACAAAAGAAGAACAGTTAGCCAGAAGGGGTTGGTAGTTGATAGGCGTTTTAGCCCTTCAGGGCGCTTTTCAAAAGCATCTAGACTGCTTAGCTCTTCTTGAAGTAGAGGCAAAGCCTATTCGCACACTTTTGGAGTTGCGCTCTTGCGATGCCCTGATACTTCCAGGCGGGGAGTCAACAACGCACCACAAATTAATGGGGCCTGAATTTTGGAATGAATTAAAGGCTTTCTCAAAGCCGATGTTTGGAACTTGTTGTGGGCTTATTTTACTGGCTGCTCGTCTTAAAGATGACTCTATGCCAACTATTGGTGCTTTAGATATCACCGTTTCTAGAAATGCATACGGCCCACAAGTTGAATCTTTTGAAACAGAAGTGAATGCTACTCTTCTCAACCAAGAACATCTTATTAAAGGATGTTTTATTAGAGCCCCACAGATTGTAGAGGTAGGAAAAAAAGCTCATGTCCTTGCATACCATCAAAATCAACCCGTAGTTGTTGAACAGGGGAATGTGATAGGGTGCGCCTTTCATCCAGAAATTTTTTATGACTTAACTTTACATCGCTATTTTTTAAAGAAATTAGCTTGCGCTAGCCTCAGAGAGAGTCGGCGCCTCGGTTGATTCAGTCTGCTCTTTTACTTTTTCATTAAAGAGACGGCCTAAGTTACGTGTGCTTGATATCCAAAATGAAATTACTAAAGCGAGTAAAACTGAGATCATAGGGATACAGGCGGACAAAGAGCCAACCCCAAGCAAGAGTGCTTGATAGATAAAGGATCCTCCAAACTTTCCAAATCGAGCTCCCAACACTTCGATAGGAGCCTTACTTTTAAGCCTGATTTCATGGTCTAAAGGGATAAAGGCTATCTCTTTTGTTGTATCAAATACTGAGTATTTAGCAGCTTTACTAAGGCAGGTCTGTGTCGCTCCAAAAAAGACTGCAATCGCAAGAGGTGAAAGAGCTGAAAAACTTAAAAATTGATCTGGAAAAGCTTTATTGAGAAACAGAAAGGAAAAGAAACCAATTCCTGTGATTGCAACAATTACGGGAGTGATTAGGGCGACTTTTGTCCATCCAAAACGCTCGATCATGTGAGGGATACAAAGTGTCAAAAGTAATGAAATAAGACCTACCATGGAAGTCACATTATTCATATAGCGATTGAAATCTTGGGGATTAGGCAAAAGCCTGTGTAGATGGTCTTTCCAAACAATTTCAAAAAGGTTAGTCGCAAGGTTATAAGAGATTAGCAAAATAGCAATGTACAGTAAGTATTTGGATTTAGATAAAAAAGCAAAACTCTCTTTTAAAGAAGGTTTCTTCTTACGTTTCTTTATCGCTAGTTTTGAATGTAGTTCAGGATGAAGCTCTGGCGTAAAAATATTCCGGTTTAGCCATCTAAAAACAAATATAATCACAATACCTGAAAGGCAGACAACGAGTATCAATAAGTTAATTGTAGCATCCCAAGAACCTTTGGTGAAACCTGAGAAGAAATTAGCTGCCTGGCCTGCTACAAGAGCAGCAAAATTGGATCCAATAGCCAAAACTGCATAGTAGCGTTTAGCTTCTTTAACAGGAATTACAGCATTTGCAAACCCCCAGAACAGGGTACTCAAAATAAAACTACACCAAAGCTCTGAGAGAACATAAAATAAAGAGAGGGTCCAATGTCTATATAAGGCTATGAGGCCTGAAAGCCCCTTGGGTAATAAGTGCTCCAAAAAATTAGCGGACTCATAAGGATGTAAAATATCTCGGTTAGGGTAAATGACAAATGCGAAGAGCAGAAAAAAGACCAAGAAGCTTGTCGTCATTATATAGAAAACACGCTCTAAGTTGAATCGGTTATTAAGCTTTGAGAGAAGGTAGGTAATAAAGATAGCCATCGGCAAAATACCCCAAATCTTAATAAAGGGGAGCACCTTAGCACCTGAAGTTGTGATCAAAATGGAGTCCTTCATAGAGCGAAGAATTCCGTAATTGAAACAGATTAAGAATAGCATGATAAGCATCGGAATGATCTTTTTAAACTCACTTCGATGAACAGGCCACAGGAAGGACCTGACAAATCCAAACTTTTCACTCAGCTTTTCTTGCATGTATTTTAAAGGTTGATCACCTAGGAGGACTATACCCTAAATGAGCGTTTTTAACAAGCTATAGTATTTTTTCTAAATTCAAATGTCATTTGGTATTAATCTTGATTTTAACCAAAATAATCCTTTAAAAGTATCTTTACCATTCAAGGAAATATTATGGAAATTGAAAAGAAAAAAATTGAAAATTTTACTTTAAAAGGACAAAAGGTGCTGGTACGCACTGACCTCAACACTCCCTTTGACTCTAATCAAAAAATTACGGATGACACGCGCATTCAGGCTTGTATACCGACTCTAAAATATATTTTAAACCAAGGTGGCTCTGTGATCTTAATGTCCCATATCGGGCGGCCAAAAGGAAAAAGAGAGGAGAGGCTTAGCCTTAAGCATACAAAAGAGAGACTTAGTGAACTTTTAGGGCAAGAGGTCATACTAGCTCCAGATTGCATAGGAGATGAAGTCCAAGAGATGAAAAAAAAATTGAAACCAGGAGAAGTTCTTTTACTTGAGAACACCCGCTTTCACGAAGCTGAAGAGCATCCTGAGAAAGACCCATCTTTCTCAGAGCAGCTCTCTTACTTTAGTGACATCTTTGTAAATGATTCCTTTTCAAGTGCTCACAGAAACCATGCCTCTACAGCAGAGGTGGCCTCTCACTTCCCCGGAAAAGCCTGTATGGGGTTTTCTCTTGCAAATGAAGAGCGCTTTCTAAAAAAGAAATTACTAGATCCAGAGCGTCCATTCGTAGCAATCGTTGGAGGTGCTAAAATATCCTCTAAAATAGGAGTTGTAAAGAGTCTTATTGAAAAAGCAGATGCTGTGATTATTGGAGGAGCTATGGCCCATACTTTCTTAAAAGCTGAAGGCAAGTCTATTGGAAAATCGCTAAATGAAATCGATTACTTAGAGAAAGCAAAAGAGATCTTAGAGCACTGTCAAAGCAAAAAGATCCCCCTTATTCTTCCTGTTGATCTCGTTGTGACTCAAGAAGTAAAAGAAGGGAGCTTAAGTGAGGTCGCTGCAGTAGACCATATAGGTGAGGATCAAATAGGAGTGGACATAGGGCCCAAAACACTTAAACTCTATGAAAAGACACTCAAAAGCGCTAAAACGGTCTTCTGGAATGGTCCTGTAGGGGTCACTGAAATAGACGCTTTTTCAAAAGGGACAGAGCAATTAGCCCAGCTATTAGCCAAATTAGATGCCACAACTATTGTAGGGGGAGGAGATTCAACAGCAGCTTTAAAGAAACTAGGGTTAGCTGACCGTATGACCTATATTTCGACTGGAGGGGGAGCATCGCTTGAATATATAGAAAAGGGCTCTTTGCCTGGAATAGAGGCCTTATCTGATCTTTAGATCGTTGACAATAGAGTTTTTTAAAGGCTAGTTTTTTTATTCGTTATTGAAATCTAGCCTTCAAGTCCTTGACAAGATCGGGAAGCTCTTGATATGATTAGGCTATCATTTTATACAGGATGCTAAAAATATTTTGGTGAAGGATTTACCAAATACAAAGGATGGAACGATTCTTGAACAGCTGTAAATTTATGCAGCCATTTTATGTCCCCAAAATGAAGTCGAGTTATTCTCAGGATCTCGAAGAGGCTAGCTCAGGGCCCAAGGAAAGGCCATGTTAGGAAGGATTAAGAGAGCCACAACTTATCTAATTCCGATCCAGCGTCAAGAACTTAAAAAGTTCATCCCCATGATTATCATCTTTTTCTTCGTGGGATTCATCTACAACATTCTTCGAAATACCAAAGATGCTCTTTTGGTTACTGGTCAGTCCTCAGGTGCTGAAATTATCCCTTTTGTGAAAGTTTGGTGTGTGCTACCCGGGGCAATTATCATGACAGCGCTGTTTTCCTGGCTCTCTAATAAACAGAGCATGGAACGCGTTTTTTATATCATCGTCTCTTTCTTCATTGTCTACTTCGTCCTATTCGCTTTTGTCATTTATCCTAATTGTGAACTCTTTCACCTGCATACTTTTGGAAACTTCTTAGAAAAGATATTACCTAAAGGGGCATTGGGGTTCATCTCTATGATCCGCTACTGGTCGCTCACCTTGTTTTATGTGATGTGTGAACTTTGGAGCTGTATTGTTCTCTCCATTCTCTTTTGGGGGTTTGCAAATGAAACAACGACTGTTAAAGAGGCGGCACGTTTCTATGCCTTATTTGGAATAGGAATAAATATTTCAGGCATCGCAGCAGGTCAATCGTGTATTTTTCTCTCAAGACTTCCTTTGAAAATGGGTGCTACTGGAGTTGATCCTTGGCAACAGACACTGATCTACATCACTCTTCTTATCGCTTTTTCTACTGTAGTTATCTTCGCTTTCTTCAGATGGCTTCACGTGAACGTTTTAGAAGATTGTAAGTTTTATAAGGCACGCAAAAAAAATAAATTTAAACTCTCTTTAAGAAAAAACTTTGCTTACCTTGCAAAATCGAAATATCTAATTTGCATTGCCATCTTAGTTCTCTCATTCAACTTGGTAATCAATTTGGTTGAAGTTCTTTGGAAGCACCAACTTAAGCAACTTTGCCCAAATCCTAATGATTTTAGCGTCTACCTCAACCAAATTACTGTTATGACAGCAATTGTCGCTACCACAATCGCTTTTTTCTCCGGGGTTATTATCAACCGCTTTGGATGGACAAAATCCGCACTCATTACTCCTTTAATTATGCTAGTTACAAGTATTGGATTCTTTGCATGTCTAATATTTGGAGGCTCTATGACAGGATTTCTTCATAGCTATTTAGGAATGACTCCGCTGGTTCTTGCAGGTACTATAGGATCCATTCAGGTGGTTACAAGCCGAGCTTGTAAATATACTCTTTTTGATGCCACTAAAGAGTTATCCTTTATCCCACTGACTACAGAGTCTAGAAAGAAAGGAAAGGCTGCTATCGATGGGGTTGGGTCTAGACTTGGTAAATCAGGTGGGTCTGTCATTCACCAGGGGCTCTTAATGATTTTTGCAAGCTTTGCCGCTTCAGCGCCTATTGTAGGAATCTTTCTAATTTGCATGATTGTGATCTGGATAGGAGCTGTTCGAATCCTTGGTAAAGAGTTTACAATTCTATCTGATCAACATGAAGCTCTCAACATTGGGGAGAGTGAAGAACATGTGCCCCAACCTACAGCTCCTGCTACAACTCAACAAGCCGTATAGCTTCTTTCATTTAAATATCTATTAGCCTCATCTAGGCCCTGCTGAATGCAAGAAGGAATCGAGGTGCCGTAAAACGAACTTCCTGTAAAAGAAAAGTGAGGAAGCTTCTCCATGAGTTCCTCTCTAAATAGTTTGAGCTTTTCAGTATGACCCATTTCGTACTGCGGAATTGCTCTGGGGATCGTGTGAGATTTTTGAAAGCTAGGGTGCAAATCACATTTTAGATATTTTTCTAGTTCCTTTAGAGTTCCTTGAATAGCTTTTTCATCAGAAAGTGAGTAAAGGAGAGACCTTTCGTGAATAAGAACAGTTAACCTTGTTGCGTGCTCAAGAGTATTTTGCTCAGGAAAAATGGAAGAGTCAAAAATAACTCCTGCTATCTTTTCATTTTTCCAACTAGGAGTTAAAAAACCAAATCCCTTAGGAATTTTTAACCGTTCTTTAAAACCTAAATGAACAACTTTAAAACCTACCCAGTTTATTTCAGGAAGAATGTTTGCATGTTGAAGAAATTCATCTTTTAAAAGCAAATAGAGAGGCGTGGCTGGCAAACAAGAAAAAATATGATCACATGCAATGGCCATGCCTTTTAGAATAGCAGTCGGCTTTGGTGACCATCTCAATGCTTGAACAGGTGCATTTAATAGGATCTTTGCATTTAACCGTTCAGCTATACGTTCAGTGAGTGATGCAATCCCTCTTTTAAATGAAATCATTTGAGCGGGGTACTTTTTTTTATGCTTTATAAGTTCTAAAAGTAGGGGCGAGTCCTTCTCTTTCAGTTGATCTATCAGAGGAAAACAAGACTTTAAAGAGAGCTTCTTAAGATCTCCTCCAAAAATACCTGCAACCATAGGATCCACAAAGTAGTCGGTAATGTAGCTGTTATAGCGGCTAGTAAAAAATTCATAAATAGAAGGATCTTTTGAATTTTTAAGAGACTTAGATCTATCCTTTAAAAGCGGGAGCACAATTTGTCTGAGATTTTTGAAGGACATCAGTTTAAAAGGGTGCATAGGAAAGGGGAATAAGTGACCGCCATATCCAATGTAGCGCTTTTTCACTGTAGCATTTGCATAAAGAATCTCATCTTTTAAACCTACCTCTTCAATAAGGCGCATACAGGTCTCTTGAAAAGGGTGTGCAAGGCGCAATGTGTGGGGGCCAACTTCATAAATAGCTTTGGAAGAGAAGTCCGTATGGACCATTCCTCCTACTCGAGAGCTGGCTTCCAAGAGAGTAATGTCAAGTTTTTCAGAAGCGTGCTTTTGTAAATGCCACGCAAGTGAAAGCCCTGTAATGCCAGCACCTAAAATAACAACTTTGTTGTTAGAAGTCTGAGTCATAAACTAGATTTATATAAAAGATTAAAGGCAGGACTCTACCTTAAAATTTATTTAAGAAAAAAGAGTTTTAAATGTAGGAAACATTTTTTACAGCATTGATTAAACACTGAACAGCTCGCGGAGGAGTATTGGGTCTTATTCCATGGCCTAGGTTGAAAATATAGCCCGGCCTATTTTGCATGCCTTTCGACAGCCTTTGAACTTCTCTCTCAATCTGTTCTAGAGGAGCACGAAGTAGATCTGGATCTAAGTTGCCCTGGAGAGCTATAGATGCTGGAACTCTTTGAGCTACTTTTAATAAGTCTCCAGAAGAGTCTAAACTAATTGCATGAGGTTTTAACGCTGCTAAGTCTTCGATTAATGCGCATGAGCCTTTAGCAAAAAGAATGATAGGGATACCGCTAGGTTTTAGAGCATCTACGATCCTTTTTAGATAGGGGAGTGAAAACTGTTGTATCTGAGGATAAGAGAAGAAACCAGCCCATGAGTCAAAGATTTGAAGGGCATCGACTCCAGCCTTTATCTGCATATTTAAATAGTCAATAGTTTGGTTCGTAAGCAAGTCAAGCAAGTGATGAAAAAGATCTGGCTTATGATAAAGCCAATCTTTTGTAAGCTTAAAATCAACAGAGCTTCTTCCTTCAATGACGTAAGTCGCCAGAGTAAAAGGGGCTCCACAAAAACCAAGGAGGGGAATAGAGAGCTGTTTTTTAAGGTTTTGAATAGTGTGGGCAATGTATCCTAAAGACTCTTCTACGGGTGTGGGTTCTATTTTAAGAAGAGAATCTAAAAGTCCCATAGTATCAATCAAAGGACCTTGATCCTTTCCAAAACGTAGCGAGAACCCTAACGTCTGCAAAATTAACAAAATATCAGCAAATAAAATAGCTGCATCTGGTTGAAACGTTTCAATTGGTAGAAGAGTTACTTGTGTTGCAAGCTCAGGACTTTGACAGAGATCTAAAAAAGTGTAGCGCTCTTTTAAAGCGCGGTACTCTTTCATATAACGACCAGCTTGGCGCATCAGCCAAACTGGAGGCCTTTCTGTCTTTTGACAATGTAGCGCTTTTAAAAGTAAACTATCCATTTAAAATGCGTTCTACAATTTGATCTGCTGTAAATCCAAACTCAGGTCCAAGGACTGACGCTGGAGCAGATGCTCCAAACGATTCCATGCAAATGGCAATGCCTTCTCTACCAATGTATTTGTACCAGCCAAGATCAACGCCTGCTTCAACTGAAACGCGTACACCCAAGTCTCCTCCAACAACGCTTTCACGATAAGCTTCATCTTGGTTTTCAAAGAGCTCCCAACAAGGCATAGAAACAACACGTACGCTTTTGCCTAGCGTTTTAAGTTGGTTAGCAGAGTCTACCGCTAAAGAAACTTCTGAGCCTGTTGCAAAAAATGTTACATCTGGTTTCTCTTTCTCTTCCTTAATAATAATGTAGCCGCCTCTACCTACACCTTCTTTGAAATCTACTTCAGTGTGAGGAAGATTCGCCAGTTTTTGTCTCGTTAGAATAATAGCGGATGGCCCTACATATTTAAGAGCTGCAAGCCAACACATTTTAGTTTCATTGGTATCAGCTGGTCTATACAAGTGTAGGTTTGGCATAGCTCTTAATGACATAAGATGCTCTACAGGTTGGTGTGTTGGGCCATCTTCTCCCAAGAAAATCGAATCGTGGGTAAATTGATAAATCACTTGATATTTGGAGAGCGCTGCCAATCTAATTGCATTTCTCATATAATCTGAAAAAGTAAAGAAAGTCCCGCAAAAAGGAGTCATTAAACCTGTTGCAAAAAGACCAGCACTCATAGCTGCCATTGCAAATTCACGTACTCCATATTTCATATTGCGTCCACTAAAGTTTGCGGGCGTCACAATTGGGAACTGTTTGATCATTGTCTTATCAGAACCAGAAAGGTCAGCAGACCCTCCATAAAGCTGAGGAAGAAGGTCTGCAAGTAATCCAATCACTGCTTGAGAAGCCGAACGACCTGCCATTGGGTCTTCAATCTCAAGAGCTTTTAACTTGCTCTCTAAATCATCTGGAAGGCGTTTACTGGCCATAGCTTCAAAGTCTTGATAGAGCTTGGAGCTTGTTTTAGCCCAGGCATCAAAACTCTCTTTCCACAGGTCATATTGTTTCTTTAGCTTTTCTCTATGATTCTCAAAAAAGGAAATAACAGCTTGTGGGATATAAAACTCTTCTAAAGGTAAGCCAAGAGCTTCTTTGGTTGCCTTTACTTCATCAGGACCAAGAGGAGAACCATGGGCTGTATGAGAGCCTGCCTTGTGGGGAGATCCCTTTCCAATAATTGTATGGAATATTACTAATGCAGGCTTCTTTTGATTCTTTCTAAGCTCAGAAAAAACTTCGTCCATGGCATCAAAATCATAACCATCTACTTCGTAGACCTCAAAACCGTAAGACTGATAGCGAAGCTTTGTTTCTTCTGAACAACATTCATTCAAAGGCCCATCTAGACATATATGATTAGAGTCATACATCAGAATTAAATTATTAAGTCCAAGGTGCCCAGCAAAACTAGAGGCTTCTGAAGAAATACCCTCCATAATGCACCCGTCTCCTGCCAAACAGAAAATTTTATTATCTAAAATCTGTTCCTTGTTTGTATTGAACTTTTCAGAGAGAAGCTTGAATCCAAGCGCCAATCCTACAGCATTGGCAACCCCTTGACCTAACGGACCTGTGGTTACTTCAATTCCATCGGTGTGGCCATACTCAGGGTGACCCGGTGTCTTAGAGCCGTCTTGCCTGAAGTTTTTAAGGTCATCTAATGAAACCTTATAGCCTGATAAATGTAAAAGAGAATACTGAAGCATGCAACCATGCCCTGCTGATAAAACAAATCGATCTCTGTTGAGCCACTTAGAGTCTTTGGAGTTGTAGCGCATCTGATGGCCCCAAAGATAGGCGCCTATTTCAGCGCAGCCTAAAGGAAGACCAGGGTGCCCTGAATTTGCTTTTTGAACGGCATCCATTGAGAGTATCCGTACTGTATTTGCTACTTTTTGAAGAATTTGTTTATGTTCAGCGTCCATTTGTAATTTTCCTATTAAGTTCTATGAAAAAATTTAAGCTATCATAAGATGTTCTAAAAATGAAGCAAAGAAAAAACATTGACTTAGATTTCTTTTTGATCTAGTAGTAAATGAATACATCGTCTACAAAAAGGAATAGGGAAAGGAGGTAAGAACATGCATCGGCTCATTTTAATGAGACACGGAATAGCAGATGATACTTTTAAAGGAGAAGATGGGCATAAGCCTTTGACTGATGAAGGAAAAAAGATCCATAAACTCATGGGAAAGTATCTAAAAGATCAAAAAATTACGATAGACGGTATTCACTATTCTCCATTAAAAAGAGCCAAAGAATCTGCAGAGCTTGTCTTTGAAAGTTTTCCAAAAGCTTCTTTTAAAGAAGAAGCCGCGCTCGGAGAAGTTTTTGACTCCTACACCGTTTTAAAAAATATCTTAAAAAGTAAGTCTCAAAACACCTTGCTTGTTGGACATGAGCCAACCCTTGCACTTCTAGCAACGCACTTGATGCAAGATTTCAAACCGTTTAAATTTGATCGAAGTGCTCTGGTTGTATTAGATTTTGAGAAGGAGCTCAACTTTGGCAAGGGGAACTTTAAATTTTACTTATCTCCTAAGGATATTCTGAATTAAAAAGACTCTTCTTAATTTTTTTTTACTTTTATTCCTGAGTTGCGTAAAAGAATGGAGAACTAATTAAAAGTAGGAAAGGTGGACATGTTTAAGAATCTCTTGATAGCCTTAGCCCTTTTAGCTACAACAGTGAGCTGCAATAATGGATTAACAGGTCAGTTTGCTAAGCCTAAGCAAAACACCAATACCCCTACTCAAGGAGCGCTATCACCCTCTGATCAGAAAAAATATACATTTGTTCTTCTGGCTGACTCTGGTAGCATCAAGCAGGCCCAGAATGGACATTACCAACTCATGATCAATTCTATGAATATTGATAAAGTGATAGCATTTTCTGTGAGTCCCTATCACATAGCCAAAACTTCAACAGGGCAATGGTTCGCTAATTCTTGGAATAAGGGTGTCAACTCCTTTGCTGACGATCCTCCAAATGCTGCAGTCGTAATCAATCAAGATGTGCAAACTGTGACTTTATTAAGTCTGGAAGTGATTGGAAATCAACTATTATTCACAATCAAAGCAGATGGGGTACAACCTTTACATCCCATTTCAGGAAGAACGACTTTATTTGTAGACTGGTGTCTAGGTAGTTTTTGTCTGCCGTGCGGCTGTTCCGATCCTAGCTGCCATTCACCAAACTCATGTGATTAGGAAGGAAGCTCTTCTTTAAATATTTAGTTGATGATGAAGAGAGACTTTCATCAAAATACTCATTTTGTTATCCTGCCAGGATTTCAAAATTAACTTCATGCAGTTATGATGCTCTCTACAAAAATTCGCCGTCAATTCATTGAATATTTTACTAAGAAGGCTCACCGCCATTTGCCCTCTTCGTCCGTTATTCCCCATCAAGATCCTACTCTTTTATTTAATAATGCTGGAATGAACCAATTCAAGAGCTACTTTTTAGGGAAAGAAGAGCCTCAAAGTCCAAGAGCTGTTACTAGTCAAAAATGTATCCGAGTAGGAGGCAAGCATAACGACTTAGAAAACGTAGGGCACACTACAAGGCACTTGACCTTTTTTGAAATGCTAGGAAACTTCTCCTTTGGAGACTACTTTAAAAAAGAAGCTATAGACTTTGCATGGGAAGTAACACTCAATATTTTCAAATTTGATTTAGATAAACTCTGGGTCACTGTTTACCATGACGATGAAGAAGCCTTTGAACTTTGGAAAAAACACCTTCCAGAGTCGCGCATTGTCAGAATTTCTACCGATGACAACTTTTGGTCTATGGGAGAATATGGCCTTTGTGGACCATGCACTGAGCTCTTCTATGACAAAGGGGAAAAGTTTGGAAAAGCTCTATCACCTGCAGAAGATACTTTTGGAGAGCGCTATTTTGAATTTTGGAACTTAGTCTTCATGCAGTACGATAAAGACCATAAAGGTATTTTACATCCACTGCCTACGCCATGTGTAGACACCGGAGCTGGGCTAGAGAGAGTCATCAGCCTGATGATGGGCGTTGACAATATCTTTGAAACAGATCTTTTAATGAGTTTAATTCAAGAGTGCGAGCCGATTTTTGACCTTCGCTATAAAGATCAAAATAATGAGAGAAAGGCTGCCTTTCATGTGATTGTAGATCACTTGCGAACACTCTCTTTTGCTATAGCAGATGGAGTACAACCAAGTAACTTAGATAGAGGCTATGTCCTTAGAAAGGTATTGAGACGGGCTGTTAGATATGGAAGGCTCTTAGGAGCAAATACCCCTTTTCTTGGAAAAATTCTCCCAAAGCTTGTAGAGCTTATGCAGGATGATTTTCCAGAACTTAAAGTCTCTCAAAATAGAATCTTAGAGATCTTACATACAGAAGAAGAAGCTTTTATCCGGACTCTCAAAAGAGGGGGTAACCTTTTAGGCAGTGTTATGAAAAAAGCGCAAGCTTCAAAAGAGCAGCTTATTACTGGAGATGATGCCTTTAAACTAAAAGACACCTATGGCCTTCCTCTAGAAGAAATTCAACTGATGGCAAAAGACACAAGCTTAACTATAGATTTAGAGCGCTATCAAGCGCTTGAGAAAAAGGCTAAAGAAACCTCTAAAAAAGCTAAAGTAGAAGTGACTCAAAAAGTCTCTGAAGGCTTATACAAAGAATTTTTGGAACGCTCTAAAAAAAGTGAATTTTGTGGTTATGAGGTTCACAAAGTTCAAGCTAAAGTTCTCGGCCTTCTTAAAGAAGGAGAATGGGTTGATCAGCTTTCTGAAAATGAAAAGGGTATTGTTTTTTTAGATAGGACACCCTTCTATGCAGAAATGGGGGGCCAATTAGGGGACAGAGGAACCCTTTTTGAAGAAAACTCTACTCACTTTGATGTCACGGATACCAACTCTCCTTATACAGGGCTTGTAGCTCACCTAGGTGAACTGAAAAAAGGGACCCTTAAAGTAGGGGAGACCCTAACTGCCCAAATAGATGTAACAAGACGTCAAAAAATTGAAGCAAACCATACAGCTACCCACTTACTACACTGGGCTTTATCTCACGTTTTAGGGGAGCATGTTAAACAAGCAGGATCTTTTGTAGGGCCTGATCGAATCCGATTTGACTTCTCCCATCATAAAGGACTTACATCTCTTCATCTTCATCAGATAGAAGATTTAGTAAATAGCAAGATAAGAGAGAACAAAGAAGTTCAATCGTATGAGCTACCCTACCAAGCTGTTCAAGAGCGAGGAGACATTAAACAACTCTTTGGAGAAAAATATGGCGATCTCGTTCGTGTGATTGATATTGATTTTTCTAAAGAACTTTGTGGAGGCACGCACACTGATAGAGCTGGAAATATCGGCCTTTTTAGAATTCTAAAAGAGGGAAGTATTGCAGCAGGCGTTCGTCGTATAGAAGCTGCCACTGGACACGAAGCAGAGCTTTACTGTAGGGAGCAAGAGAACCTCTTAGACAAACTCTCTCAGGCTTTAAAAACAACCGCCCTAAAACTCTCTGAAAAGCTCTCTCAACTTATTTTTGATCATAAGAATCTAGTGGAGCATAATCGTCAACTTTCCCAAGCTAGAAACTTGCAGGTGATTGAACAGCTCATTGCAAGTAAAGAAGAAGTTGGATCCTTTTCTTTGATCTGCAAGCACCTTGACCTTCCTAAAGAGGACCTTCGAGACTTTGCCCTTCAACTTTCCAAGAAGTCAAAGGGAACAATCTCGGTACTTGCTGCTCATGAAGGGGAGAATGTAGCCTTAGTAGTCACTCTTTCAGAAGATCTTAAAAAAGAAAAATTCTGTGCTAAAGATATCTTGCAAGCAATTGTAGAACCTATTCAAGGAAAAGGAGGCGGTAAAGAGCTTTTTGCCCAAGCAGGTGGAACTTCTCCAAAAAACATTCCTTTAGTCTTTGAAAAAGCAAAGAGTACTCTTGAAAAATGGTGTTAGAAAGGCTTCTTAAAAATCCATCGCTGCTCCCTTTTGAAAAAGCAATCCTTGAGAATCAAGACCTTTCGATTGAAAATCTTTGGGTGACCCCTAAAGCTCTTTTAGCAGCTTTAGCACATCGATTTACAAAAAAAAATGTACTCTACATCACTTCTAGTAATGAAGAAGACCGTCTTTTAGTTGATCTTCCAAACTTTACAACAGCTCCAATTTTGGAATGGCCTGCTTGGGAGACTCTCCCAGGAGAAAATACAGAGCCGAGCCCAGATATTGTAGGAGAGCGAGCAACAATCTTAAGTCACTTAGCTAACGACTCTCAGCATTCATTTGTAATAGCAAACCTCTCAGCTATCCTCACGCCATTGATCTCAAAGGAGCTTTTTAAGAAACTCCACTTAAATTTTAAGGTAGGGGAAGAACTTTCCTTTGATAGCCTCTTAGAAAAGTTAATGAAGCTTGGATATGAACGAGTCCCTCTAGTAAATGACAAAGGGCAGTTTGCACTAAGAGGGGGGATCTTAGATATTTTCCCAAGCACTCAAACAGAACCCTATCGAATAGAATTTTTTGGAGATGAAATTGAGTCGATTAGGGCTTTTGATCCAGTTAGTCAAAAGTCTGTAGAACAAATCAAGCATTTGACCCTCTTTCCTAATAAAGAACTTGAGCTTTTGAAAAAGAGCAAAGAGAAGCATTCTATTCTATCTTATTTAGGACCCGATACTCTCGTTATTGTAGATAGGCCAGATGAGCTCACTACTAAGTACAAAGAGCTGATAGCTGGAGTAGAACCAAAAGACATGCACCTTCTAACCTGGGATGGGTTTAGAGAGTCTATAGATTCTATGCAAAAAATCTTCTTTCAAGAGGAACTATCAAAACGGAATAAAGTAGTAGCCACTAAGTGGGACCACCCATTCACTAAGTTAGACGATTCTTTTTCATCAAAAACTAAAATCTTTCATGACCAAGACCAAGCCTATTTGATACGGTTGCCCTCCATTCAGAATGAAGATTTTAAACTCTTATACCTTTGTCAAAATGAAGCAGAAGAAAAATCACTTAAAGACCAGATGATCGAGGTCTATGAAGAGATTCCCAAAAATGTTACCTTTGAGCGAGGTTGTTGGACACAAGGGTTTGTCCTTCTAAACGAAAAGCAGGCCTTCATTACCTCAAGTGAAGTAACCCATAAATATACGATCAAACGTAAGAAGCAAAGAACCTCTTATCATGCTGCTCCTGTGGAATTTATGCAGCTAGAAGAGGGGAGTTATGTGGTGCACCTGCAACATGGAATAGCACGTTTCTTAGGGTGGCAAAAGCAAAAGAATCATACAGGTGTAGAAACTGACTTTCTAAAGCTTGAGTATGCAAATAAATCTGTTCTTTACGTTCCGTTAGATCAATCTCACCTTGTTACGAAATTTATTGGTGCTAAACATGAAACCCCCAAGCTTCATCAAATTGGGGGTAAAGCATGGGTGCGCACTAAAGCGCAGACTGAACGCGCCATTATGGACTATGCCTCTGAGCTTTTAAGGCACTATGCGCAAAGAGAGCTCAAAGAAGGACATGTTTATCCAGAAGATGGAGAAGATCAAGAGCTCTTTGAAAAAGAATTCCCATACGTTGAGAGCGTTGATCAAGCGCAAGCAATCAAGTCGATTAAAGAAGACTTCTTATCTACAAAGCCTATGGACCGCCTCATTTGTGGAGATGTGGGCTACGGGAAAACAGAAGTTGCTATGAGAGCTGCATTTAAAGTTGCAGTAGAGGGCGGAAGGCAAGTCGCTGTCCTTGTTCCAACGACAGTTCTCGCGATGCAGCACTATGAGACTTTTAAAGAGAGAATGTCAAACTTCCCTGTACGAATAGCCCTCCTTTCAAGATTTGTCTCTCCTCAAAAACAAAAGGAATCTCTAAAAGGTCTCAGAGAAGGCTCTATTGATATTGTCATTGGAACACATAGAGTCATCGGAAAGGATGTCACTTTTAAAGACCTTGGACTTGTCATTGTAGATGAAGAGCAGCGCTTTGGAGTGAAAGCTAAAGAACATCTAAAAGCATTGAAAATTGGAGTCGATTGCCTCACCTTGTCAGCTACCCCTATTCCAAGGACCCTCTACATGTCCCTTGTCGGAGCTAGAGACATTTCGTTAATTAACTCACCTCCTCAAGATCGCCTTCCAATTAAAACGCACCTTGTTGAATTTGATCACAATATCATTAAACAAGCGATTCAAAGAGAGCTTGCAAGAGATGGACAAGTTTATATTATCCATAATAGAGTGCAGTCCATTTATGAATTTGCGAATTCAATCAAGAAACTTGTTCCTCAAATTAAAATGGTTGTGGGACATGGACAGATGGAAGCTGATGAGCTTGATTATGTATTTCATAGCTTCAAAAACAAAGAAGCAAATGTATTAATAGCCACGACTATTGTTGAAAATGGAATTGACATCCCTGAAGCCAATACTATTTTGATTGATAGAGCTGATCGCTTTGGAATGGCCGACCTCTACCAGTTAAGAGGGAGAGTAGGACGTTGGAATAAAAAGGCTTATGCTTACTTTTTAGTCCCCAAAAATAAAGTTCTTGTAGAGCTAGCGGATAAAAGGCTCAAAGCCCTCGTTGAGAATAGCGGCTATGGGGGTGGCATGAAAGTTGCGATGCGAGACTTAGAAATTAGGGGAGCGGGAGACATTCTGGGAACTTCTCAAAGTGGACAAATCTCAGCAATAGGCTTTCACCTCTACTGTAAGCTCTTAAAACGAACCATTTTATCGATGCAAGGCAAAGCTCCTAAGGTTATGATTGAGACAAAACTAGAGTTTCCTCTCAATTATCAAATACCTGAAGAGTACATCTCAGACTTGTCTCTTCGAATGGAGCTCTATCAAAGACTGGGAGAAGCCTACTCTTTTGATGAGCTTCAAAAAATTGAGGAAGAAGTGGTCGATCGTTTTGGACCATATCCCGAACCTTTCGCCTGGCTCTACCATTTAACGCGCGTGAAAGTTTATGCAGGAGCCAATCGCTTCATTTCCTTGGGATATAAGAGGCCTGTACTTAAAGCAGAGCGGCGTGAAAAAGGTGAAATCAAAACTTACCGAGCTCCATTTAATCTAGCTCATGATCCCAAACTTTTTGAAGAAGAAATGATTTTAACTTTAAAGAAGTGGTAGTTAATTTCAAAAAAAAGTTTACTTAATAATTATTAATATGATAGATCTAGAAAAATATATTTGTTTTAAAACGGATCTGTCATTATGTATTTATCAAAAGCTAAAGTTACTTTTCTAGTTTCTCTAGGCCTTATCGTAGGGGCCCTCCCTTTGATTGCCGATTCCATCTCCTACATGCTGCAAGATGCGGTAGAACACGAGCAGAAAGCTATAGAAGCTCCCAAAGTTGCCAAAGAAGTTAATTCTACGCAAAAAGAGGTTCCTATAGCTGTGGAAGCT